>CAIVLG010000098.1 GCA_903906695.1 uncultured beta proteobacterium | reverse complement strand
TGTCGGGTGCCGGAGGGATGGACACGGTGCGCGTTCCTGCGGCGGAAATCATTCACTTGTTTCGGCCCCTGCGGCCCGGCCAGATCCGCGGTGAGCCCTGGCTCGCCCGGGCCCTGGTCAAACTCAATGAACTCGACCAGTACGACGATGCGGAGCTGGTGCGCAAAAAGACGGCAGCGATGTTTGCCGGCTTCATCACCCGCATGGCGCCTGAAGACAACCTGATGGGCGAAGGACCGGCGGATGGCAATGGAGTGTCGCTTGCCGGTCTGGAGCCGGGAACGCTGCAGTTCCTGGAGCCCGGCGAGGATGTGAAGTTCAGCCAGCCAGCGGACGTGGGTGCGAGCTATTCGGAATTCCTGCGCATGCAGTTCCGGGCGGTGGCTGCAGCCATGGGCATCACCTACGAGATGCTCACTGGGGACCTCACGCAAGTCAACTACTCCTCCATCCGGGCTGGCTTGCTGGAATTCAGGCGGCGCTGCGAAGCCATTCAGCATGGTGTCATCGTGCACCAGTTGTGCCGACCGATCTGGAAGGCGTGGCTGGAGCAGGCGGTGCTTGAAGGTGCAATCAGCTTGCCCGGCTTTGCCAACCGACGTCGCGAGTACCTGGCAGCCAAGTGGATCCCGCAGGGCTGGCAATGGGTCGATCCGAAGAAGGAGTTTGATGCCATGCTGACCGCGATTCGGGCCGGACTGATGTCCAGGTCGGAGGCGATCTCGGGCTTTGGCTATGACGCCGAAGATATTGATCGCGAAATCGCAGCAGACAACCAACGCGCTGATGAACTCGGGTTGGTTTTTGATTCTGATCCCCGCTACGACCAGCCCTCAGCAACCAGGCCTGTACCGGGACAGACGACCGCTGTGGACGCCGTTGCGTCCAACCCCGACAGCACTTCAATCTAGGAGAGTTACTTGTTGCCACATTTTGCGTGCCGCGTGTTCGGCACACCGCTTCTGATTGCCCGCGCCAAGCTCGACGTGATTCTGTCGGTGCTTCTGCCGCGCATGTCTGTGAGTCCAGATCTGCATTTGACTTCTCGTGATTCTTCGACACAGGCGACCACCACCATGGAGTCCAGCAGGATCACAACCGCGGCCTCCACCATTGATCTGACAGCGATGGATGCTGCGCACACCGGTATTTCCGTGATTCCGATCTACGGCAGTCTGGTCAAGCGCACCGTCGGTCTGCAGGTTGAATCGGGATTGACCAGTTATGCGGCCATCGCCGATCAGATTGACAGCGCTGTTGCCGATCCTGGTGTGTCGGGCATCGTGCTTGATATCGATTCCCCTGGTGGCGAAGCGGCAGGTGTGTTTGAACTCGCTCGCCGCATTCGCGCCGCTGGTGAGAAGAAGCCCATCTGGGCAGTCGCCAACGACGCGGCGTTCTCGGCTGCTTATGCCATTGCAGCGAGTGCCGAGCGACTCTTTATTACTGAGACCGCTGGTGTGGGTTCGATTGGCGTCATTGCACTGCATGTGGACCAGTCGGCCAGGGATGCAAATGATGGACTGCGCTACACGGCGATTACTGCCGGAGAGCACAAGAACGACTTCTCGCCCCATGAGCCACTGTCGGTTCAGGCCCATGCCAGTCTGCAGGCGGAAGTCGATCGGCTCTATGCCATCTTCACCGATCAAGTCGCGCAGATGCGAGGCATCAAACCGCATGCAGTGCGCAGTACGCAGGCGGCATTGTTCTTTGGCGAGGACGCTGTCAAGGCCGGTCTGGCCGACGGTGTGCTGAGTCTGGACGCCGCCGTGGCTGACATGAAAAGCCATTTCCTGACGAACCGACTGCGCAGCCCGTTGTTGTCGGTGCGGGCCGGTACGGCACTGGCTCGCGCAAGTCCTGAAACCAATTCCGATTCCACACCGAACCAACTCTTCTCAAACGAGGTAACCAAGGAGAACTTTATGCCTCAACAGAATCCCGACCCCATCATCGATTCATCCGCTGATGCGAACGCTGCGAGTGCCACCGCGGCACCCGCGCAGCCCAATTCAGCGGCGACAGTGCAAGCCAATGCTGGCCCTGCTGCGGATCCCGCAGCCCTGGCGCAACTCATTAACGAAGCCCGCAAGGACGCAGCGCAGGCCGCCACTCAGTCCCTGCAGAAAAGCGTTCAGGCCATTGCCGAGATGTGCCTGATCGCAGGTTGCCCCGACCGCGCCGCGCAGTTCATCGCTGCCGGCAAGACCGAAGCAGAAGTCCGCCGCAGTCTGATCGAGGCACGAGCCTCGGCCAGCGACGCGCTGGAAATCCAGTCCACGCTGCCCGCTGCCACCGGTACCGGCACTAGCGGCAATTTGCCCGCAGGCGCTTCGCCACAAACGTCCGCCATTGTTGCGGCCGTCAAAAAACTCAACTCCAAGGAGTAATCCATGCCTTTCATCACTTCACTACCCACGCTGGGAGATCTTCTCAAGTTTGAAGCACCCCAGTTCTATTCACGCAGCGCGATCACGATTGCCGCCGGCCAGAACCTGCCCATGGGCACGGTGCTCGGCCGCCGAGTCGCAGACGACAAGCACCAGGCTTTCGATCCGGCCGCGAGCGATGGTACCGACACCCCTGTCGGCATCCTGCTCGGCGACATCGATGCAACGCTGATCGACCGCGAAGACGCCTTGCTGCTGGCGCGTCACGCTATGGTTGCAGAAAAGCTGGTTGTCTGGCCCGCAGGCATCGATGCTGATGTCAAGAAGGCTGCAGTGCGCCACCTTGAAGATATCGGCATCCTGATTCGCACCAGCGCCTGATTCGGTTTGCCGTCCTCATTCGCGTAGCCGCTTCTTTCGTCCTTCCCTGAAACCCACCTCGGTGTTGATTCGCCAGGTGGGTTTCGCTCAATTGGAGATCATTCATGCAAAACCCATTCAACAATCCCGGCTTCTCGATGGCCGCACTGACCCTGGCCATCAATCTGCTGCCCAACCGTTACGGTCGGCTCGATCAGATGAACCTGTTTCCCTTCAAGCCCGTGCGCTCTCGCCAGATCCTGGTCGAGGAGCGCAATGGCACGCTCAATTTGCTGCCGACCTTGCCGGTGGGCAGCCCCAGTTCGCTAGGACTTCGCGACAAACGCAAGCTCCGCTCCTTTGTGGTGCCGCACATTCCGCATGATGATGTGGTCCTACCCGAGGAAGTGCAAGGCATTCGGGCCTTTGGCTCCGAGACCGAGATGGAAACCGTGGCCACGGTCCTTGCCAGTCACTTGGAGCGCATGCGTAACAAGCATGCGCTGACGTTGGAGCATCTGCGTATGGGCGCCTTGAAGGGGGCGATCCTGGATTCCGATGGGTCTGAGATCTACAACCTGTACAACGAATTTGAGATCGGACAAAAGACTGTCAGCTTCGGACTCAACACCGAGAGCACCGACGTCAGAAAGAACTGCCTGGAAGTTCTGCGCCATGTGGACGACAACCTGCGCGGCGAGTTCATGACCGGTATTCACTGCCTGTGCTCGCCCGAGTTCTTCGAGAAGCTGGTTGGTCACGCCAAGGTCAACAAGGCTTATGAATACTACGCCCAGGGCGCCATGCTGCGCGATGACGTGCGCCAGGCCTTCTCTTTCGGTGGCCTCACATTCGAGGAATACCGTGGTCAGGCCAGCGACATCGATGGCAATGTGCGTCGCTTTATTGCTGCCGGTGAGGCCCATGCATTTCCGCTGGGCACGGTGGACACCTTCGGCACCTACATCGCCCCGGCTGATTTCAACGAGACCGTCAACACCCTCGGTCAGGTTCTGTACGCCAAGCAGGAGCCCCGCAAGTTCGAGCGCGGCACCGACTTGCACACGCAGAGCAATCCGCTGCCGATGTGCCACCGCCCGGGTGTGCTGGTCAAGCTCACGATGGCCTGATGCTCTCTATTGAGACTCTCTACGCGGCGGCGGGCAGCGCGGGGCTGCTCACACCAGCCCTGTTTGGTGCCAGCCAGGTCATGGTCGATTGGCGTGCGCCGGACGAGGATGTCCTCTCAGGCATGGGCGTGAGCCGGGACTACTCCATCCGCTATCTGTATGGCCGTTTGCATTGCCACCGTCCGTCTTGGCGTAATACCACTTGTGCCAACCGCCATAGGCGTTTGAGCCACTGCCACTACCGATCTCGTTCTTGGTTGGCAGCGCTGAATCAAACGGGGCTCGGGCTCCGAAAAAGGTGTCCATGGCTCACCAGATTTTCCAGGTCAAGACGGTACTGAGAGAGGCTGCACAATCAATCCAGGTGGTCCAGGCAAGATGATCGACTGTTTGAAGTGTCCCAAGTGTGGCTACTCGATTACCGCTACCAGTGCTGCATTGGGAGAACATCATGCAGATTGATCGTGAGACTGTGCAGCAGGCATTGGATGCGCAAACTCGTGTGCTGCACTTGCTTTCGATAACACCAGGCAATACCGCCGCCTCCATGTATGAAGATTGCAAATCATCAATCACCGCTCTCCGCGAAGCCTTGGCAGCACCGGAGCAGGAGCCGTTAACATTGGAACCGATGCAGCCAAAGTTTGAAATCCTGCACAGAATGAAATACCACCACTTCCCAGCCACCGACATCTTTCCTGACGACTTTGAACTCTACACGATGGATGTTGAATGCAAAGACTGCATTGATGTCTTGATCGTCAAGGCATGAGCGAGTACGAACGCTACCTTGATCTGAGGAAACGCTGCGGCTTCGACGCCGATCTTGCGATGGCCAAAAGCGTTTGGGACAACTGCACGCCAGAGGATCAGAAGAACATGGCAGACCAGTTCGTAGAGCCAGCCAAGAAAGCTGAACGATACCTTGACCAACATGGAGAGGTCTGGTGAGAGTCCTGGTCTGCGGCGGCCGCGACTTCACGGACTGGGACTACGTCGATCAGACGCTCGGTCAAATCCATCGAAAGCTCCACATCACCCAAGTCATTGAAGGTGGCGCCCCAGGCGCAGATCGACTTGGGAGACGTTGGGCAAACGAGAATGCCATTTCACTTCTCACCTTCGATGCCGACTGGGACAGGTACGGAAACCGCGCCGGCCCTGTGAGGAACTGCAAAATGCTCAGAGAGGGCAATCCAGAACTCGTTGTGGCGTTCAAGGGAGGCACAGGTACACGGCACATGGTTGGAATCGCTGAAGAGGCTGGAGTAAGGGTTCTCAGGAGGTTCGACAATGAAGCCAGGGGTATAAGGATAGGGTAATTTCTGGTTCCTGCCTGGGAGTATAAGGATGATGGAATTGAGGTCGGAACGAGGAAGGCAAGGCCCCCAGGTCGAATGAAATTTTTCTTAGACTTCGCTTAACTAGAAACCCTTCGGTATGAAGGGTTTCTATATTCGTTGATGCTTATGCGTTGATCTGTTTGTAAACCAGTTTGTTAAGGGTCGCGATACCGTATGCGTTTAATTCGGGTTTGTCGTTCTTGCAACCACGACCAAATGACTCATAAAAACCGCACAGGTTGAATACTTGACGACACTGCGATGATTGACTTGAACCAGTACCGACGCTGTAGCGTGCAAGGTTTTTAAACCCTTCTCGCACAGCGAAAATATCGCTATCGTGATGCGCTACTTTAGACAGTGCGCAGACGTTTTCGCGCACAGTTATCGCGTTACCATTTTGCAGTGTGCTAAGTGCGGTATATTTCATATACCCGCACAGACCTGATTCAAGATCGAGTGCAATTGCATTGCACAGTCTTACAACCTTTTCAATTGTCTTGACTTGCTCTAGCCCTTTGCCCGTATCGTCAACTGTAGCAAGACGGGTAGCGATAGCGTCAAAATCGGTATTGGTCATTTTGTCTTGTGCGAGTGATAGTAGCTTCTCGCTTGTCTTGTCAATTATTGTACTCATTGCGTCAACTTGATTGACTAGACCAAATTCGATACATGCAGCAAGACGGGTAGCAAGTGCGGTAAAAAGCGGGTTTGTGCGGGTGGCGTTCATTTGATTCTTCCGTTTTGCCCTTAGCGGTATTGCTTTGGTGCGGTTTTAATTCTAGTTAGTTATGCGCATTTATTTGTATGCTTTATGCAACATTTAGAAAATAAATGCAAATTAAATAACTTGACTTTATGCGCATTATTCGGGTATTTATGCGTGCTATCGAACAAATAGCAAGCAGACATGCGCAATTGCTTATGTCGATATATGCGCAGGTGCTTATAGGCTTATGCGCTGATGTGGTACGCGCCTTGGCGATTTATGCGATTTCACTTTCGCCGATCTGCGTCCTGACGGATTTCCAATCCTCTTTCCGATCCGAAACCCAAAACGAAATCCAAAATAGGTTCGACCCGAAGCTAAGGAATTTGCCAAGGCAGCACAGGGCATGAGTAAAAGCGCCCGCAGGCGCCCTTACCGATGTCCTGTCTAGTCGTCGTATGCAGACAGGCGCCCTTGATGGTTACCTGCGCCAAACCCAAACATTTGTCCGATGCCCGAACCCATACCGCCACCGGCACCCATCGTGGCCAGAGCCACGGCAGCTTGACTGGCCGACGCAGCGAGAAGGTCTGTGGCTACCGCAGCGGCCGTGTCAGCGGTCGTCTTGGTGTAGGTTGCAAGCAGTTCTGGTGTCATCTTGGTCAACAGTGCCATTCTCTGATTGTGAGCTTCTTGTGCGCCTTCGACGACGATACCGCTTCTCTTGGCGGCAGCTTCCCTTGCGCCGTAATCTCTGACTTCGGCGTCCAGCTTTGTCTGGTTCTCAGCTTGGATGCGTTGACGCTCGGTAAAGAAGGCGCCGGTGCTGTCGGTCAAGAGGGACGCAGCGAGTTCCTTGTTCTTGACGCGAATGTCGGCAATGTAGGCGTTCATGCGCAAGCTCGAAAAGCACGGCCAGATCATTGCCCAAGTAGCAACAGGTGGCGGCAAGTCCCGCATCGCTCGCCTGGCTTATGCCAGGTTGAACCGCCCTACCCTGTTCCTGACGACCCGTGGCATCCTTATGTACCAGATGAAGGACGCCTTCGAGCATGACCTCAAGGTTCCCTGTTCCGTCTTGGGTGACGGTCAGTTCGGATCAATGGACGACGATGGACACCGCTCGATCAAGAGAATGTCGGTCGGCATGGTTCAAACCCTGATGTCGCGCCTGGAGCAATCCACCATCGAAAAGCAGTTCGAGCGCCTTTTTGAGTCAAAGAGCAAAGCCAACGACAAGGTTATTGCAGCACAGCGCAAGGCCGGCGTCAGCAAAACTGTCCTGGCCAACCTGATCGACAAGCATTCCAAGCAAATGACAGCAGCAGCTAAGCCCATGATGGCTGAAGCAACCAAGCGCCACCGCGAGCAGGTCGCCATTCGCGAGCAAACAATCCGCCTTCTGGCCATCTTCGAGTTCGTCATCCTTGAAGAAGCACACGAGTCCTCGGGCAACAGCTTCTTTGAGGTTCTCAGGCATTGCAAGAACGCCAATTACCGCCTGGCCCTGACCGGCACGCCCTTCATGAAGGACGACGAAGAAGCCAACATGCGTCTGATGGCCAGCTCCGGCCCGATCGCAATCAAGGTCTCTGAGAAGCTACTGATCGACCGTGGCATTCTCGCGACCCCAATCTTCAAGATCGTCGATCTGAAAACCAGCCCGCCCAAGCTGCACCGCTCCTCACCTTGGGACGCCGCGTACCGCATCGGCATCGTGGACAACGTCGAACGCAATTTGCATATTGCAGATGAAGTGGTTCGCGCCTCCAGTTATGGCTTATCCAGCATGGTTCTGACGCAGCACAAGCGCCACGGAGACATCCTCCTCGACCTATTTGAAGCAAAAGGGCTACGCGCAGAGTACATACAGGGCGCAGATGACCAAACAGAGCGCAAGAAAGCCCTCTACAAGCTCGCCACCAACCAAATTGATGTGCTGATAGGTACAACCATCTTGGATGTCGGTGTAGACGTACCCGCAGTGGGTTTGATCGTACTCGCCGGAGGTGGCAAAGCAGAGGTGGCCCTAAGACAACGAATCGGTCGTGGGCTTCGCTGCAAAAAGCGTGGCCCAAACATCGCCTTCGTGATCGACTTCAATGATCCGTTCAACAATCACACCAAGAACCACGCCAACCAGCGCAAGCAGATCATCACGGACACCGAGGGCTTCGGCGAGAACATTGTTCCACGCGACTTCGACTTTCGTGCGCTAGGCTTTGAACGTAAAGTTGCATAACTTTTTTTTCACTATAATCTGCATAACTTAACAAGGGGTATGCAATGGCAGACGAAAACACAACCAAAAGCGGCAAGGACTACTACGAGTCCAAGGGCATGTCCCGCTACACGATGATCCTGAGTACGAAGCACAAGGACAAGCTCAAAGAGATTGCTGATCGCTACGATGTCAACCAAGGCGCCGTCATCGAAGTCTTTCTGGACAACTTTGACCCGAACATCACCGGCCCGCAGCTCGATCAAAAGGCGAAAACGTCCACCAAGCTAGGTCGCCCATCCAAAGGCCCAACCAAGAGTTCTCTGACCAAGCTGATCAAGGACATGTCGCCAGAGCAACTTGCCAAAGCACAAGAAGTGATCTTTGGTTTCAAGAAGTCGCTATGAGTCTTGTTTCCTTCAGTCACGCAGCCAGAACGCTTCTAGCAAAACGCGCTGTCCGTCAAATAGAGTCGGCTGACACCCTTTGCAAGAAATGCAATGTCCCAATGGTTCCTGGTCTCGCCATGCAATCCACCTACGTTGTCCGTCATGCCCTGGGCCATGGTGACTTTGGCGTATTTGGCATAGGCGGTGGTCCAAACCGGATCAAGACCGTCGTCCACGCGCAGGTAGGGCCGGCTGCTCAGGATATTGGGGCTGCGATAGGCTCGTTTGTTGGTACCGGTGAATGCAATTTCCCATCCAAGGGGTGCTACCTTGACAGAAAGCGATGCGCCTGTGGCCGGAGTCACCGGGCTGCCAGTGACCGCATAGGTGAAAGTCGTGGAGGTGACGGACAGAACGCAGACCTCACCGTTGTAGGCCGCCTGATCTGCGCCGCTGACAGCGAGCACCTGGCCGACTTCATACAAGTGGCCAGCGGCAATACTGGCCGTAGCCACCGTGCCAACTCGCGTGATGCCGCTGATCGCCTTGGTGTTGAAGCCAGTTACAAGGCAGGCATCGAGCAGCGCGGTCATGCAGCCCCAGTCGTTACTCAGTTGGGGGGCGCCCTGCATGTTGCTGTGGAAGTGTTTGACGGGCAGTGTCATGGCGATAGTCCTTTAAGAATGGGGTTTGATTCCAATTCCAAATCATTCGTGTCTAGGCGTCGAGCCGCAGGCAGTGCTACTGCACGACAAGGCGAGACAACAACGACAGGGATGATTTGGGAGTGGAATAGATTCAGGGCCGGTCGACGTCGCCGCGACTGAGCAAAGTGAACGAGTGCTCAGTTCCTGTGTTGGGACCCTGCTGAATCGTGCGAACCACCCAGACCGGAAACATGGCGCCAACGGTGTTGATGCGCAGAATGTTTCCTGCTGACCAACCGATGCCCCAGCCGATCGCGTTCAGCGTGAAGTAGGGAACATCGGTTGCGGGATTGATCGGCGCGAGATCGGAATTGATGGAGCCAATCGCAATCACGCCGACGTGCTCGCCGATCAGGTTGAAGGTGGTGGTGCTGGTGAACTGCAAAGCCCAGCGCTCGGTAATGGCGCCCTTGTTGGTGACAACGATCGGTGCGAGCACATCGTTGTACGTGCCAGTTGCGGCAGTGCCGTTCACCGCATCAAGCCAGGTCGTGCCGTTCCAGGTCTGCTGATCAAAGAGGATGCTGACCCGAGCCTTGAGATCGGCCGAGATCAGGGCGCTGCTCACATAGCTGGTCGGTGGGTTGGTGATGGGATAGTTGTGCGTGAGCGCTCTCGTGAATGTCAGCTCGCCACTGATCTGCGCTTCACTCACCACGGCCATGTCCTCAATGCGGTGCTCTATCGTGACCGGTTGGCTGTAGCCCGTCACATTCGTAAAGGTGACCGTGCCAGCTTCCAGATCGGTGCTGTAGCCCACGTTGATGCCTATGTCCCAGCCGCCGCGTCTTTGAACCAGGGACCTGATGCTTCTCAATCCTTCCCCAGAACGCTGGACTACACCGGCAAACTGTTG
The DNA here is from genome assembly GCA_903906695.1 of uncultured beta proteobacterium. Taxonomy (GTDB): domain Bacteria; phylum Pseudomonadota; class Gammaproteobacteria; order Burkholderiales; family Burkholderiaceae_C; genus Rhodoferax. The sequence goes on along the minus strand of CAIVLG010000098.1, from coordinate 43,193 downwards.
ATGCGGGACTACACGCAGGTGGGCTCGAATGTGCGCGTTGGCTTTTGTACTTTGAACACCAACAACAACCTGCAAAGTGTGTCGGGTACTTCCACCGGTATTCTTTGGCCCAACGGACCTGACTACAGTCTGATCCTGCACCCGGTCCTGCTCAAGCAGGAAAACAACCACTTGCGCGGCAAGCTGCCGGGGATGATGTGGATACACAACAACTCACCGAGCTACAACCATCTGGATGTGATCACGGATGTTGTGGGGTACCCGGGTTCCAAGTTCCTGGTGGTCAAGGCCGGTGCCAGCAACGGCTACTACCAGGAACTTTCCATGCTGGCCTTCGATATCACAGGCCCCTGGTGGTAAGTCATGGCACTGATTCTGGATGAGAGTTTTGATGCGGGCATACCCAGTGCGTTTGCCACTCTGGCGCAAAGCGGTGGAAGCCCCAGTGTCACTTACAACGCGACAGAGAAGGCGGTTGACCTCGATACAACATCGGGCAATCAGACCATCTGGGAGCTGACCACCTTGGCCTCGTCAGTCAAGGGTGAGTTCGAGCTTGATCTGCAGATGATCTCCGATCATTCGGGTCAGTACAACCATGCTGGTATCTGGATGTCCTCGGCAAACCCGGTGGCAAACTCTGGGACGCGACTGGCCCACCACACCGGCAATTGGGATTACTGGGACTGGTTCGGCGCATCGCCTTTTACGGGAAATACCAACTATCAGGTCTTTCCTCAGGGGTCATTGACCTTTAGTGCAGGAGATCGGCGGACCCTCCGCTGTGTCTGGGACTCTGATATGAGCGCGGGTCAGCACCAGTATCTGTCGTTTCTGGTTGATGACGTCACAGCTTTCTCCGGGATCTACCGCTGGCCCACGCTCAGGCCCGGCGTGTTCTTCTATAACTGTGCCGTGCGGGTTCATTCGGTGAAGGTTTGGGATGCTCCTCAAATACCATTCCCACTGTTTGCATCCCGTGGCTTTAAATCCCAATTGGGAATGGGCGCCAATGCCCCGGCAGAGGCGCTGGACGGGGTGGGCGTGCGCAACACCAGCCGCTTGCAGGCGACGGGAAAGCGCGATCCCTATTTCGGCGGTGGTGGGCGCATCACAGGCACAGTAAAGATCACACCCAATTTGCCTACACACCGAAAAGTCAGGCTCTTCCATGAAGCCACCGGCATTCTGATTGCAGAGACCTGGAGCGATGCGACAACGGGCGCGTACAGCTTCACGCATATCGATTCGACCCAGACCTATACCGTGATCAGCTTTGATTACACGCAGGCCTACCGCGCTGTCATTGCTGATCGGGTCATTCCAGAACTGATGCCATGACACTGGCCATATCGGCGGCGCACAACGCTGCTCGGCTACAAGGAACAATGGCCTTTGCCGACACCGGTGTGCAGAATTCAAGAATCCGGCTCTATGCAACTGCAAGACCTGCCACCGGTGGGGATCCGCTGGCCGCGCCTTTGGTCGAAATCACGCTGGCCAAGCCCTGCGGCGCTATCGATGCGGGAGTCTTGACACTGGTTCAGGCAGATGTGGGTGGTGATTTGATTCTTGAGACCGGAACGGCCCTTTGGGCGCGCTGGGTCAATGGGGATGAGATGCATGTGGCTGATGGCAGTGTGAGCGATGCGGCAGGGGATGGGGATTTCAAGGTGTTGGGGACAGCCGGAACACTGCTTTACGCGGGTGCGCGGGCACTGCTGGGCATCAGCACGCTGAGTTGAGTCGTGGTAAAGGACCTGCTCTTCTGTGGAGAGCCGATAACGGCGACGCCTGTTCCTCTGGTCTTTGGTGCTGACATCAGGCTGCCAACCGATCTTGTCTTTGCTGAAAATCCGGTTACCGGTTTGCCTGTCAGGCTGGTATTCGGTGACGATGCGGGTGTTGGCTCACAGCCGGACGCGACGGTGGCACTTGACGCGGCGTTGCCAGGGCTCAACGGTGCGCAGGCGATTGTGCTGGGTTTGGCGGTGTCTGTCAGGTCCTTGCTGCCGTCCTTGACCTGCAGTGCGGCCGTGCAGTACCAATCGCAAACGCAGCGGCCCACGGTGGCCCGTGTGCAAACACAGGCTCAAGTGGCGGCGACCAGAGAGTCGGGGATCACGGCGCCCGAGAAGCATGCGTTGCGCATGGAGGTGGGTGCGCAATCGGCATTCACCGAGGCGATTCTGATAAGCATCCCGGTGGGGATGGCGTTTGTCGAGGCGCTGCGCACGGTCGGCAGCAGATCCGGCTTGTTTGAAGATGGCCAGCGGCGTGGCGCCGGACTCCATGCCAATTGGCAGGAGGGCTTGAGCGATCGCAGGCTGCAGCAACTGGGCACGTTCAAAGACGGGCTTCGCGCCCAGAACGGAATGCTGCGGCCGCGCTTTCAGGATGGTCTGCGTGATCGGCGCAACTGGCTCGGTGCAAGGTTCCAGGATGCCAGCATGTGCCCCTCTTCACGCTATCGCGATCACGCTGGTCCGGGCATGGCGCGCGGCAAAGGTTGGGTCGGTCGGTTTGGGGAGGCATGGGTGCCGCGGCCGGGCATTCATGTGGCGCCTGTGCAGCCGATCACGCCGATCCCTTACTGGGGTGCGCAGCTGCTGTTTGCATGCCCGCCGTTTTCCGCGCCGCTGCTCGTGTTTGGGCTGCGCCAGTGTGAGATCACGCCTGCTGGTGTGGTCACAGTTCCTGTTAAAAGGGTGTACTTTGTGATCAATGATGTGAGTCTGCGCCGAGTCATCGATGGCTTTGACGTGCCGGTGTTCAGTCTGTCGCTGTCGCTGGATGCCGCTTCATGGACGTGGGGCTTTGAAGCCTCGCTGCCAGCAAGTGCCGAGGCGATGCTTGATCCCGGCAACGGCTCGGGGCCGGTAGCGTTGATGGCCAGCGTGAATGGCGCCGGTTTCCATGTCCTGGCTGAGAGCATCAGCCGCGAGCGCAGCTTCGGTGATGCGAGCATCAAAGTCACTGGCAGGGGTCGGAACGCGGTGCTTGCAGCCCCCTATGCACCGGTGATGACGTTCAGCAACGCTGGACCTCGGACGGCGCGGCAGTTGATGGACGACGTGCTCACGATCAATGGCGTATCGCTGGGCTGGACCGTGGATTGGGGTCTGACGGACTGGAATGTGCCAGCCGGCGTTTTTGCGCAGCAGGGGACCTGGATCGAGGCACTCACTGCGATTGCAAGCGCTGCCGGTGGCTACCTGATCCCTCACCGAACGGACAAAAGCCTTCGTGTGCGTCATCGCTATCCCGTAGCACCCTGGGAGTGGGACACCGTCACACCCGACTTCGTATTGCCAGTGGACGCCGTTCAGCGCGAGTCCCTGCGCTGGTTGGAAAAGCCTGCCTACAACCGGGTGTTTGTGTCGGGTCAGGGAGTCGGTGTACTTGGGCAGGTGACACGCTCCGGGACCGCAGGTGATGTGCTGGCGCCGATGGTCGTTGATTCCCTGATCACGGAGAGCTCTGCGGCGCGTCAGCGTGGCATCGCGGTTCTGTCTGACACCGGTCGTCAGATCGAGGTGAGCCTGCGACTGCCAGTCCTCACTGAGACTGGAATCATCGAACCAGGCGCCTTTGTTGAATACCAGGACGGGAGCGTGACTCGGCTCGGTCTGGTCCGTGCCACACAGGTGCAGGCTGGACTGCCCGAAGTCTGGCAGACGCTGGGAGTGCAAGCCTATGCATAACGTTTACGAGCAGTTTCGCCAGTTGCTGCCGGATGCGCCGCTGCAGACCGGCACCGTGATCGAAGTTGGCGCCGGCGTGCTGAGTGTGCAGTTGCCAGGTGGTGGAACTGTCCATGCGCGTGGCAGCGCCGCGATCGGGCAGAAAGTGTTTGTGCGTGACGGCGTCTTGGAAGCCGTTGCGCCCAATCTGGCGTTGGAGATTATCGAGATTTAAAGCAAGACACATTTCCCTTTGTTAACCCTGAAGCCCGCCTTGATGTTTACGCATCAGGTGGGTTTCGCATTTTTGGAGACTGAAGATGAATGCACCCACCAACTCACCTATGTTGACAGATGGCATGGTTTCCCTGCCAAAGGATGAATTTGAGAAGCTGCTTGTGCACGTGGCAGAGCTCGGCGCCCGACAAGCGCTATCGGAAGTCGGTCTTGAAGGACCCCAAGCAGCCAGTGATATTCGTGAACTGCGCGGTCTGCTCGACGCATTCAACGATGCCAAACGCACTGCCGGTCTTACCATCATCAAGATGCTGGTCACCGGGCTTGTGATGGCGCTCCTGGCGGGCGCGTTTGTGAAGCTCAAGCTGTTTGGAGGTGGCCAATGATCGAGACATTACTGGGTGGACTGCTGGGCGGCGCTTTCCGGCTGGCACCAGAAGTCCTGAAATGGCTGGATCGAAATGGCGAGCGCAGCCATGAGCTCTCGATGCAGGACAAGGCGCTGGAGTTCGAGAAGCTGCGAGGCGCCAGTCGCATGGCGGAGATTGGTGCCAGTGCTGATGCAGCATGGAACACCGGCGCGATCGAGGCATTCAAGGAAGCGGTGGCTGGACAGGGCAGGCCATCAGGGGTGAAGTGGGCGGATGCGCTTTCGACTAGTGTGCGACCAATCATCACCTATTTGTTCATGTCTCTGTACTGCACTGCCAAGGGCACAGCCTTCGTTGCAGCCGTCAATGGTGGGGCGGGATGGGTTGAAGCCGTTCAAGCAGCTTGGACCGGCGCGGATCAGGCATTGTGGTCTGGGGTGTTGAACTTTTGGTTCATCGGCAGGGTGTGGGATCGGGCGAAATCGTGATGGAGATCCCGCAGGCGGCCATCGTGCTGGCCAAGCGGTTTGAGGGATTTCATCGGGTGCCAAAGAATGACCCGGGTCGGGCGTATCCGTATGTTTGCCCGGCAGGGTACTGGACGATTGGCTGGGGGCACCTGTGCCAGCCAGATCACCCGCCAGTGACCGAGGCAGAAGCTGAAACCTATCTTACCGCCGACCTGAAGGCCGCGCTGGTCGCCACGCTGCGCTATTGCCCGGTATTGGTGACCGAGCCCGAGCAAAGGCTTGCGGCCATCGTGGATTTCACTTTCAACCTTGGGGCAGGTCGGCTGCAGACATCTACGCTACGCCGACGCATCAATCAGATGGACTGGCCCGGTGCCGCAGTGGAGTTGCGCAAATGGATTCATGGCGGCGGGAGGGTTCTTCCAGGACTTGTCACGCGGAGGGAAGCCGAAGCGGCTTTACTGGCGTGACTTACCGATCAGGCCTGGCGTAAAGTCCGGCCTATGGGCATACGCTTTCGAAAGTCGATTTCTCTGGGGAAGTTCTTTCGACTGAACTTGAGTAAGTCGGGTGTGAGCTTCGGCGTTGGCCCACCGGGTTTGAATGTCAATATCGGACCACGCGGTGTTCGGCAAACCGTTGGCCTTCCGGGTACCGGGGTCTATTACCAAGAATCGCACCAATGGCCCAAGACCCCGCAAGTCGCTCCTGCAGCAATTCCTGGAGCAGAAAGCAGCCCTGGGATAGGCTGGAAGGTTATCGGCCTGGGTGTGCTCTTCGTTGGGATGGTCGTTCTTTTTGGTGGTCAATCGACCACGACAGAGTCGAAGCAGCCGGCCACGATTTCCAAACCGGCGCCATCCCAATCGCAACCACCGGTCGCACCGCCCAAACCTGATCGCCCACTTACCCGTGACGAGGTACTTGAGCTTCAGACGCTGCTGAAGAAGCGGGGGTTCAATGCCGGTACACCTGACGGCCTTATCGGACCCAAAACACGAGCAGCGGCAAAGGCCTTTGCCCGTGCGCATCAGATAAAAGACGCGCAGAGCGAACTTTCTCTACGGGTGCTGGACGCCGCACGCAGTCACTGAGCGCCGCATGCGGCGGCCGCGTGAGTCGTACTTAGACTTCTTCTATACCGTCAAAAATTGCATTGAGTTGAGGATTGCTGGTGATCAACAGTAACTTCTTGATCGCGGCCTGTTTGTTGATTTCCAGTCGCACGTAATGCTCTCCACCAGCTGGCGATGACTGCTTGCGAATCAACTGAATTCGACCAAACAGCGCGCCATGTCGTTCGGCAAACCGCGCCAGACCCACGGCCTTCTCGAAGTTGTCGTCCAGGCTGGGATCATGCGGCTCAAGAACATCCAAGGTGATTGCACTCCCGATCTTTCTGGCGATAACCAGATCAGGGAACATCGGGTGGATAGCACCGCCGGTTTCGTAGGGAATCTCCAGAGACCACGGCTTGCGGTCCAGGTTGCGCAGCCAACCAACGACTTCGGGTTTCGCAAGCTCCTCCTGCAATACTCCAGCTTCCCAAGTGCCGAGATCGGCCCGGAACTGCCCACTGCTCTCAACGAACAAATGACGATCCCAAAGTGGATCGGTGGGCCTGCGACGAAAATCAATGGACTCAGGCAAGTGCCAGGGAACCTCATTGGGCTTGGCGGTTGCGAGCCGCAGTTTTTCGTAACTGCTTCGTCGTTGTTCCTTCAGTTTGCCGATATCTTTCTTGTTGGTGTCGTACAAACTGTTGAAGGCTTTCTCGGCCGCCGACGTGATCCACGACATCGCTGGCACATGCCGCGCGATCACAATGACCTCCACCTTAACTTCAGTGGCATCCCTGTCTGGATGTGCACGCCAATATTCAATGTGCAGGCTGTGACTGAGAATGCGGCCAGCTTCCTCAAACAGGCGGTCAATGTCCACATCAGAACTGTCGATGAGATAGTCAGGCAGGGGCTCGGTCACACCCGTGCCATTCTTCACGGCAATCGTCTTTAGGCCGACTCGTGTAACGGCAGTGGCAACCGGCTCAAACAAACCTGCAGCCTTCATTGCGGCAAGCTGTTCAGTCATCCAGCCGATGATTTGACTCTTGGCCTGGTCCCACGCACTGTCATCAATTTCGTCCATCGTCAGGTTGCGTGAAATAGCCATAAAGCGTCGCAAATGGCTTTGTGCCCTGGTGGCATTGACCCGGTACGTGATCAGCTCATCAAGCGCACCAAAGATGTCTTCAGTGTCGGTACGACGTACCAGCACTACCAAATCACGGCTCGATCCTGTTTCTGATGGGGGTACGTCTTCGGCGTTGTGCAGCGACTCAACGACGCTGGTCACGGCGCTTGTATCGAAATGCGGGAGGAATAAGTGCACATCGTTCAGTGCAGCGTCGCGTTCGATGCGTCGTGCAAGGGGCGTGCGCACCATCCGGCCAAGCAACTGCGCAATATAGGTGTGGTCCTCAGCGCGGCGAAATGACATCATCACTTCCGCACGAGGGCAGTCCCAACCTGTGGAAAGGCTGGTCTTAAAGAAGACCACGCCAATGTTCTTGTCCGCATCAATTCGAGACGCGTCGACCTTGCGCACACGCCGGCCACCGACGTCCATGTCGCCAGTGTCATGCATGGCGTGTGCCACCTCGCCTTCATTGAGTCGACGGCCTATGGCGCTCTCAATGACGTTGAGTGCATCGGGCAGACTGGTCCTGGTGACGGCGTTTGCTGTGGCGTTGTCTACTTGTACGACCAACACAGGCCAGACCGTTTGCTCACCTTCCTCTCGACAATAGGTGGCCCAGGCAAATGCCATCTGGCCCCAGCGTCGGGCTGCTTCTTCCAACAATGCCATTTCAGCGCTGGTCGCGGATTCGGGATGATGTATCAGTATGCGGTCCTTAAGCAGACCGGATTTGCGCACTTCATCCGGTGCGATGGCCACCTTGTGAACCGTGTGCGGCGCATGTTCGAGTAGGTCCATGAAGCGCTTGGGTGTTGCAGAAATGCCAATGACCAGGGGCATTTTGACGAGCCCGACCTCAGGATAACCCAGCAAAAAGCGTTGCATCAGCGTCTGCGCTTCACGCGCTCCACGGCCGCCAGCCATGCCCCGATGCGCTTCATCGATCACGACGTAGAAGCGATCTGGAATGGCCTTGGCCGTGTTGGTGAGCGTCTGCCAGATGGAATATTGACGACCGTCAGCCACCTTGGTGAGCAGCTTGTCATTACCCAATTTCTGGGTGTTGATGAAGTAAACCCTGCCGCCTTGCAGGCGCTCGGCATCGAAGGTCGACTCAATCGGAATCAGCTGATTAACCCGGTAGATGCGGTCAGACTTGCTCTCGATCTTGAGCTTGGTCTGTTCATTGAGTTCGGGTATGTCCGACACCCACAGGATCACAGCATCAGTCTGCGGCTGCCAATCCAGCGGCCAGGCCAACTGATCATCAGGTTCATCAAGGATGGCCTCGAATAGCGCCGTCATGACGATGGTTTTTCCACTACCAGTGGGTGCGGAAAACGCAATGGCTTGCGGGTTGTCGCAACTCGCGAAGTTGCGCGCAGCAGTCAGCTTGTCGCGCAGCAGATGCAGAGCATCTTTCTGGAAATCGAACAGCGTGATCTTCATGACGGCACCCCCGTCACAGCTTCTGCAACGGAACGGCTCGCGCTATCTTGATGCTTGTTGATCATGAAATTGACGAGATAGTCACGATAGAGCTGCACGACCTGCAGACTGGGGTTGGAACGGCCAGCCGATTCATGAACGTCCGCAGCCATCGCTTTGAATGACTCGTCGGCATCGGTCACGATGAACACATGCGATAGACCAGTGCGTCCTTTCAGAACTTTGAGCAATCGGGACAGACGACTTTCTTCCAACAACACAAGAAAGTTACTGCCCTCGGGCGCCAGTATTTCTGGTTCTGGTTCGCCCTTGGGTAGCTCCGGTCGTGGGCCAACGGATCCCGCCTTTAACCACAATAGCGGCAGAATCTCGCGGAAGGCACGGCGCAAGCTGACCCGATTCTTATCAAGGAAGTCCAGCTTGAAGTACGCCAGATTGGCTGGGAAACCGGCGCTCATCGGGCGCTTCTCTTCCTCGGTCACTACGTTGGGACCCAGCGTCTCAATGACTTGAGCCTTCAAGCCATCGAACACTTTCTTGAAGGGCGTGACAATGTAGAAATCGGTGATGTGATCCTGCTCCGCCAAGGACTCTATCCATTCTTCAAACGCGGACGCATCGAACAGAATACTGACCTTGTGGTCTTCGGAGACGATGAACGGGCACGGATCCGTTACCAATGTTTGCGGCAGACCGTCGATCATCGAAACCACTTGTTTCTTCTTCGCAGTGGTATTCAACGCGGTTGGTTCGACAAAACCGATCTGGGTAAAGTTGCGTGCCTTTTCTTTTTCGACCGTCTTGCCTGTCAGGTAGTCACCTGGCAAGGAAGTACTGTCGTCACGACGACCCAGGATGGTGAACTTGGAGCGCGGCCATGTGACTGACCGACAGATTCCCTGTGCCTCCCATTCTGGATCACCCGGGCGCACTCCGCGTCCGCGCAAAGTATCAGCTTCTTCCGCCGACACTTCGTTGTTGGTGACCAGGATACAACGACGCTGGCCGCCGTCGGTGGCGTTGAGCAGGTTGACTGCGTGCAGCGTAGTGCCACTGCCGGCAAAGAAGTCGACGATCAGCGCTTGAGGGCGATTGCGAACTACAGCAGCAACTGCGTCACGCGTGGCGTAGAGGGACTTCGGGAAGGCAAACTTTCCACCCTCTCCCAGGATGCTGCGTAGCATGCTGGAGCCGTAGTTTCCCGCGTCGTGGGTGGCTCGGTGCCAGACAGTCTTGATTGAGCGTTGCTGTGCATCGGTATATTGCACAGACACCTCACCGGTTGTGTCGTCACGACTGGCGATGTTAATCACGCCTGTTTCAATCTGCTTCTGAGCTTTCTGCCCGAGATACAAGATGGTCCAGGTGCCGCGTGCTTCATCAAAGCCGCCCAACTTTACATAGCCATTTTTCAGCAGGATTCTCAAAGTTGGTGGGCTGACACGCCAATTGCCGAACGCGCCATCGGTACGCAAGGGCCAAGCAGTGCGCCGGTTGGCGGTGGCCGAAAGGTCGGGCTGTTGATCAAGTGGCAAAGGGTCACCGATCGAGATGATCTTGCGCAGCGCCGGATCGACCGTAATGGAAAAGAACAGTCCTGGCCGGTCCTCACGGCGCGAGTTGGTTCCGCCGCGTAACAACCGCTCCCATCGCGGGGTTTGAAAACGCTTGGCCTCGCCGCGGTCGGGCGAGAGCAAGTCATCGTGGTGGTCTCCCAAGGTCACGCCCGGGTTGAAGCAATACAACGCATACTCCTCGGCCCGCGACAGGCAGCCTTGCGCTACGCCCTTTTGGTTGATGACGATCGTCACCATTTGCCGGTATGCCTCCGGGAACTCCCTCTCCAGCAGCATCCCCAAGTGGTGCACCTCGTGTTCGTCAATCGTCACGATTAGCACGCCGGTATCCCGTTTGAGCAAGCGTTTGGCGAGTTTCAGACGTTTTTCCATGAAAGCCAGCCACTTGCTGTGCCGCCAGCCGTCGTTGCTGTCTATGTAGTCGTTGTTATATTTCCAGTCACGTGCGCCCGTGTTGTAGGGTGGGTCGATGTAAATGCAATCGACCTGGCCGGCATAAAGGTAATCCAGCAGTTGCAGTGCGTGGTAGTTGTCGGCCTCGATCAGGGTATGCCAAGGCCCATCTTTGGGGCCATTCGGCACGGAGTCCACCGGCATTAGCGCAGGAAAAATCGGTTCGCCAAATTCGCGTACGACCAGCAACTCGTCCAACGCAAGATTAACCGGTTCCGCCGTTGCACGTGTTGGCTCAGACGGATGAGCGTCATCTTGTGGCTTGACACAAGTTGCCACCCCATCGCGCACACTCTTCACCTGCCAAACGTCTTTCAATGTTCCTTGGCGACGACAGACCAGATCGCCCTTGCGTGGCTTGGCCCCATACAGAGGAAGAAGCTCTGGCAAATGTCCTTCAAAGACCAAGCCGAATTTCTTGTGCTGTGATGCAGCAACCCATTCGGCAGTCAGTCGTTCTCGAAGGCGTGGATCCTGAACTTGCGAGATCAAATCATGTATTGCAGCCATTGTTCTTTTCTCAAAAAAGTGAACTCGACCGATTGTCAGAATGGTCTGCGGGTGATCGTCAAATGCAGAACGATTCCTTTTCTATTCTCACGGTGCCATCCCTGTGTCGAGCTCAGTCAGCATTTTGTCCGCAATATCCCACGGCAGCCTACTGCCGTGGAGCCGCATGCGCTGATATGCACCGCGCGCCACATTAACACTGATCTTTCCCGTTCTCACCATCTCATTGACAAGCCAAAGCGTGCCGCGTACCTCAACGTTTTCAGTATCAGCGGCCAATTTCAAGTCTTTGTCACCAGTCAGGAGGGGGCAATCTTCCTTGGCCGCAAGAACCAGTGCAAACAAATCGTTGCGACTGGGTCGCGGATATTGGGCGGCCAATTTGGCCACTCGCATTACCAGCGCTTCATCAAGTTCTCTTGCGGTGAGACCCATTTCGAGCAGATAGCTATGACGCTCTTCCAACTCCTCGAAAAAAAGGATGTCAGGAACAACAAATTGAAAGTCGAGACTGAACATGGGGGCGATGAGCCCGCCCATCTCGATATCAATCAGAATGTTGGCATCACTGATGAGCAGCAACATCGCCGCCCTCCAGAGCACGGATCGTCTGGAAAGAAGTCAGCGATATCTTCATAAGCTCTGCCGCCTTCGACTCTCCGATGTAGTCCTCGGCCAGTGCGTGAAAAACCATTTGTTCAAAGATATGCGCCTTCTCGGCCGGGTATCGCTTTCCTGGTTCGGTGAGGTGCCACCCCTTTATTCTGAACAACTTGGCCTGCTCGTCTCGCCACGCGGGCGAAACAATGCCGAGATCGCGTGCTCGGTAAAGAATGCCCGCCATGCTCAGGCCAAATTCCTCCTTCAGCAGCGCCAGCTCCTTGGGTTCGATGTAGCTTCGGTGAGCGCCGAGCTCCTGTTCGACTGACTTGCGAGGAATCAGAAAAGCCCCGGCAAACCGGTTGCAGGCAATTTCATCGTCAATTTCGGATGCCAGTCGTCCCGCCAACATCAAATGACCGAGTTCGTGTGCAAGCGTGAAGCGTTGACGGTCACCTGGCCAGTTGCTGCCCACCACGATGATTGGCATTTGATTGACAGTGGCAGCCAAGCCATCGAATTTTGGGTCCGAATTGGCATCGATCATGAAAACGCGGATGCCATGAGTCTCCAGAACATCAATCAGATCCGGAATCGGGTCATAGCCTAGATCCCAAGCTTTACGAACCACCTCGACGGCGCGTTCAATCTGGGCCAGGTCGGTGATCTCAGGCGGCAATTCACGAACTGGCGCGAATGCCACGACCGGAGGCTTGGGGAACAAGTTTTCCAGCTCGATCCGGCGCTCAATCTGATCGATAACTTCGTGCTCAATCGCTTCCAGGCGTTTTTTGGGCAGTGAACTGCGCTTGCGGTACTCAATTCGGTCCAGCACAATGGTTTCCGGACGAAAAAAATACTCGGTGCGCACATTGAGCGACCGAGCCAGCTTAAGCAGGGTGGTTGAGGTCGGTGGGGATTGCTCGTCCTCGTATTTTTTGATGGCGGCGTGGGTGAGTCCGACCTTTGCACCAAGGTCACGCAGCGACAATCCAGCCGCCTTTCGGGCTCGGTGCAGACGTTGACCGATCATTACATCATCTCCTTTGACAGTTTACAGTTTAGTAAATTATAATGACATTTGTAAACCGCAGTCCAGGCCCATCTGCGGTTTTCAGGACCTCTGCTCAGGCAGGGGCCTGCCTGACTTGGTGGCCTAGGGAGCATTGATATGGCAACAAAGCATTTTCCGAAAGGCCTTGACGGCCGCATGCGTGACCAGAACGGTGAGATTCGTCAGAAGCGCAGTGATACCGAAGTGAAGACCTTGCGCAAGACCTATGGCGACGACTTCGCCAAGGGCTATCGGTCTGACGCCCACCTGGGCACTGTACTAAAACGAGAAGGCGTGGACAGCCTGGATCAATTACTGAAGAAGTAGTTGTTATGGTGCCAGCCCGACGGGATATAGGTCAAAACGCACATGCAACTGTCAACGTCGTTGGGTACAGATCACCTTGAATCACGGGACGTGGCGCAATTGAGCCGGTGCGACCCGTGAATTCAGACATCGGCACCTATTGATATCGCCACTCATGCAGACAGCCGTGTTTGTTGTCGCCGATGAACCATACTGCTTGTGGGATGCGGATATCGCGAAGCGCAACATCGAGTTCATCGAAGGACTGGATGCAGATTACTTTGAATACAACCTCACTGTCCACACCAACTCCGAAGACGAGAAACGGGCCTCCGTTGCACTGCGTGTCTCACTTCACCACGCAATTGAAACGTTGTTCTCGTTAATTGGAGCCTACGTGCAGGCGCCGGAGTGTGCCTATGCTTGGATTGGGAAGTACTCGAACGCGGACCTGCGCAAGTTGGTGAGTAGCATTTCAAAAAGTGATGCCAAGGTATTCACGAAGTTGAACATTCAACCCGTTTCTTGGAAGACCATCGCGGAGTCGATCTTTGGGACATACATACCCGGCACCGATCGCCAAGTCAAGACCATCGAGAAATTTGCAGCGTTGTGGCAGTCGCTGTCAAACGAATTGACAGATCAAACGGTAGTGGATGAGTACAACTCGTTGAAACATGGGTTTCGGGTCAAGTCCGGTGGCTTCGCCCTCGCTGTGGGAGTGGAGTCTAAGCCGGGGGTTGTGCCGCCATCCAGTGACGTGCACTTTCTCGGGCAATCGAACTACGGCGCCACATTCTTTCGGATCGAGAACCTTTGGCCCGAGCAGAGAAATAGGAGTATCCGGTCCCGGCGTACATCGGTAAATTGGTCGATTGAACGAGTGGCCTTGATGCTTCAGCTTACGCATATGTCTATCAACAACGTAGTGTCAGCACTGAAGATCATTAACAGAATTGCTCCGAGCAAGTGCCGATTTCTTCGTCCCGAAAAGGATGAAGACTTTGAGGAGCCGTGGAAGCACAGCCCAGGTGTAATGAACATCAATTTTGACCATGTCATCGACGAAACTAACGCACGTCCTGTCACGAAGAAGGAGCTTCTAAAACTGCTCACCAGATGAGAAATGACTTGAACCAAGTGCATCAAAATTCGGAAAGGCTGCCATTTTCAGAGGCATCTACACGCCGCCTGCAGCTTACGCCTTGAATATGCACTGCAGACTTGATCTCGAATGAGAGAATCATGCAAGTGTCAGAAAATAATCGGCAAGAGGGTAGGGCAATGTTGTTGAAATCGGTAGATGACAAATCAAGGCGGTTGACCCTGCTCGGGGAGTTGCATCGTTCTCAATTGGTGGATCGAGATCAAAAAAAGTGGTTGCGTGATGAGCTGATTCGCTTGAGAAAGGGCATTCAAGGTGAACGAGAGTCTGCTCATTACCTCGACAACTACTTTAAGGATCGGGAAACCCATGTCATATTGCATGACCTGCGCCTGGTAGTGGATGGGGAGGTGGCTCAGATTGACCATCTGATCTTTAACCGCGCTTCCAAGATCTACCTGCTTGAAACCAAGAACTACGCCTGTAACCTAGTTATCAACGAACGAGGTGAATTCACAGCCGAGTATGAACACGAGCGATTTGGAATCCCGTCGCCTATTGAGCAGAGCCGCCGCCATGAGCGTGTGTTGTGCAAGCTACTGGAACGACTCGATATTGTCGGGCGCACGCAGAAGGCACCGGATTTTCATCACGTGGTCCTGTTCCATCCAAGAGCCACCATTGAACGGCCGCCAGCCCATGTCTTCGATACCAGCAATGTTATCAAGGCTGACCAATTTCCAAGCTGGCACCAGAAATTTGTGGAAACTCTCGGCATCGGCACAGTGCTTAAGAGCGCGCTCAACATGCGGAGTCTGGAAACGATCCGGCAATGGGGCGAAAAGCTGGCTCGCCAGCACCGCCCGGCGGATTTACTGGCACTGCCTGATTTCATGCAACCCCGGGAGCCCCGCCACGCGAAGCCTGCTTCTGCAATTTCCACGCCAGCCTCAAACTCCGACATGAGGTCGAGCGGGAATGCCCAAGACAAGGTGACATCGTCCGTTGATGCAAGCCTCCCAATCGAAGAGCCAGTCAGGCGATTAGTTTGTGCAAACTGTGGGACCAAGATCAGTTTTGCTGAAGGCAAGTTCTGCTGGAATAATGCCCCGCGATTTGGAGGACTGCAGTACTGTCGCGCGCACCAGGTTCTTCTTTAGAAGCAATGTTATG
The DNA here is from genome assembly GCA_903906695.1 of uncultured beta proteobacterium. GTDB lineage: Bacteria > Pseudomonadota > Gammaproteobacteria > Burkholderiales > Burkholderiaceae_C > Rhodoferax. The sequence continues at coordinate 28,006 of CAIVLG010000098.1, read as the reverse complement.
TTTGTTTCGCTCAATCAGATTTGGTCGCGAAACCGGCAATGAAGACGGGCAAGGGCGACTACCAAACCGGGCAGCCCCCCGCTCCGACTGCAGAATAGAGGATCTTTTTACTCAAACCATCGTGACCCCGAATTTGCAGCCAACAGTGCAACAGTGCCAAGGCACGCTTGCTGGATGGCTGGCATTGCATCGAATATGAATGGAGGTTGTTTGTGAGCGACACGAAAAATGACGGCTCGAAACTTGACTGGACCAGTACCGACGCGATGCGACCCACGCAATGTTCGGTTGACGACCCGCTCGTTCGCAACCTTAGACACGCAGCGTGCCGCCCGCCTTTCCCGCCTCGCACGGAGTTTCAGCGGCCCAGCGTCACAAAAGGCGGATTCTGGAGCCAGTCCGGGCGACGTTTGAAGCACCCGCACTCAGAAATGGCGAGATATACACGTGGCAAGGGTATGAGATGCACGGCCAGTTGATAGATGCATTGCGGAAACGCGATAACGACCGGCGCTTAGCTTTCAGCAATGAAGGTGCTTTGGGAAACAGCTATTTGGTGAATAAAGGCATAAAGAAGAACTTGACGACTCGGCGGCGAGCAAAAAAGGCCAGCCCGCTAGCGACTCCCAGTAACGACAAATAGGTGTCTAGTCAGACGGTTCCGGTTGCACCAGCAAGATCGGCACCTCAGTGCAATGCTCGTGCAACCTTGTAGAGCAGTCAACTCGACGAAGATTGCGTGAGTCAATTTCTGAATTTCCATGTGCCAAGCTGTGATTGCAATTGCATGGCGCTGAGAGGCCATGATCAGTTGCATGCTGGACTCGGCCTGCTACTGGATGTACTTCGCGAGGAGCGAGTGATCGCCGAAATGCTGCTACCCACCGGGGCAATCGCCGATGAGTTGAACCGGTACCACGCACACATGCGCGATGCACTTGGTCGCCTGTCAGGCTCTGGCCTGGTTGATTGATACTCTGTTTGTCACAGCACTTAAACTGCGAATATGCTAACTTCGATGCGAATCCCCTGCACCCCTGTGACTGGCTTGCTAGCGGCCAGTGCACTGCTCTCGCAGGTGGCGGGCACGCTGACACGTTGACGCCATGCAAGCGCTTGTCGCATTCGGATATAGCGTCATTGTTGTTGCTTGTCTGACGCAGGTTTCTGCGCTGGCGCAAACTCCCCCGACGGTTGCGGCCTTCATGGAAGCCGGCCATTCGGCCATCGCCGCCGGTGACCGCTATTCGGCCTTGCGCAATTTTGCGCAGGTGCTTGGTGCCGACTCCAGCAACGCACAAGCGGCCCAAGCTGTGGCCAACATCCTGGTGGACCTGGGTGGTCCCTATGGCGCATCGGCTGCATTGGGTGTCGCGGAAGACATCGGGTTGCGCGCCAGGAAAGCAGCCTCACTGGTGCGCTGGGGTGCCCAAATTTATCCACCGGATCCGCGAGAGCACTTCGCCAGCACCGACAACGCGATCAAGACCATCACGGCATTGATCGCTGAAGCGCAGGCCTTGACGCCACCCGATCCCGGTCTGGTGACCCGGTTGCGGCAAGACCTGGCCGTGGCGCTGCGCGATCGAAAGCACTGGGCTGAGGTACTGCTGCTCGTCAACACGCTGCGCAAGGCGGGCAACACGCTGCCGTCCTACGTGCGCCAGGCAGAGGCCGACGCCCTGCTCGGTCTGCGGCGCCCACATGAAGCCCGCGCCATCTATGCCGATGTGCTCGCCGCAGATCCGCACAATCAACTGGCCGTTGGCGGGCGCTTTTATGCCGAGGTGGAGGACGAGGATTTCAGCGCCGCGTTTGAAACCGCAGACCAGATGCTAGCCTCCAGCGAACCCTCGCGTCGATATGGAATTGCCCGCAGTGTCGAGGCGAATCCGGATTGGCTGGACGCGCAGGTTCGCGCCGGCCTGGTGCGCAGTTATGCCGAGATGCCCGAAGCGGCTTGGGAGCGTCTTTTGCCTCTGGCCGAGGCGGCGCCGGCACTGTCGTATTTGCGCTCTGCGCTCGGCGCTGTGGCGGCTCAGCGTGGCTGGCCACGGCGCGCACAGGAAGAAATCGACATCGCCGCCAGTCTGGCCCCAAACGACCTTGGAGTGGCCCTGGCGCAAGTCGATTCAGACCTGCGCCGCAGGCAATGGAATCGCGCCGAGTCGCGCCTGGCCGCCCTGAACAATTTGCACCTTCCCGACGAGGCGATCCGACGCAGCGAACGCGACCTCAGTCAATACCGCGCGCCAGAACTGCGCATCACGACCGCACTCGACACTGAACAAGGAAGCAGCCCCTACTCGCTGGGCAGCGGCGTCAATCTGGGTCTGCAGTTTTATTCGTCACCGGTGGCCGAGCGCTGGCGCACGGCGGCAGCGGCAAGTTATACGTCGGCAACCTTGCCGGAGGGAAAGTATTCGCGCGATCGGATTGGACTCGGAATGGAGGGCCGCTGGCCCGACTTCACCCTGGAGGCCTTGGCATGGCAAAACGGATCGGTTCTCGCGGGTCCGGGCTTCAGCCTGGCGCTGCAGTGGACGGCCGATGACCACTGGACGCTGGGGGCCAGCGCGGAGCAGTTTGCGACGGATACGCCGATTCGTGCCTTGGTATACGGCATCACGGCGAACATGGCGGCGGCATCGGTCGGCTACACCTGGAACGAATCCCGCTCCGTCGGCGCCAGTGTGCGAGTGTTCGATTTCAGCGATGGCAACCACCGCCAGGAGGCCTTTGCATCGGGTGCTTTGCGCGCGCTGAGCCGGCCCGGTCTGCAACTGACGCTGCGCGGGTCTTTGTACGCGTCCAGCAACACCTTGGCCGGCGCCCCCTATTTCAACCCCAACAGTGATTTCGCCGCCGACTTGGGCTTCGAAGTGAATCATCAGCTTTGGCGTCTCTATGAGCGTGGCTTGAAGCAGCGCTTCTTTGTCACGGCAGGCGTTTACAACCAGGCAGGCTACGCACGCGGCGGCACGGGCGGGCTGCGTTACGAACAGGAATATCAGCACTCTCCCGTCACCGCATTGCGTTATGGCGTGAGCTGGTCTCAACGACTCTACGACGGTGTGCCAGAACACATGGGTCGGGTCTACCTGACGCTGGAGCATCGCTTCCTATGAGACAACGCTGGCATCTGTTGTGTATTCTGGTCGTCGCTGTCGCCTGCACTACAGCCTGGTCGCAGACGCAAGCGCCGCCACAGAACTACGCGGCGATTGCATTTCATGATGTTGTGGACGACGCGCGAGAGCTTGACGCCGATGCCATTACTTCGGACCGTTTGGTCGCATTCTTTGACTGGCTTCGTGGCAACGACTGGCACGCGATTTCTCTGGACGACATCGTGCGCGCCGAGCAGGGCCTGCAAGCGCTGCCATCCAAACCGATCCTGATTACCTTTGACGATGGTTACCGCAGCTTGTACACGCGGGTCTACCCGCTGGCCCTGGCCTATCACATCCCTGTCGTGGCCACGCTGGTGGGAGCGTGGCTGGATGCAGCGCCCGACGCCAGCGTGCAGTATGGCGACCAAACGGTGCCGCGCAGCAAGTTCATCAGCTGGCATCAGGCGCGCGAGATGCAGGCCTCGGGCCTGATCGAGTTTGCCTCTCACAGCTACGGTCTGCATGAGGGCGTGCAAACCAATTCGCAGGGCACTCAGCTGCCGTCAGCCATTGCACACCGCTTTCTGGGTTCGCAGGTGCCGCAGAATGAAGACGAAAGCTCTCTCTACGCGCGTGTCAAAGCCGACCTGGACCGCTCGCGCGCCCTGATGCGACGCGAGCTCGGACGCGCGCCCCGAGCGTTGGCGTGGCCATTTGGGCGCTACAACGAAACCGGCTTGGCAGCCGCCAGAGCGTCGGGCTTTTCGATCGCAATGACCTTGCGGCTGGAGCCTGCCGATCTCGAGCATCCAATGGCGATCGGGCGTTATTGGCCGTCCCACAACCCGCCACTGGGCCAACTGGTCACGCACATTGGCTTTCAGCCCGTGCTGCCCGCCGCACAGCGCCTGGTGTGTGTAAATCCGCTATCGATATGGAGCGCCGATAGCGCGGAGTTTGACGCCAATCTGGGCAAGACGATCGAGCGCTTGCGCGCGCTGGGCGCGACTGATGCCGTGATCGACGCCGTGGCATTCGGCGCGGACGGAAAGATTGAGGCCAGCTGGTTTCCGAACAGCGAATTGCCGATGCGCGGCAATGCCTTGTCGCGCATCGCCTGGCAATTGCACACGCGCGCCGGCGTGGATATCGCTGCCCGCCTTCCGCATCGTGCCGTGCAAGAACGTCTGGCCACCGAACAGGCCACATTGACGCTGTTCCGTGAGCTCGGTGCACAGGTTCCCTTCGATGCTCTGATGGTGGAGGATGCGCAGTTCAATGATTTCAGCGACACAGACGGAGCCACCTGGCAAACAGCGCATGCGCGCCAGACACTCCAGCCCACCAACATGAATGGCAACGACGCTGTGGCATTGCGCTCGTTTCGCGCCGTGCGCGCGGGCAGTCCTGAGCTGCGCCTGGTGTTGCTGCAAACAGATGAATCAATGAGCCCGCGACCGAGCGCGGTGGCCGACCTCAGTCTGTTCCCAGCCGCGATGCTGCAGGGCACTATCGCACCCACGCAGGCGCGGCGCATCGGTGTCTGGCTGGAACAGGAAACTGCGCCTGACAATGAGACGCTGATTGCCTTCACGCGCGACTTTCAGGCGCGCGGCGGCGCCGCACTGGGCTGGTGCCCGGATGACCCGATTGCCAATCAGCCCGTCGCCACCAAAGTGGCGCCAGCGGTCTCTGCCGCCACCTTTCCGGCAAGATTTTAGGATGGACTGGTTGCTGAATCCGGAGAATATTGCGCTCGCGCTGCTTGCGTTCTGCTTTGGGTATCCCTTTGTGATGTCCATCTACTGGATCAGCGGCGCTCTGCTGTTTCGTCTGATGCGTGAGCGCATGGAGCCGCTGGCCGACGCGCCGCCCACGCTGAGCGCCTACCCTTTTGTTTCCGTGCTGGTGCCCTGCCACAACGAAGAACGACAGGCCGAGGAGACTTTTTCAGTGCTGGCGAAACTGGACTACCCAAATTTCGAGATCATCGCGATCAACGACGGCTCCAAAGATGGCACTGCCGCGCTGCTGGAGTCGCTGAGCGAGCGAATAGCCGCTTTGCGGGTTGTGCATCTGGCCACCAACCAGGGAAAGTCCACGGCCCTGAACGTGGGCGCCCTGATGGCGCGTGGCGAGATTCTGGTCTGCATCGACGGCGACGCACTGCTGGACCGGCACGCGCTGACCTGGTTTGTGCGGCGCTTTCTGGGTGACGCAACACTGGGCGCGTTGACCGGCAACCCGCGCATTCGCAACCGCGCCAGCCTGCTCGGGCGCCTGCAGGTGGGAGAGTTTTCATCGATCGTGGGGCTCATCAAACGTGCGCAGACGGTTTATGGAAGCCTCTTCACGGTCTCGGGTGTGATCTGCGCTTTTCGCAAACGTGCGCTGCATGACATCGGCTGGTGGAACCCCAGCGCCATCACCGATGACGTCGAGGTGAGCTGGCGCATTCAGCTCGCCGGCTGGCGCATGGTTTATGAGCCCAAAGCGCTGTGCTGGATTTTGATGCCTGAGACTCTCAAGGGTCTGTGGAGCCAGCGCGTGCGCTGGAGCGAGGGGGGTACTCGTACCGTGATCGACACCACCGCGCACCTGTTCAAACCGGGGGGCCTGCGCATGCTGCCGATCTGGCTGAACTATGTGGTGTCGATCATCTGGTCCTACACCATGATGTCCGCCTGCGTTGGCTGGCTTTTGATCGCCATCGGCTTGCTGCCACCCCAGTCATGGTTCTCGTTCAGCGTCATTCCAGACTGGTGGGGAGAAGTGCTGGGGGCGATCTACATACTACAGGCCAGCGTCAGCGTCACGCTGGACTCGCGCTTCGAGAAGAACATGGGTAGCTCGATTTTCTGGATCGTCTGGTACCCCCTGGTGTTCTGGCTATTGCAGACTGCGACCGCCGTCGCCGGCGTGCCCAAAGCACTGACTCGCAAGCGCAACACACGCGGCACCTGGACCAGTCCGGACCGGGGATTTCAATGAAGCCTGATTCTCTAACCTGGCCACCGCTGGTCAGAGCCGACAAGGTGCCGCTGAGTATTCGCGTGCGCGATTTCTTGCTGACCCTGTTAGCCTGGGTCGCCTTCTGCTGGATGTTGAAAGATGCCTTCCATCTGACATTTGACTGGCTGCGCCCGCCTTTTGGGCGACTGACTTTTCTGGCTGAGCCGGACTGGGCGGCGCTTTGGAAGCCCTTGCGTCCTTTCGTGCAACTGACCGGCGTGCTCGTGATCTGGATCAGTTTCTGGGCCATTGTCAGACGCAACACACTGCGACCGCAGCAAGAGATTCCGGTAGCGCCTGCCGCTCTTGACCCTGAAACTCTGTGTGCCCGTTACGCTGTATCGGTGACTCAACTGACACTCTGGCAACAGAGCAAATGCGTCACGGTCGACGTGTTCGAAGGTAGCAAGATCGTCGCCGTGGACGTTGCGGATGCAGACCACACGCATGCTGCTTCGGACCCATGAATAGCGGGGTGGCGTCCAGAAAGCCGTTGGAGCGATACGCGGCGCCGTTTCATTTCTTCTCAAGAGGCGCCAGATTCTGCTGGACCACCGCGTAGACCGTCCCGCGCACCAGGACCGAGGTCACAACCGCTCGATACTGGGCGTTGCCAGCCTGAAATGAGTAGTCGAAGCGTCGGCCGGACTGGCTCCAGAACCCGCTCTTCGTGACGCTGTCTGCGAAGCGCAGGAAGTGTTCTTGTTCATCTGGCGGCGTCTGCTCAACAACGCCGAGCCCGACGCTGAAGCCACTGCTTGGGGACGCCGCCAACACGGTGTGCTGCCGGTCGGTCAGGAGCATCGAAAACGGACTGCTGTTGACGACGTCGGCGATCCCCTGCAGCGATGACAGATTGATGCGCTCGGCGATCGCCTCGATCTGTCTTTGCTTTTTGTAGGAAGGCAGCACCGTGCCCTGCTCCCAACGCGAAACCGTCGCCTGATCGCTCTCAAGCTCAAGGGCAAGTTGCGCCTGGCTCAAGTTCAGCGTGGTGCGTATCTGGGCGATCAATGCAGCCCAGTAGTTGTTCGAGTTCTTATCCATGGTTGGCGGTCGGCGACATCATCCTGGTGCTGAGGATAACGAATTCTGCTGATGTAAAGCAACGATTCGCCAAATGCATAGAAACGACATAGGTCTTTCGACCAGTCTGGAGTAGCCTTCGTTGGTCTGCAAATTGACACCCAAAAAGCCCGTCTTCTCGGGCTTATAAGCGCACACAGGGTGGCATAAAGTTCTGAGTTAAAGGAGCAACACACCATGAAACCCATCCTCGCTGTGGCGTCCATTTGCCTGCTTTATGCGCTGAGCATCCCGTCGCAGGCCAAGAACGTCCAGCTCAAGGGCTCGGTCTATGCACCCCAGGCTGGCGTCATCTGCGACAAAAAGGCCGGCTTTTGCGCCGACTCCGAGGGCATTGCCGTGGCACTGACCAAGATGTATCTGGGCGACAAGGCCGAGAAGAAGCTGATGGACCGCATCAGGCCTGAGCCCGGCGTGCAGGACTATGACACCACCACCTTCGTGCTGACCAACAAGGTCGCCTGCGACTGCAAGGCCAAGAAATGCAAGGTGAGCAAGTACGAGGACAAGATTGACGCGGCGCACACCAAGGCGCTGTTTGGAAAGTAGGCCGCCATGACAAAAGAAACCGCATCTGCTTTCATCAAGTCATGGCGAGCCCTGTCGCTGGCGGCGGGCGTCGCGCTGGGCGTTACGGGCGCCGCGCACGCCGCCGAAAACCACACCGGGGCCTGGGGCCTGATTTCTACCATGGGGGCGCAGAATCCTTACGACGCCGTCTGGCTGGTCACAGGTGATCCGACCAGTCCATCTGTTCACAACAACCTGATTTATGTGAACATGGACATGCAGTACAACTTTCCAAGCTATGGACAGTGGGAATCGGCAACCTGGCGTCCGGCATCAAGTTTTCCCACCCAGCGCTTTACGGCCTCGCTGCTGGGTACGGATTGGTCGTCTAGTTACCCGATGGAAGGCCGCTACATCCAGTTGCGAAACCTCACGCTTGAGCGCGCCGACCTGGATGCCCAGAACGTGCGGTTCCGGTTTTACCCCATCCCCCCCGTTCCCGGCGCTAGCACGTCGCTGACGCTCAACAATGCCTCGCTGACCGGCTTGATCCCCCCCGGGTTCAACGTCGACGCCAACCTCACTCTGACCGCCTCTGGCGACTCGACACTCAGTGGCTGGGGCAAAGGCCCTGTCAGCTCCCAGACCACGCTGAACGTCACGCCGGGGGGCAAGCTGACCTTGTTCCGGCTCGGTCAGCAGCATGGGACTTATGCCACGGACTCCTGGTATTTCAGTCAACCTGGCAATGTGGCGACGATCGACGGCGGGACGCTGAAACTGGACCAGTCCTTCGTGACCTTCGGTCAGCCAAGTATTGCCGACGGCCAGATGACGTTCCAGAATGGCGCCACGCTGGAACTGGTCAACGAATCCACCAAACTCGAGGCGGGCAAGGTGTCCTTCATCAACAGCAGTCTGAACGTGGGCCTCGGCGTCACCAAGCTGACGGTCGACGACACCTTGACCTTCAACGGCGCCAGCGTGACTATCGCCGATTCCGCCGCCAAGCTGAAAACCCAGGTGCTTAGAGTTTTTGGCAGCAACAGCATCGCGCTGCCGCAAGAATACAGTCCGACGAACTACAGCGTGACGGCAGGTGTGATGCTGATGGAACCCGATTCCATCCTGACCCTCAACGGGCAGGGCAGCCTGGCCTCGGACAACCAACTGCTCTGGACCTTGTCGCCGAGCGGTCACTATGGGCAGATCATCATCAATGACAACGCCAGCCTGGTCAACAACGGCGGCGATTTCAAAATCATCCCCGGCGCGCGCATCACCATCAATCGCAGCGGCAATGTGTCAGGCGCCTTGATCGTCAAGAATGGCGGAATCGCAGAGTTGCTGGGCTCCAGCAGCTACTACGCCAACTTCAGCAACCGGGGCGTGCTCTCGGCTGAGAGTAACGGTACGATCGCTGTCAGCTCAGGAACCTTCAACATCCTGGGAGGCAGTCAGGGCGTGATCAGCATCGGCAGTGATGGCAGGCTCGTCCTTGGCAACTTCGGCACCGCCGCCGGTGCCAGCGCCGTTCTGAATACAGACAACTCGGTCGAGTTGGACTACTTCTCGACGTTGCAAATGACGATAGACCCCACTGCACTCAAGAACAGCCAGCTGCGCAGCGCCAGCGAGGTCACCATCGCCAACTTTGCCGATCTGAACCTTGGGCTGGTCAACGACCGCGTCCTGCCGAACGGCACCAAATTCGTGCTGATCGATTACACCAACTTGAATGGCACCGGGGGTGTAGCAGGCGTGGCCAGCAAATACTTCAACGGTTATCGTGACGGCAGCAGCTTTGTGCTGGGTATGAACCGCTACCAGATCAACTACAAGGACAGCGGCGATGCTGGCTTTGCAGGGGCGGTCACCCTCACGGTCATTCCCTTGGTTCCTCCTGTCGCCACATTGAGCCCCACGCCGCAGACCATCAGCGGCACGGTCGGCGCCAGCATCACGCCCTCGGCCTCCATGGTGCCCAGCAACTTCGGCGGCACGGTGACTTACTCGATCAACCCGGCCTTGCCCTCGGGCCTCAAGTTTGACCTGGTCAAGGGCGTCATCAGTGGCACGTCCAGCCAAGCGCTGGCAGCGACTGCGTTCACCATCCGGGGTGTCGGCTCCACCAGCGGTGATGCCAATGCCATCGTCAATCTCGCAATAGCCAAAGCCAACCAGAGCATCAGCTTCGGCCCGGCGCCCAGCGCGAATTACTCACCCGGTGGCGTATTCCTGGTCAGCGCCAGCGCCAGCTCAAGCCTGGCTATCATCTACAGCAACCTGACACCGCTGGTCTGCAGCGCCGGCAGCGGCTCGGTCACTATCCTGAACGCCGGCACCTGCACTGTTGCTGCCAATCAGGCGGGGGATGCCAACTACAACGCGGCCACTCAGGTGACGCAGAACATCGCAATCGCCAAGGCGGCCCAAGCACCGCTAGTCTTGTCGGCCGCGCCGACCAGTATCACCGTTGCAGCCACCAGTGCGCTGAGCATCAGCGGTGGTAGTGGCACCGGTGCGATCAGCTACGGCGTCAACAGCGGCCCGTGCAGCATCGTCGGCACGACGCTGAACGGCAATGCCACGGGGACCTGCACTGTGACGGCGTCGCAAGCAGCGGATGCCAATTACAACGCCATCGCTTCCAACCCGGTGACCGTCAATGTGAGTTTGGGCACGCAAGCAGCACTGAGCCTGAACGCCAGCCCAAGCACCATCAACACCAACGGCAGCAGCACACTGAGCACCACGGGTGGCAGCGGCACGGGTAGTGTCACTTACGCAGTCACCAGCGGCTCGTGCACGATCTCTGGCAGCGTCCTAACCAGCACGGTGGCTGGCAGCTGTTCTGTCGTTGCCACCAAGGCGGCTGACGCCACTTACGGCTCCGCCAGTTCCAGTGCGGTGACGGTGACGGTCAACCTATCGAGCCAGAGCGCCCTGGTGCTCTCGGCCAACCCTGCCAGCCTCAACGTCAACGACACCAGCAGTCTGAGCAGCAGCGGCGGCAGCGGTACCGGTGCAGTCAGCTACACGGTTGTCAGCGGCCCGTGCAGCATTACGGGCAGCACTCTGACGGCCACCGGAGCCGGCACCTGTAGCGTCAGCGCCAGCAAAGCAGCCGATGGTACCTACAGCGCTGCGACCTCGGCCCCGGTCAGCGTCACCGTCGGCCTGGCGCCGCAAGCATCGCTGGTGCTCAGCGCCAGCCCGGGCAGTGTCAGCGTTGGCGCCACCAGCACGCTGAGCACCAGTGGCGGCAGCGGCACGGGCACGGTGAGCTACAGCCTTAGCGGCGGCCCCTGCACGCTGGTCGGCAATACGCTCACCGGCACCGGCTCGGGTAGCTGTCTGGTCACCGCCACCAAGGCGGCAAGCACGGTCTATGCAGCGGCCACTTCCAACCCCGTGGCAGTCAGCGTGGCCCTGGCTTCGCAGACCGCGTTGGTCATGAACGCCAGCCCCAGCACGATCAACGTCAACGGCACCAGCGCGCTTGGTACTAGCGGCGGCAGCGGCACGGGCGCCGTGACCTACAGCGTCAACAGCGGCCCGTGCAGCATCACCGCCAGCACGCTCACCGGCACCGGTCAGGGTCTGTGCTACATCACGGCCACCAAGGCCGGCGATGCAAGCTATGGCGCGGCCACCTCCAGCCCTGTCACCGTCACCGTCAATCTGGCCACGCAGACTGCTTTGGTGCTCACGGCCACGCCGCCGAGCATCAACGCCAACGGCTCCAGCACACTGAGCACCACCGGAGGCAGCGGCGCGGGCGCGGTCAGCTACGCCGTCACCAGCGGCAGTTGCACGGTCTCTGGCACGGCGCTGACCAGCACCGTGGCGGGCAGTTGCACTGTAGTGGCCACCAAGGCAGCTGACAGCAGCTATGGCGCTGCGAGCAGCGCTCCGGTAACTGTGACCGTCAATCTGGCCCCACAAGCCACTTTGGTGCTCACCGCCAGCCCCACCAGTATCAGTGCCGGCGGCACCAGCACCTTGAGCACCAGTGGGGGCAACGGCACCGGTGCTGTCAGCTACACCGTCACCAGTGGCAGTTGCACAGTCATCGGCAACGCCTTGATCGGCGCTGCGAACGGCACTTGCACCGTCACTGCCACCAAGGCGGCAGACGGCACCTACAGCGCCATGACTTCTGCCCCGGTCAGCGTCGCAACACTGGCGAGCTTCGTGCTGATCGCCAGCCCGACGGCCATCAATGTCAACGGCACCAGCACGCTCAGCACCAGCGGCGGACAGGGCAGCGGCGCGGTCAGTTACTCACTGGTGAGTGGTCCCTGCAGCATCACGGGCAGCACGCTGAGCGGCACAGGTCAAGGCCAATGCCAGGTGAGCGCCAGCAAGGCCACCGACGGTACCTACCCAAGCGCCACCTCCAACCCGGTCACCGTGACCGTCAACCTGCTCGCGCCGTCTGCTCTGGTGCTCAGTGCAAGCCCTACCATGGTGGGCTTTGGCGGCAGCAGCACGCTAAGCACCAGCGGTGGCATCCCAGGTGGCGCCGTCACCTACAGCCTGAGCGGACCCTGCTACGTGACGGGCAACACCTTGACCGGCACAAGCGATGGCAGCTGTCAGGTCAGCGCCACGCAAGCAGCGACCAGTGTCTACAGCGCACCGACCTCCAACACGGTGACCGTGACGGTCAGGGAGCGCACCACTGTGTTCAGCTATCCGCAGGGGAGCGTTTCGGCAACGGCCACGATCGGACAGCTCTTTACCCTGACGCCAGTCACCGCTGGATTTACCAATCCGACCTTTGCCCTGCTCTACGGCAACTTGCCCGACGGGTTGACCCTGGACCCGCACACTGGTGTCATCTCAGGCAGACCGAGCGGCAACGCAGGGACCTTTGACGGCGTGATCAGCGTCTTTGAGAACAACGCCTATGACGCGGCGCTGTTCGTGATCACGGTGCAAGCAGCGGTCTCACCGGCGGCCATTCCGACGCTCAGCGAGTGGGGCCTGATCATCCTCTCCAGCCTGATGGCCATGTTGGCCTTCGCCATGAGGCGCAAGCTCGGCGATGCAACAGCAAAGCATACCGATAGGACATGAAAGCTCGTTTGCATCGGATGGTTGATCTGGTCGCCGCACTGGGCTTGCTGGCGCTGGCGTCCTTTTCCAGCCCGGCCACTGGCGCTGGCTTTGACCAGACGCTGTCGTTGCAAGGCGTGAGCTTTCGCGTCAGCAGCGCCAACGTTGGCTCGGTTAACCGGCTGCGCATCGAACCGAAAGGACTCAAGCGCAACAACGCGGTGATTGAGCACGAGATCGACGGAGCAGTGACGATGGCCGAGGTGGCCGACCTGAACGTCGATGGCTCACCGGAGATTTACGTCTATGTAACTTCGGCCGGCAGCGGCTCCTATGGGTCACTGGTCGCTTTTGCGGCCAACAAACGCCGCTCGCTCAGCGAAATCTATCTGCCACCCCTGCAGGACGATGCCAAGGCATCCAAGGGCTACATGGGCCACGACGAATTCAGGGTCGTGGAGAGCACGCTGGTGCGCCGCTTTCCGGTCTACCGCGATGGCGACAGCAATGCACAACCGACCGGCGGCACGCGCCAGATTCAGTACAAGCTCAAAGCAGGCGAGGCCGGCTGGGTACTCCGGCCGGATCGGATCATCGATTACTGATGCAAGTCGTTCAAGTTATTTCCAGTCTTTTCTCAACTCAAATGAAAGGTCGAATATGAAACTTTTTTGCAAGAAGGGCGGTGTTTTGCTGACCGCCATGTCTCTGAGTTTCAGTGGAGGCACTTTCGCGCAGCGTGAGCAAGGTGACATCCAACCAATGGCGCAGGATGCTGCAATGGAAGTTGAGCTGCTATCCGGTGGTGGCTACAACTCCTACCGGCTGCCCGATAACGTCACACAAGTTGATTTGTCGCAACAAATGCGTGGCAGTTGCCGCTTCGGGAAGAGTTGGGGGTATGACTTGAGCGGCAAGGAACTATGGGTAAATCAAGGCTGCGGAGGGCGCTTCCATGTGACGCGTGGACCTCAGGCAACGAGCCAAGGGGGATCCAATGCAGGTTACGCCATTGCGGCGGTTGCTGCCATTGCAGGCTTGGCGCTGATTGCCAATCACAACAGTAACAACAACCGACCGAATGACAACCAGGGCTACCCTCCGCCTGGGCAGGGAGGGCAAGGTTGGCAGGGTGGGCAAGGTTGGCAAGGCGGTGGCCAGGGCGGCGGTCAATTTCGCAGCGTAGGTGGCCTGTGCCTGGACGTGGACAAGGTCAATGGCGGGATTGGTCCTGGATCGCCGGTTCAGATCTGGGCTTGCAATGGTGGCGCAAACCAACGCTTTTACTGGGGTCGAAATGGCGAAATTGTTGTGGGCAATCTGTGCCTGGACATCGCGGATGCCAATCCGAATGACGGTGGCAAGATGATTGTCTGGCAATGCTCGGGGGCACCCAATCAGCGCTGGCAGGCCAGAGGCCGCGACATCGTGAGCCAGCTCAATGGCAAGTGTCTTGCGGTCTGGGAGGGTGTCGCTCGCAACGGACAGCGCGTCGTTACGTGGGGCTGCAATGGCAGCACGAATCAAAACTGGTGGTGGTAAGGAGATATGAGCATGAACTTCAAAAATTTCCATTTTGCGCTGGGGCTGAGTTTTCTGGCGCTTGCCGCGCAGGCCGCAACGCCCGCAGCCAAAGCCCCGGCTCCCGCCTCCGATCGCTTGAAAGCGGCCTGCGTGGCGGCGGATTTCAACCATGATGGATATGTCTCGCTCGACGAGTTCCATCAGGACGTGCTCAACGGCTGGCGCGCCCTGCATCCAGACGCCTCGGGCTATGTCATCATTGCCGACCTGGAGTCAGTCCCGGGCATGACCAAAGGCATGCTAGAGCGTCTTAAGCGCGCCAACACCAATGGCGACGGCAAGCTCTCGTTCAAAGAGGTCGTGACGGCGCGCATGGCTTATTTTGAAGCGGCCGACACCAATAACGACGACAAGCTGTCGATGCAGGAATGCATGGACTACCAGCGCAAGATGATGGCCGAAACTGGTTCGACCGCCAAGGCCAAGAAGTAGCTCACGAAGATGACTTTGGCAGCGCCGCCTGCACCGGGCAATAGTATTCATTTGGTGCTGGGGGACAGTGCCGTGGGCTGCGTTCGAGCGGCCTGCGCCTCGTGCGGCATGCCGGGCGCCGTGGTCGGGTTTTTCGACGGCTTGGCACACGGTCCGCTCGACGACAAGGCGCTCGGTTCTCAATGGCGCGCACTCATCGCTCGCCTGGAGCTGGAACAGGCGGACGCGGTGACTGTCTGGAGCGGCGACAACGTCGGCGACGCGATCTTTGAGGCGATGGCCTGCGACCAACTTGCAGGGTGGCCCGGGCCGCTGCTCAGGGTGCGAGTGCCTGAGATCGACGGTCGTCCTTTTGTGGCCATGCACTCGCCCGAGCAGCTTTCGCAGCTTTACGCGATGCGTCGGCCCTTGACTGCCGCAGAGCGACTGTCGCTGGCGCAGGAATTCGCTCGCATCCGCGACAGCTGCGGTCCGCTACGGCGCCTGGAACAGGGGCGTGTGCAGGGCGTGCCGGTTGATTATTACGATTCCTTGGTGCTGAGTGCCTGCACAGCGGACTGGCAAGCTGCCGGGCGTGTGGTGGGCGCAGCCATGGGGCATTGCGACGGACCCAATCTGACGGGCGACGGCTTCTTCCGCACGCGTCTTGGCTTTCTGATCGATGCCCGGCGCATTGAAGCCAACGGGCGGCGCGCCCGCCTGCCAGATTACTCGGTCAGACTTGCCAACAATCAACGATAATGATCCGCTAGCGAGCGGCCGCTTTGGCTTCCTGCACCGTCGCAACGAACGGCCGCTCCCCAGATCGTGGCCGTCGGCTTGGGGCAAATTCTTGTCTCATAAGCAAAACCCGCGAACGCCTCGTATCAGGGTCAAACAGACACAGAACTCGGTGCACTTTAACCATCGGATCCACCACTGCAGACCTCCCGGTATTCAACACGCTGGAAATGTGCGAAATGTGCGAAATGTGTTTCGTGACAATGAGTTGCACCATGTCCATTGGCTTCGAAGTGTGCGAAATGAGCTCAGTGAAAACCCTAACCCGAATCCGAGTGACTCTGATTGCGTCAGATTAGACGAGGCGATAGACCCTTGTTGGCGTGCCAGGAGTCTCTTGGGGGCGATTCAGTAGCTGCAAGCAAATCTTTGGCGGCGTAGCCGTCAACAGGTGCTCGATGGCTGCGTCTATTTGTGTTTTGGACGCTCGCCCGGCAAAGCACTCCGTGTTGATTTGACTGCGCGTGGCCGCGCCACGCGTTTGCAGGAAATCAAACAGCTGGTTTGACAATTTGCGCGACAGCGCTATCTTTTCTTCTTCTGCGGCACTGACGAAGACGTACCGAACGGATGCTGCCACATATTGCATCCATGCCATGGCGGCATCGATGTGCACAACGTCAATGCGCAATTGCACGTCGCTCAGGGCAAACAGCATTGCCAGACGCAAAAGCATCGGCGCCCGGCGTTCCAGTAGACCGCTGACGAGATCAATACCGCCCTCGTCGTTGAGTTCACCACGATAGAGATGCGCGTAACGCCACTGTGCCTGTGCAGTGAGTTCCAATCTGAGCTCATCCCGGACGTGGTACTCGTCCGCACGAACGAACTCGAGAATTTCCAACACTTTCCTGGCCAGTGAATCCACCTTGGCCTGTGACGTTGCCTTCGGAAACGGCAAGATCTGCGACCGTTCTGCCCAGATCATCATGAAGCGATTGGCGAAACCATTGGTCATTTCCCGGGCCGTCATCAACCCCATCAATTCTGTGGGCGAGATTGCTCCGCTCAAACACAGATGAGGATAGCTTGCGAACAGGCGATTGGTCTTTGTCGCGGGTTTAAGACTGACGCCGTCCCAACAGTCACGAAGTGCTGCTGACAGCGTGTTTCCTCCGCGACGGCTTTGGTGCAGAACATTGGCGAATTCTGATTCGACCACCCAAAGGCGTTTGTCATTGATCGGCGGGATTTCTTGCGCTCCCTGTTTGTAGCCGTCATGAATCAGGGCCACCAACCCCTCTCGAGTGGATAGTCCACCTCGGTGAATCTGAGGCGCGACGTCGGCATTCAGTTCCCGCAGCGCCTGATCCAGTCGCATGACAAGAGATAGGGCGTCGCCCTTGCGTCCGCGACCGGACCTGCCGATGTGCAAGCAAAAAAGGCGTGCGTGATGCCCAGTGTTTCCGATTGGAAGATAGGCGCTGCGTCCAATGGCACAAGAAAGATAGGCCATAAAGTTGGCAGCGATCGCGTATGGGTTGGTTTCTGAGTTGTCACTGCCGGCCAGCGCCACATCGCCAATCAATCCATAAAGACACGCTGAATCTGGCTGTGGGGGACTTCGATGGGCGACCATCGGCACATCGCTGGCATCATTCTCGGATGCAGTGGCCGCAGCCGCAAAATCTTTGGCAGATGTGACGGGTGGCGCAGAAGTTGTTGCCGACTCCCGTTGACGCATCTACTTTTCCAGCGACACGGTCTGGACAATATTCTCAAATTCACCGA
Organism: uncultured beta proteobacterium; assembly: GCA_903906695.1. GTDB lineage: Bacteria > Pseudomonadota > Gammaproteobacteria > Burkholderiales > Burkholderiaceae_C > Rhodoferax. The sequence continues at coordinate 10,694 of CAIVLG010000098.1, read as the reverse complement.
GAACATCAGGCTGGTTTTGCTTAAGAAAGCGAGTCACAGCCTTGTTGTCCAGAAGCTTGACCAAATAGCCTTTGGCGAGAACCAGGTTGAGCACGTCTTGGCCATAGGATTGCTCGACCAACTTGAACTGTACTTCCACATTGGCCATTTCGCGCTCCATCTTGGCCATTTGTTCGGCCGTTACGCCTCGGATCTTCTTCGGCTTGGCAGCGCCAACCAGCATATGGCTCGGTGTGGCAGCGAGCAAGGCTTGACAATAGGCCACAGTAATGTTGTTCGTTGCCACCATCAGCTCGATGCATTCAACTTGTCTGGTTGGCTTCATCTTGCGAAGCACGCTGCCCAAATGCGCTGAAAAATGTTTGTCCTTCAACAGCGTCGCAGCTTCTGCACAGATGCCATCGAGTAGATTCATTTTCCTGACAATGTGACCGACGTCCACCGTCAATGCATTGGCCAGACGTTCCGGCGTCACACCTTGGTTCACCATGCGGCGAATCATCAAATGTTCCTGAATCGTGGACAGCCGATTTATCCTGTTGTTATAGGTGTAGCTTTCATCGTCGGTGGCAATGAGACAGGGCGCATCGGCAAATCCCAACTCCTTGAGTGCGAGGAGTCGGATATGACCATCCAGTAATAGGTGCAGACCACTGACCTTGTCTGCTTTGTGAATCGTCAGAGGCTCGATCATGCCCACGGCATCAATGGACGACAGGATCTGCTTGAACTTGCGTGAGTTCACCAGGCCTTCGGGCATTTTTCGGGACGGCAGAATCCGCTCGAAAGGAATCGTCATGGGCTCCGGAATGAACCCGAGGGAAATTTCACTCATGCAGAGTAGCCTCCTGCGAAAACCCGGTCGGAGATATATTTCGGCAGCGTGTCCAGTCCCTCGGCCCTGAGCAGATTGGTGAAGTTTTCATCTGCCAAAATTTGGCGCAGGGCTTGCACTACGAACAGCAAGCGCTGCTGTGCAAACTCAGCTTTCCTGATTAACAGTTTTTGTCGTCCGACCTCTTTCTTATATGTTCTGACAAGACTTGACGAGGTGACGTCTAGAGTTTTTCGTTGCGCGCCGCGCGCGATCGCCCGTCCACCTGATCGTCGACGCTCTATAACTCGGCGAGCCTGAAGCAATTGGTGGCCGCGCAACTCGCCAGATTCATAGGCGTCTTGCATAGCGACTTGGACGGCCTTGTCATCGTTGCCTGCCCCCGCTATGGCCAACGCGGCTTTGAGCGGAATGCGACCGCGCTCGACTGCCACGAGCAAACGTTCCTCCCCGTTCTTCAGGAGCTGCAATATGCCGTTGACATATTCGACAGTCAGACCGGTCTTCTTGGCGATAGCACGCTTGTCGTAACCTTGATCACGCAATTGCTCGATACCCGCGAGCAGTTCCAAGCTCCCAACTTGACGACGGGCAACATTCTCTGTCAGGCTCATGATGAATGCATCTTCATCACTGACTTGCACCACCATGGCGGGGATCGTGGTTTCGCCCAGAGACTTGAATGCCTTGAGACGACCCTCACCACAGATCAACAGAAAACGCACAGCCCCTTGCGGATCCGTTCGTGGCGTCACGGTGATTGGCTTCTTCAGTCCGATGTCTTTGATGTTTCCGACGATTTCGTTAAAAACTCGGTTATTGCGATCACGTGGATTAAGGACTTCGATCTGGGCAATCGGAATCATCTGCAATTCGCTGCTTGGGTGCTCTTTGCTCACGCGGCCCTCCTGATACGGGTAAGTTCTGCCATGCCATGGAGGTAATCCAGGCTGTCAAACCGGTAACTTTCAAACTCGATGCCGTTGTGCTCTGCCAAGCTAATGCGTGGTAGTCCGAAGTCCAGGCGGGGGAGAAGGTAGTAATCCAGTGGCGCATTATTGGGTTGGTTCAATCGCACGGCGACCGTGATGTCGGGAGCCAGGCTGGTATCGAACCGCACTTTCCACCGGTGACGGCCGTTGTCATGGGTTTGGCATCGCGCCAGCACGATCGAGATGCTGAAATCCTGGTTCACTCGAAGCAGGTCTGTTGCGGGATCGCGTACCACGGTGCCACCGAGGTTGGCAATTTCGCGCTCGGTCTGGCTGATGATTTCAGGGTGCAGTTTCCGCAGGAACTTGTTTACCTCGAGAAACCGATAGTCACGATCTGGCGTAAAACCCACGGCCTCGTAAGCCCGGATCAGGCTGCCAAAGCGGTGGATGTAGGCAGCGGCTGACGGCATGCCTTCTGCCTCGTCGATGATCAGGCCGGAAAGAAAACCACGGTGCTCGTAGAGCTTGCGCAGCTTTTCTATCAACTCTTGGTTGCTGAAGCGATGCGCCCTGGCTCGAATGATGCCTTGCGCCATGTAGAACACTTCGGGCGCCACAATGGCTTCGAACGCACCTTCCTTCTTTATCCACATGTCCGGCTGATTGACGATGCGGTGCTTCTTGAGCTTGAAGGAAATGCGGTTGTAGACGTTGTTGCCCACGTATTTTTCGTTGCTCAGAACTTCCCGAACGGTGGAGCGTGTCCAGTTGCGCTCCAGATCGGTGAGAACCCCTTTGTCGTTGAGGCGGGTCGCGATTTCTGATTCCGGGATGCCCTCATCAACGAACCAGCGGTAGATCTGACTGACCGTCTCGACTTCCTGCTCCGGTCCGGGCATCAGAATTACCCGATCCGTTTGCAAGCTCTTGTGCTCCCCACGGGCAAGCTCGGTTTTGATGGAGCCCGTCTGATCAATCAAGGTACGACGCAATCCGAAGCCAGCGGGGCCGCCCTGGCGATAGCCAAGCTCAATCAGGCGGCATTGGCCAGCAAACACCTTGGCAGACAATTCTCGGCTGTATTCACCGGCCATTGCGCGTTTAACGCCTTTGACTATTGTTGAAACTGGTGAGCCATCGTTCTCGAACTGCTCGGCCACGTAGGTGACCAGGATGCCTTTTCTCTTGAGCTTGTATTCGTAGAATGCCGCCTCGTCAGCATCTTGGAACCGACCCCAGCGGCTGACGTCATAAACAAGAACTATCTGGAAATCGATCGGGCCTTCTTCAACATCCTTGATCAGTTGTTGCAATGCCAGGCGTCCACCAATGTTCAGTCCGCTTTTTCCCTCGTCGGCATAAGTGCGCACGATTTCCATGCCATGATGCGCAGCATATTCTCGGATCTTGTCGGCCTGGTTTTCGGTGGAGTACTGCTGGTGTTCTGTCGACATCCGAACGTATTCCGCAGCCCGAATTCGTTTCGGCTGATCCAACACATTTGGTTCTACTTCTGAAGTCATAGACCTGATCGCTCATTGAAAATTTGAGCAATAGGATAGTGGCTTGTGAAGCATTTACCTATAGCGTCCATCTTTGCACGCGTCTGTTTTGCAAGGGCAGTCTGCGCACACAGGAGTGATCTCGACAATCCACACGTCCTTCTTTGCATTTGCGGTGGCTTCAAGGGGACGGATTCGATAGACGCCGGCACGTAGTTGTCCTGGCCAGTTGGTCGCGTCGACCTTTGCAAAGTTTGATTTCTGCAATGCATCGGGCTTGGATCGTTGCTGGTCTTTGTCATTTTTCACAGGCTGAGCCTGCGCCTTCCGGTACTCGCGTGAGTAATTCGGATTCCGATTTCGCCAATTTTGTTGTGCCTTGCGCAATTGTTCTCTGTAGTCGGAGTCTGTCCGTAGTTTCTTGCGCTGCCAGGTATTGCGTCGTTTTTGCTGGCAAGCCGGGGAGGAGCAGTAGATTTGCTTCTTAACCTGTGGGCGAGGCTCGAAAGGTTGGCCGCAACCGGGGCAGATCTTGGTCGTCATCAGATTTCTCCATACAAAAGGGCGTATGGGAACTGCTGAAGTTGCGTAATTGGTATTCAAATGAGCGCTGGCTCAATATCGATTTGCTTGAAGCATTGGCATTTTTGCCGAATGTATCTACAATGTAGAAACATTAAAAGGTGGATTTTTTATGGAAGCCGTTATCCGTAAATGGGGCAACAGTCCGGCGTTGCGATTGCCCACTGCAGCGTTGAAGGAAGCTGGTTACCAGCTCGAGCAAAAGGTGAGTTTGGTCGTTTCACGCGGGCGAATTCTGATCGAGCCCTCTGAAAAAGTAGAGTACGACCTAGATGCCCTGGTAAAAGGCATCACAGCCGCCAATGCGCATTCAGAGTTCAGTTTTGGCAAGCCTGTGGGCCAAGAGAAACTTTGATGGTGATGCGTGTGGCTGTACCCGAAGCTGGCGATGTGGTCTGGCTGGAGTTCGACCCCCAGGCCGGCCACGAGCAAGCTGGTCATCGCCCGGCATTGGTCATCAGTCCTGCCAGCTACAACGGCAAAACCGGGTTGATGGTCTGTTGCCCAATGACAACCAAGGTCAAGGGCCACCCTTTTGAGGTCGTCACCCAGGTCGATGGTGTTGAATGCGCGGTGTTGTCCGATCAGGTCAAGTCGCTTGACTGGAAAGTACGGCGCGCCAAGAAGAAAGCGACCGTACCACCTGAGGTCATGACTCATGTGCGTGCCAAGATGAAGGCACTGCTCATGATCAGCTGATGAATCGAGCGAAGACATGTCTTTTCGAAAAAAGCGGTGTATTCCATTTGGCGAGCAATCCCGGCAGTACCGAAAGAATGCCTACATCGAGATCAAGAATTTAATCCGTAAACATGCGCCCATTCTCGGAGGATTGTTCACGACCCACGATTACATGCATGGCAAGAATGGCTGGATCGACGGCTACTTTCTTGGTCGCAAGGCGCCCCACTTTTACAACTTCGTCATAGACACAACGCGCAACGTTTACAAGGAAAACGTCCGAGACCTGGCTTTCGATCGATCCTACGAACTGGTGGCAGATTGCGAACCGGGCATTTTCGATAGCATGGTCAAGGACAGCAAGTCCGGGATGTGGACCTCAGAGCCATCTACGCCCAAGGAATTTGACCAATTTGGTGGTCTGACTCGCTATCAGTGGGTTGAGCAACAGATTCCAATCATCGCCAATGAAAAGACCATTCAAGTATTTGAGGGCTGGACTTTGCACCGTGATTACAGTTTTGGAATCGGACTGCATGCCACGATCCATGCACCTTACCTGACCATCGAGGCCGTGAACGATTTCATCCGACTCTTCATGGAAACCGAAGCGCGGTACCTATCAAAAATTCCATTGTCGTATGCGCCCGAGGACATAGAACACTGGGGAATTGAATCAAATGCCATTCTCCAACCGGATCAGTGGAACACCTGACGCATGCTGTTTGTCTGTGAAAATTTGGCGCTGTCGATGCCGAGGCTAATCGTGCCAGTAGTTCGGATACCGATTTCGCTACTTTATTTGTGCCTTGTGCAAGTGTTCTCGGTATCACCACCGACATTACATGGGCGATGTCCAGACTGTTGAATTTATGAGTTACGAGGCAACCTTGGAGAGATTCCAGCAGGAATGGCTGGCAATCGTCAAGGCCACTGGAGGAAAGAGATCATGAGCAAAGTCGTCATACGCACTGATGATGTGGACGGATTTTTCGAGCGCGCGAAAGACGCTGCGCGCAGAGCCGATCGAGGTGAAGCTTTTGATGGTAAGGTCACCCTGTCATTTGAAGACCCGAAACGGATGTTTACGGTTTTGTCTGAGGAGCGCCGCCGACTGATGAGCGAGGTCATGCATGAACCCAAGACCATCAACGAGCTGACGAGTCGTTTGCACCGCAATCGTTCGGCCATCACCAAAGATGTCGGTCTGCTGGAAAAGTTGGGACTGATCGTTTCAAGTCGGCAATCCAACCCTGGCCACGGCATCCAGAAGCTTGTTCAGTCCATTGCGCCAAAAATTGAGATGGTTGCCACGTTGAGATAGTGATGGCTGAGCTGGCCGAACTTGATCAGCGATCGATGTTGTTGTGAACAAGAACATGTTCCTCAAATGATTTACACCAATCTCAATCCGACCAAGGCGTTGATTTGGCGCATAGTCCACCGCGACAACCTGCCATGGATTCTCGACAACGGCTTGCACTGTGGTAACAGTCCCCTCAAGGCACGCAACTGGGTTCACATAGGCAACGCGGAACTGATTGACAAGCGCGCGCGACACCCCGTGCCGCTGCCACCCGCTGGTTTCTTGAATGACTACGTTCCGTTCTATTTCACACCGTTTTCGGTCATGATGAGCAATATCCGCTCGGGCCGTGGTGGGGTACAGCAACGTGCAAATGACGAGATTTTGATTTTGGTATCGAGTCTGCCCCATGTCGTCGCTCAAGGACTCCCCTTTCTGTTTACGGACAGTCATGCCTACTACCGCTGGGCCATGTATTACGATGACTTAAACGACCTGGGCAAGGTGGATTGGAAACTGCTGCAGGCACGTGACTTCAAACGCGACCCGGACGACCCGGCAAAGTTTGAGCGTTACCAGGCGGAGGCACTTATTCATCGGCATTGTCCGGTCTCCGGGTTAATAGGTATCATGTGCTACTCTGAAGCGGTAAAAATGCAAGTTGATGCACAAGTTAAGGCCAAAGGGCTGGAACTGCCGGTATATTCACGTCCGGGGTGGTATTTCTAATGATTGAGTTCACAAAAGGCAACTTGCTTGAAGCCCGCGCGCAGGCGCTGGTGAACACAGTGAACACCGTGGGCGTGATGGGCAAGGGCATTGCGCTGATGTTCAAAGAGCGCTTTGACGACAACTACCGCCAATATGCAGCCGCATGCAAAGCCGGACAGTTGCAAACGGGCAAGATGTTCGTCACTGAGCCAACAGAGCTGGATGGCCCTCGCTGGATAGTGAACTTTCCGACTAAGCAGCATTGGCGGTCGCCATCCCAACTGGAATGGGTGACTGAAGGCCTGCAAGACCTGCGACAGTTTCTCATCGAAAAACAGGTGAAATCCATTGCAATACCACCTTTGGGTGCGGGCAACGGCGGGCTCGACTGGTCTGTCGTCAAGCCTGAAATTGAACAGACTCTGGGAGATTTGCCAGACATCGAAATTACTGTGTTTGAACCCACTACGCAGTACCAAAACGTGACCAAGCGCGCCGGGGTTGAGAAGCTGACTCCGGCTCGGGCACTTATTGCTGAGCTGGTGCGTCGTTACTGGGTACTGGGCATGGAATGCAGTCTGCTGGAGATTCAGAAGTTGGCGTGGTTTCTGGAGCGGGCAATTGAGCGGCGTTGTCCCAACGACAATCCTCTGAAATTCAAATTTGAGGCCAACAAATACGGCCCATTCGCGGCAAGACTCCATCATTTGCTCAATGGTCTGGACGGCAGCTATTTACATAGCGAGAAGCGCATCGTCGATGCAGAACCGTTCGATGTGATCTGGTTTGATGATGGGCGAAAAGACTTGGTCAATGCTTACTTGCGCAGTGAGGCGAAAGCCTACGCCCCGGCGCTGGAAGACACAGCATGTTTGATAGATGGGTTCGAGTCACCTTTTGGGATGGAATTGCTCGCGACCGTCGATTGGCTTCTGGTCAAGGAAAAAGTCGCTCCTACCGTGCCTGCCGTACGTGAGGGTCTGCGTAACTGGCGCGGCGGGTCTGACGCTGCGCTCCGCAAGGATCGGCTTTTCGATGATCGTGTCGTCGGCATCGCCCTGGAGCGACTGACCAAGTCCGTGCCCGATGCAACAGTTGCCTCAGACCGCTAATCACCGAATACACCGAGATTAGGTAGGTAGGTCGGCAGGCTGCGGAAATTTCATCGAAGGGGTGGTGGTCAATCTGCGAGGCTCAGCAAATTATTTCGCATTCGAGCCGTGGCCACCAACAAACCACCCGACCCACGCTGTCGGTGCAATGGTTGATTGGGAAGAGCCGAACTACGGCGATGAGACGAAACTGGCTCTTTCCGACGTTGACGTGTACAGGGACTTGGACTCGAACGTTTTAATCTGCTCCAACGGATAAACCACCTTCTTGGACAATTTCAGATAACTGGGACCGCGACCTTCGGTTCGCCAGCGCTGCAATGTCTTGGGACTGACGTTCCACATTTCCGCAAGTTCTCGTTCGGTTAGGTTCAATTTGGACATTGCTTTCTCCACACAAAAATCGGACTTGCATTCAGGCGTAGAAAGGCCAGAATAGCAAGTAGAAGGACCGCGAATTTGAGTGAGGTGTGGTGGGTAGATCTGCGGGTTGCTGAAAACCACCCCGCATTAGAGCGACAGCTATTGGCAACGATTCGATGCACGCGCCCGTTTCAATGGTTGGTTGGGAAGTGTGTCGAACTACACCACCAGTATGCATACGCCTCAGCGCCCGATTTGGGTCCTGGGGCGTTTCTACATTTCGGGTAGCTTTCATTCCCATTTAGCCACCAGCAGCAGGCAAAATAACCCAGCCGCTAGGGCTGGGCTAGGCAGTCTAGGTTGAACCTGATGTTTCTCTCTGCAACCGTTTGCTCCAGCCAAAAGGCGGAACAACTCTTAGCCCGGGGTTTGACCATTCCATATCCAGCACATTCCCGCTGGTTGGACAACGGTCCCCACCACGCATGTCGGACTGTGGCCGACGGTCTGCGTACTGGTCGGGGATATGCTGATAATCTGTAGCGGCACTGATGTGCCATTGATAACCTCAAATTCGACGGCGATGTTCGGGGCCGTAACCGTGCCACCAGCTGGGTTTGTCATGGTAGGAGGCGCGTAGGCGTTGGCATCTTGGATTATCTTGTTGCTCGAAAAGCTACCTAGTACCAAGGCGAGCACGAAGAATATCGACGCCAGCGGCTTGCCGCCGGATTTTGTGCGAAAGGTATACACCGCCAAGCCCGCCAGCATCACCGAGAGTGCAATCATGCCCCACTCTGACAGCGTCGGCACAGACGTGCTAACTGGGGCATAGACAATCGTCCAGTAAATGGACTGTGCGACTGCAGTGGTTTGCTGCAGCATCGTGAGAACTGCCACTGAGGCGAGTCCAAAATGGCGTACAGATACTTTCAAGCGCTTCTCCTACAGGTTTGAATTGATAGGGCCTCAGAATAGCATGAAGTACCATTTCCGCAGTCCCGTAATCCTCCAACAATGGTAGGTCACCGTTCGTCGTCCCACATCAGATCGGCGCTGATTGCCATTTGACTCTGCTGATGGTCACCAGTAGTTCGCCGGCAATCTCGATGCTCGGCCAACACGGATAATTGGCACCATGAGAATAGACCTGATGGTCCCCTTCGCCGAGAAGGACGCTGCAAAGGCACTGGGAGCCCGCTGGGACGCTGCAAAGAAGATTTGGTACGTCAAGGATGTAGCAGACCTGACCCCGTTCCTGCGCTGGATGGCTGCGACCGAAGTCGCCACACTGCAATCGGCGAATGACCGGAATGCTGCAGTGGAGCCGTCCGACGGAATCATCGCCGGTCCAGCTGTTGTGGCACCGCACTGTGGATGCAATGTGCTGCCTTGGGAAGATTGCGAACACACTTTGAAGCCGTGAACCCATGCCTGTAGAGTCCATACCGAAATTCACCGAACCTGCGGCCAAACTGTGGGCGACCATCCCGGCTGAAACCAAGAAGCTACTGCTTGCCAACGTCTGGTGCGGATCATGTCGTCATTCAGTCACCATTACCAATTTCACGGGGGCAGTCAAAGCGGGTGACCTGCTGTTGGTTGGTTTGTGTGCGGAGTGCCGTGGGGACGTCGCGAGGTTGATTGAGATGGAGTGACGCAGGGCGCTTGCGGAGGCTCTTCGCTGGTGTTCGCCCGGTGCAGGATGCGGGGTTCACGCCTAGGGACAGGCGATTTGGTCTATCAGTCAGTAGGTCCTTCGGTTTGACCGGCTGGGTTCGGCGTTGGGGTAGACTTGCGTACCCATCGCGGAGAGGTCACATGCAAAAGATGTTTTCCATCGCCTTGATAGCCATCGTTGCTGCAACAGCACAGGCTGGGCCAGTCAAAATTGCCAAACTTGGTTGTGAACTCGATATTCCGGCTGATTGGAAAGTTTCACTCATGGAGAGCATGGTTAGTGCTAACGCTAAAGCAATCGATGCCCAAATGGTAGTGACCAAGGGATATGGCGGACTGCAATCGGCAAGATCCAGTTGGCAATCGATGCTGAAAGTCAAACGGACGCTTGAAGATTCAAATGAAAAGTGGTCAATTGAAGTTGAACCTGACAAGGCTCATGTCGGAATGCGTTCTTATGCCGTGCTTGTAGGCAATGCCACAAACAGCTGCATGCTGAACATTCATGTCCATCCCGACAACAACGCCATCGCCGAGGGTATGGCCAAGACCATGCTGATGTCGAAGTGACGGTCTTGCGCTTGATGTCATCGTGAGCTACCAGCAGAGCGACGACCAGTGCCCGCATCGCCAGCATAGCGGCGGACAGTTTGTGATAGAGTGAAATCATGTCTGACAAAGCAAAGGCACTAGCATGAAATCGGCACGACTAATCGGCTTGATGACATCAGGATTGGCGTTTGCCACTACACACTCGGTGGTTTGGGCTGATCAATTGCCATCTTTCACCATCGATTACGCTCCCGTAGGGTCTATTCCTACTTTGTCTGAGTGGGGTATGTTGATACTTGCAGGGCTGTTGGCTGTAACCGCAGTGTTTTCCTTGCGAAAGAAGGTTGGTAGCAAGACACTGCTTTCCATTGGCGTCCTCTGTGCGCTGGGACTTGGTAGCGTGATGGGGAACAAGATGATTGGTCAAGCACAAGC
>CAIVLG010000097.1 GCA_903906695.1 uncultured beta proteobacterium | reverse complement strand
GCCACCATCGCCGCCGCCACTTCGGCGCCCTTGTCTTCCTGCAGGAAATGGCCGGCGCCACGAGTGATCGCATGCGGCTGGCCTTGAGCGCCCGGCACCAGTTGCTGCCACATTTTGTGACCGCCACGCGTGACAGGGTCGCGGCTGCTAAACAGCGTCAGAAAAGGCTTGTCGCACTGCTTGAAGAATTCCCACGCGCGCTCGTTGTTCTGGCGTTCCGGGTCATCCGGCGTGATCGGCACAAAGGTCGGGAACAAGCGCGCCGCGACCTTGTAGGCACTTGATGGAAAGGGCGCGTCATAAGACGCCACTTCCTGTGGCGTCAAGCCAAGAGCACAACCGGCTTTGACAATGCGCCCAATCGGAAACCAGGGGCTGTAGATGGCAAAGGCGCGCCAGATCCGGAACGCCTTGGGCGTCTCGGCGGTGCCGGTCGGCAGCCCGCCATTGGCCAGCACGATGCGCGCGAATCGGTCCGGCAGTTCCGCCACCATGCGCAGTCCGATCAGCGAGCCCCAATCCTGGCAGAACAGCGTGACCTGGCGCAGATCGACCAGTTCCAGCCAAGCCTTCATCCACTGCACATGGTTCAGGTACGAATAGTCGGCCTTGTGCGCCGGCTTGTCGGAGCGACCGAAACCGACTATATCTGGCGCGACGACACGGTAACCGGCGGCCAAAAACACCGGAATCATCTTGCGGTAAAGATACGACCAGCTCGGCTCCCCATGCATCAAGAGCACGACGGGTGCGGCACGCGGACCTTCGTCGATATAGGCCACGCGCAGGCCGCCGACTTCGATGTAGTGCGGCGTGTACGGAAAGTCCCGCAAGTGGGCAAAGCGTTCGTCGGGAGTGCGCAGGATTTTTGTGACGACGGGCAGTTGTGACATGGAAATGCCTCGTCAAAAACGTCGGCTTGCTTTGATCTCGGTCGATCCGGCCGGCAGGCTGATGAAATCACCGTCTTTGCCGACTTGAATCGTGCCTTGATATATGGCCTTGGCATCACCCAGAAACGCCTTTTCCATGCCGGGAATTCGCAGCGGAGGTGCGATGTGGTAGAGCAGCAGGTAGCCGACCTTGGCATCGCGCGCCGTCTGCGCTGCCTGTTCAGGCGACGAGTGGTAGTCCACCACGTCACCCAGTATTTTTTGCAGATTGGCGCGTCCGGCCTGGCCCGCCGCGTCCTGCAAAATAGCCATCATGGGGCCGGAGAGTGCCTCATGCACGAGCAGGTCCACGCCGGAGGCTTCGCGCTGCACCGCAGCCGATTTTCGGGTGTCGCCGCTGATCACAACGCTGCGGCCTTTGTAGGTAATTCGATAACCCACCGCCGGGTGCACCGGCGCATGATCGACCAGGAAAGCACTGATTTCCACGTCCTTGTCCTTGACCACTGCCACGCGCCCGTCGGTTCCGAACACAAAGGGCAGCGCCTTGCCGCCAAAGCCGCTGGACGGCACGGTCGCTTCACCGTGATGGGCGACGCGGTAATGCTGATCGAGCCCGTAAGCCTGCATGAATCCGGCCACCACAGTCTCGACGCCAGTGGGGCCGTAGACCGGCACCGGCGCTGCATTGGAGGCGGAGACCCAGCGCTGCAGCAGCAACTCGCCCAGACCATCGATGTGGTCGGAGTGAAAGTGAGTCAGGAAGATGGCCTCAATGCGGCCATGATTAAAGCCCATTTTTCCAATGTTGCGCACGCTGCCGGAACCTGAGTCGAACACAAACAGGTGCTTGCCCGCCACCACCAGCGTGCAGGGACCGGAGCGCTGGTCATCGGGAAAGGGTGAGCCGGCACCGCACAGACCCACATGCAAGCCATCGGGTAGATCGGCCAGCGCATCGCTGGCCAGCATTCTGACCGCCATTCTCTGCGCCAGCGCCATACTCAGTGGCGCGCGGAAAACAAAGGCAATAGCCGCCATCAGGACCAACGAGAGAAAGAGCGAAATCAGGACACGTTTAAGCTTCATAAGGCTTCCTTTTAAACACCAAAAATTCTTGCCAACCGGACCACTGCACCCTGAATCCAGGGCGCCACATAACGCAGCTTGGGGCGCCTCGCTTCTGCCGCCCTGACGATCTGGGCCACGATGGCGCCTGTGCTTTTGGCTTCGACCAGAGCGAATTCACGTGCCTCCTTCTTCTTCATCTTCGCGCTCACTGCGCTGAAGTAGGAGTGCTCTTGCATCCAGTCGTACTTGCGTTCGGTCATCGACTGATTGAAGCCGGTGTGAAATGCTCCCGACTCGATCAGCGCCACTTGAATATTCTTGCCCAGCTGGTCCATCTCGGCGCGCAGGCCGGCGCCGGCGGCCGACAAGGCAAACTTGCTCATTGAATACGGCATCAGGAACGGGACCGGCACGCGTCCGGCGATCGAACTGACAAACAGTACCGTGCCACGTTCGCGCTCAATCATGCCACGCAGCACCAGTTGTGTCAGTGCCAGCGTGCCAAACAGGTTGACCTCAAACACCTTGCGAACGCGCTCCAGATCCACCTCGGCCAGCGAACCTGAATCGCCAATGCCCGCGTTGTTGATCAACACGTCCAGCGCTAGCGGTAACACCTTTTCGCGGTCGACGACCGACGTGATATCGAGCTTGATTACTTCAAGGTTCTGCCGGCGTGACTGGCACTCGGCGCGCAAAGCTTCAGCCTGCGCCTCGTTGAAGGTGGTGGCGATGACACGGTGGCCGCGTGCTGCCAGCGCAAAAGCGCTGTCTCGCCCGATGCCGGTGCCAGCTCCTGTAATCAGAATGGTCTTCTTCACTGAAACGGCCTCGCTAATGGTGAAAGGGATGGTTGCGCCGCCAGTGACTGTTGAGCACACCTTCAGTCCTGGCCCGGGAACTGGCAGCCATCCCGGGTGGTACCGTCAGCGCCAGTGCTTTGGGACCGACTGCCTGCCGCAACAAGCTGGCGGCCATCCGTCCGCCAGCGCCACCAAAGGACAGCAGCCAGGCCTCGACCTGTGCACGACCAGCGCCGTCCATGGTCTGGTAGTGCCGTCGCAACTGCTGCAAGCACCAGACCCGATACGGGTTCACCGCCGTGCTGAACTCGATATTCTTGCTTTGCCACGACACATGGAGCGTGCCGGCTTCAAAGGCTTTTTCATTGGCGTCTAGATACGGCAGGTAGTCCTCGCAGGCGAGACACAGCAGGCGATCAAGTCCGCTACTAAGCGTAGCTGGCATGGATCGGTCAACAAATTGGTCGGGCGCCAGGTTCCACAAGCGGTCGACCCATTCCAAGACCTTGGGTGAGCGCTTTTGCATCATGGCTGCGGGCGTCGGGTCACTTGCAAAATGGCGAAACATGGATCCGAAAAATCCAAAGTCAGCCTGCGTCGGTCGCTCTCCCATCAGGAAAGGTCGCGACGACAAAGCCGTCTGCATGGCATCGAGCACCTCGATGTAGAGCGCCTCGATGGCGCTAGCGGTCGCACGGTTGACACCGTCGCCCTGCAAAAAGTTGCGCCGCTGCCGCGACCGAATCAACCAGCGCCGCAGCAGCACCGGTAACGGTACGTCACGCAGCATGCTGCGGGCCAGTCTGTCGCTGACGCGCCTGGCATCGGGCTCAAAGGACCAACGGTAGTACATCGCCGGGCGCCACAGCCACTCGTCGCCAAAATCTTCCAGCAAATCGGCGATAAAGCGCAGTGCCGGGTTATTGGGGTAGATCGCCAGGCCGGGCGCTTCGCGTTCAAAATGCGCGATGATC
>CAIVLG010000096.1 GCA_903906695.1 uncultured beta proteobacterium | reverse complement strand
ATGTTCTGAACTTGCGAACCTGACCCGCCCTCGATATTGTCGCCAACAACTGCGCCACCAATAACGCCAATCATGGTCGCAGCGACCTTGCCTGCACCGCCACCCACGGCATTACCCATGGCACCGCCTGCGATGGCCCCCAGCAAGGCGCCCGCGCCGGATTTGGGCTGTTGTAGGGTTACTTGCTCGGTGGTGCAGAACTGCCGCGGCACGACGACCTGTTGGATGATGGGAGTGGCAGAAATTACATGACCGACCTCCTGGGCAATGGTCGCTCCACTTGCGAATAGTACCAAGGGCAATAGAAGTGGTTTTTTCATGATGGCCGCCTTTCCATGATTGAGTGCCACTGAATCATGACCTTTGAACGCTTCAGATGTCCAGAAAGTCAGTTAAGGGTGTGTAAAGAATGTTGCAATAATTAAGTGGACGTGGCAGGGCCCAGGCCCCTGCTCAACCCCTCAGCCCGAATGTCATACCCAACAGGACCAGGGTGAAATCGATCTGCGGCCAATCCCTCGGATGCCGCCTCCCGAAACGTCCAGTGCAGTACTCGTCGCCCTGCCTTTAACGACAGCGTCGCTTCAAGCCAGAGTAGGGGCCTGTAAGGGTCAACCCAAGGTGGCGTTCCCAATCTGTCATTGGGGTTGGGCGAAACTGGCCTGCGATTCACGAAGTCGCTTTGCTCGCAATACCCGAAACCGCCAGCGTATGAGGCCCATAGCGTAGGAGATGTAGTAACCGGCGAGCAGACCAAAAACTGCCAGGGTGAGGGAACTGCGAGCAAAGTCGTCGATGCCATGGGGCATGCTGGGCGCGAGAACGTAAACCTCCACCAGGCGATAGATGAGGCGTCCGACGAACAAGAGCGAAAGCGCAATGCCGAGGTGCGCGTTTGGCGTGTAGAACAAGCCCTGCTTGGTCGGCTCGAAATGTGTCTTGCGCAGACCGTAGATGCCTAGAATTGAACCAAGCCCTAGGCCAGTTGCAAGCCACCATAGCCGTTCGGTGTGAAACCGCGCCGCGAAGCACAGCAGGCTAATCAGGAGGGGGAAGATGACCAGGGTGACCCAGGGGCGGATTCTTGACAGACGCTGCCTGCCGACCATGCGTCGGAATCGGGAATAGACACGCCAGGCCAGCAACGGAAGCAGGACAAGCAGGGTGAAGGTCGGAGCACTGGAAGTGTTCATGAATATGGCTGTCTGTCAGTGCAAGAGCACTCGTGCGATTCCCCACGCCGCGGCACACCACGTGATGGCAAATGCAGTCATCGACAGGCCGAACGCTGGACCGCGTTTGGCTGGGTCACCTTGATAAGCGATGGCGTACCAGACTCTTGAACTCAGCCACAACGCTCCCAAAGCGGCAGCGCCGCGGTCGCTGATGAATCCTGCATTCACCCACAGGGCCGGCAGCAACAGTGCAGCGTTTTCCAAGGTGTTCATCTGGATGCGATAAGCGCGTTCAAACATTTCGTGCCCAGTCACAGCTGGCGCTTTGATGCCATAGCGGCCCCTCGATCGACCGACATTGACTCCGGTGGCCAGCATTAGCAAGCAAATCAGGAGGGTGATGAGTGAAGTAAGTGGGTATGCGGTCAAAGAAGTCTCCAATGGTTGTGCACGATGGCGGTACTGTATTGGAAAAGTGCACAACCCGGGTAAGTAATGTCTTGTCTACAAATCGGATCGGTGCAAAAGGCAAGTTGTCTGCTACCCGCCGGGTGGCCGGCATCAGTTGATGCGCCCACAATAGTCGCAATTACCTCACTGCGGCCGTGCGAAACGCGACTTCCGGCGGGCGTTGTTGGGCAGAGCCTAAAATGTTCCCCTTTTCCGATCCATTTGTTCTGTTCTATGGCCCCTGCTCCCCGCACCGGTTTGTCAAAACCGGCCACTTTTGAAATTGCTCTAGCGGAGTTGGAACAGTTGCTGGTCCGGCTGGAGGCCGGTTCTCTGCCGCTGGAGCAACTGCTCACGCAGTACCAGCGCGGGGCCGAGTTGCTCAAGTATTGCCGCGATCGGCTGGAGGCCGTCGAAGCTCAGGTCAAGATCCTGGATCAAGGGACGCTCAAGCCGTGGACCGCCGATTGAAGGTGAATGCGTCCTTTGACCTTGGCCGTTGGAGCGAGCGCCATCTCGACAATGTTGAGCGTGCGCTGGACCGCTGGGTCAGTGTCTGCCTGCCCGCCGGCATCGGTCATGGGGCACCGGCCGCGCTAATTGATGCCATGCGGTATGCGGTACTGGACGGTGGCAAGCGGCTACGTCCTTTATTGTTGTTGGCAGCCCGCGAATCGATTGTCAGTGAAGTTCCGAGTTCAGACTCTGCGGCAGAGCCCAGCGGCTACGAAGCGGCTCTGCGCGCAGCTTGCGCGGTTGAACTGATTCACGCCTATTCTCTGGTTCATGACGATATGCCCTGCATGGACAACGATGTTTTGCGCCGTGGCAAACCCACGGTGCACGTAAAATTCGGCGAAGCCCGTGCGCTGCTGGCCGGCGACGCCCTGCAGGCCCTTGCTTTTGAGCTATTGACGCCCGACGCAGGCATGTCCGACGTGCAACAAGCCCGTTTATGTCGTTTGCTGGCGCGTGCCGCTGGCAGCGCCGGCATGGCTGGCGGTCAGGCGATCGACTTGGCCAGCGTGGGCACAAAGCTGACAGAAGACCAGTTGCGTGAAATGCACCGTCTCAAGACCGGTGCCTTGCTGCAGGCAAGTGTCATGATGGGAGCTGTGTTCGGCAACGTATCTGAGATGACTCTGGACGCGCTGGGTCGCTACGGCGCGGCGGTGGGTCTGGCGTTTCAGGTTGTCGACGATATTCTGGACGTCACAGCCGACTGTGCCACACTTGGCAAGACGGCGGGTAAGGACGCCAGCCATGACAAGCCCACTTATGTTTCCGTGCTCGGCTTGGAGCGATCAACCCTTTATGCAGGGGAACTACTGCTGCAGGCGCTCGACGCGCTGGACCAGAGTGACTTGCAAGAGACACAGGCGCTGCGGGCGCTGGCGAGCATTGTGGTGAATCGGTCGAGCTGAAACCAAACGTCCAAGAAACACGGGAACTCCGCCAGGTTGGCCCTGACTGTCATTTGATAAGCATTGAGAGCCAAGAAATTGTCATTTATGTCGAACAAGTCCTATCCGTTGCTGCAGACCATCAATGACCCGGCTGATCTACGCCAGCTGCCACGCGCGCAGTTGGATGTTTTGGCGGGCGAACTGCGGGCCTATTTGCTTGACAGCGTATCGAAGACCGGAGGGCATCTGAGCTCCAATCTGGGTACAGTTGAGCTCACCGTGGCTTTGCACTATGTTTTCGATACGCCGCATGATCGTGTTGTCTGGGATGTTGGCCATCAGACCTATCCGCACAAGATTCTGACCGGCCGACGCGAGCGCATGCACTCTTTGCGCCAATTCGGAGGACTGAGTGGCTTCCCCCAGCGGGCAGAAAGTGACTATGACGATTTCGGGACGGCGCATTCCAGTACCTCCATTTCAGCCGCATTGGGCATGGCGCTGGCGGCAAAATTGAAGGGGGAAGAGCGTCGCGTAGTGGCAGTGATCGGCGATGGCGCACTGACCGCGGGAATGGCTTTCGAGGCTCTCAACAATGCTGGTGTCGCAGATGCCGATCTGCTGGTGGTTCTGAACGACAACGACATGAGCATCAGCCCGCCGGTGGGTGCGCTCAATCGCTACCTTGCCAAGCTTCTGAGCGGGCAGTTTTATGCCGCCGCCAAGAATGCCGGAAAGACTGTTCTGAAGGGTGCGCCGCCGCTGTTTGAGTTGGCCAAGCGGATTGAAGAACATGCCAAGGGGATGGTGGTGCCCGCCACCTTGTTCGAGAAGTTTGGCTTCAATTACATCGGTCCAATCGACGGTCATGACCTCGATTCACTGATTCCGACGCTGGAGAACATCAAGCATCTCAAGGGGCCTCAGTTCTTGCACGTTGTGACCAAAAAAGGGCAGGGCTACAAGCTGGCCGAGGCTGATCCGGTGGCTTATCATGGTCCGGGAAAATTTGATCCGGCAGTGGGTCTGCAACAGTCCAGCACTCCGCTGAAATTGACTTTCACACAGGTGTTTGGCGATTGGCTGTGCGACATGGCAGCCCGTGATTCGCGTCTGGTTGGCATCACGCCGGCGATGCGCGAGGGCTCTGGGATGGTCGAATTTGAAAGACTTTTTCCGCAGCGATTTTTCGACGTCGGCATTGCCGAACAGCATGCCGTGACCTTCGCGGCCGGTCTGGCCTGCGAGGGTCTCAAACCGGTAGTCGCGATCTATTCGACTTTCTTGCAGCGTGCCTACGATCAACTGATCCACGATGTTGCCATTCAAAACCTGCCCGTGGTCTTTGCGCTGGATCGCGCTGGCTTGGTTGGTGCCGATGGCGCGACGCATGCAGGCGCCTATGACATTGCGTTCTTGCGTTGCATCCCGAATGTCAGTCTTGCCTGTCCGGCCGATGAAAACGAATGTCGGCAGCTCTTGTCATGTGCGTTTGCGCAGAATCATCCGGTCGCGGTGCGCTATCCGCGCGGATCGGGCGTGGGTGTTTCAGTCCTGCCAAGCCTGGACCCATTGCCGTTCGGTCGGGCACAGATCCAGCGAGTCGGTAAAAGTGTAGCAATTCTTGCTTTTGGCACGCTGCTTTACCCGGCCCTGGAAGCAGCTGAGGCGCTTGGTCTGACGGTGGTCAACATGCGTTGGGTCAAACCGCTTGATACCGAACTGTTGTTGAAGATTGCGGTCGAGCACGACGCACTGGTTAGCGTGGAAGAGGGTAGCGTCATGGGCGGCGCCGGCAGCGCTGTCAGCGAAGCACTTTACGCCGCCGGAATTGTCAGACCGCTACTGCAGTTGGGTTTGCGGGATGAATTCGTTGAACACGGCGACACGGCCAAGCTGTTGGCGTTGCAGGGGCTGGACGCGGCTGGGATTGAAAGATCCATTTCACTTCGCTTCCCGGATCTTGTCGTGCCGACCCGACCGGTTCTTAAGGCAGTGGCCTGAATCCAGGGTCGGTCAGCTCCCGAGGTAGGCTTCCTGCACCCTCGGGTTGACGAGCAATTCGCGTCCGCTCCCGCTCAGCACAATATGCCCGGTTTCAATCACGTAGGCACGATCCGCAATTTTCAGGGCCTGGCGTACATTTTGCTCGACCAGAAAGATCGTCAAACCGGCTTGATTGATGTTGCGCAGGGTGCGAAAAATACCCTGAACGATGATTGGTGCCAAGCCCATGGAAGGTTCGTCCAGTAGCAACAAACGGGGCTTGGCCATCAGTGCGCGACCAATCGCCAGCATCTGTTGTTCTCCGCCAGAGAGATTGCCTGCCAAGCCGTTGGCACGGTCCTTGAGAACCGGAAACAGGCTGTACACATAGTCAAGGTCACGAGCCTGGTTGTCGCGATCATGGCGGCAGTAGGCGCCGAGTTCGAGATTTTCTTTCACCGTCAGAGTGGTCAGGATGGCACGACCTTCAGCCACCTGGACCACGCCGCTGGATACGATCTTGTGGGGCGGCATCTTGCTCAGGTCTTTGCCATCGAACAGGACCCGGCCCGAGGCCTTCTTGATCAGTCCGGAGATGGCAAGCAGCGTGGTCGACTTGCCGGCACCGTTGGCGCCTACCAGCGTCGTGATCTGGCCCTCGTGCAGTTCCAGGTCAATACCCTTGACAGCTTCGATATGGCCGTAGGCAACCTTAAGTCCGCTGACTTGCAGCAGTGGCGCGCTCATGTTGTACCTCTGCTTGCGTCGAGGCTTGCTTCCTCGTCTTCACGACCAAGGTAGGCTTCGATCACCTGCGGGTCGTTGCGGATGGTGTCGGGATTGCCGCGCGCGATGATGCGCCCAAAGTTGAGAACGGCGACGTCGTCGCACAGGCCCATCACAAATCGCATATCGTGTTCTATCAGGAAGATCGTATAGCCGCGTTTGCTGATATTTCGGATCTCGACCATCAATTCGACTTTTTCAATGCTATTCATGCCGGCGACCGGCTCGTCAAGCAGCAGCAGTTTGGGGTTGGTCGCCAGTGCACGTGCGAGTTCGAGCTTGCGCTGCTCGCCATAAGACAGGTTGTCGGCCTTGTCGGCTGCCTTGCCCTCGAGTTTCACCCAGGACAGCAATTCATGAGCGCGTTCGCGTGCTCTTCGTTCTTCGCTGCGGAACAGCGTGGAACTTGTCAGCAGGCCCAGCGAGCCATACTTCAGCTGCGCGTGCAGACCGACCATCACGTTTTCCAACAGTGACATGTCCTTGAAGATACGGATGTTCTGGAAGGTGCGGGCAATGCCCAGGCGCGTGATTTCGTGTGGTTTGAGGCCGGCCAGATCCTGGTCGTTGAACTCAATTCGTCCGCCGGTGGGTGGCAGCAGGCCGGTGATCAGGTTGAAGACGGTTGTTTTGCCCGCACCGTTGGGGCCGATCAGGCCAAAGATGCCACCGTACGATAGCTCCAGATTGACTTCTTGCAGCACCTGGAGCCCGCCAAAGTGACGCGACAGCGACGCCAGTCGCAGCGAGGTGCTCATGTGGGTCCCCTCGGTCGACCCAACCACTGACGAAAACGGGTCGGATCCGCGATGCCCTTAGGCAGGAACAGAACGATGAGCACCAGGATGAAGCCGTTGACCACCAGCCGGAAGTCCTTGAACGAGCGCAGTAGTTCCGGCAGCAGCGTGAGGATTACCGCGCCAATCACCGGGCCGGTCAGGTTGCCGATGCCGCCCAGGATGGTCATGGTCAGGATATCCACCGCGCGATCAAAGCCGTATTCACTAGGGCCGATGAAGAAAGTCAGGTGGGCGTTGAGCGTTCCGGCCAAACCGGCAACGGCCGCGCCCAGCACAAAGGCTAGCATCTTGTGAGATGCCACGTCTATGCCCATCAGCCCGGCGGCAGTTTCATCTTCTTTGATCGATTCAAAAGCGCGTCCGACTTTGGAGCGACGCAAGCGCCACAGCACGGCCAAGGTCAGGCCCAGCGCCAGCGCCACATGCCACCACTGGGTCGATTGGGGAATGCCGTTCAGCCCCAAGGCGCCACCCGTGACGCGCTCGGCGTTGAGCAGGGCAATGCGCACCACCTCGCCAAAGGCGAGCGTGGCCATTGCCAGGTAGACACCGGAAAGTCGCAATGTCGGTTTGCCGATCACAAAGGCCATGAGCGCAGGAGCCGCCATGCCAGCCGCCGTCGCGAGCGGGTAGGGCAGACCGTACTTCATGGTCAGGAGGGCCGAAGCGTAGGCACCGATCCCCATGAATGCCGCATTCGCGATGGCCAGCATGCCGCACGAGAGGGTCAGGTAGATCGACAGTGCTAGCAGCGAGTTGGTGCCCAGCGTGAGTACCAGATTGCTGTAGACCGACCAGAAATTCTCGAACCACTCCATCTTTCAGACCTTGCGTTCCATCAGTGTGCCGAACAAGCCTTTGGGCCGCACCAGCAGGATCAGGAACAAGAGTCCGAAGGCGACGGCGTCGCGCATGCTAGATCCAATATAGGCTACCGACAGCACTTCGGCGAACCCTAAAAACAGGCCGCCGATGAGGGCCCCACGGATGTCGCCCATGCCACCCAGAATGATGACGGCGATGCCCTTGTGCAGCATGGGCTGGCCCATCAGCGGAAACAGCGCGTTGGAGTACAGGCCGATCAGCACGCCGGCCACGCCTCCCATCCCGGCCGCGACGAAGGACGTGATGTAGAACAGGCCCTCCACATTGATGCCCAGCAGGTACGCGGCTTTGGGTGACTCGGCTATCGCGCGCAGTGCTCGGCCGAGCTGGGTCTTCTTGAGAACCACCAGCATCATGGCCATCAGCGCGAATGAGAGCAGGATAATGCCAAGCTCTAGTGCGGTCAGATTCAGGCCGCCCAAGTTCAAACTATCGTCCGATACCAGACCCGCTGGGAAGCGCAAATTCTGCGCACCAAAGAGGCCCTGGACACCATTGTTGAGGATGATGGCCACGCCGATGGTGGCGATCATCGGAATCAGATGTGGTGCATTGCGAGCCCGCAGCGGCCGCAGCACCAGAGCATCAATCAGCAGCCCCAGACCGCCGCAAAAAATGAAGGCGAACAGCAACGCTCCCCACAGCGGAAAAGCGAGCCGCGTCACGGCCTGCTCTGCAGCGTAAGCGCCGACCATGAAGATCGCGCCGTGCGACAGGTTGATGACGCCCAGAACGCCAAAAACGAGCGTGAAACCAAGCGCAAACAGGGCGTAGACACAGCCGAGCGACAAGGCATTTACAAGTTGCTGTTCAAGCACGGTGACGAGTCCCGGTTAAAGCGCAGTGGTACGCTGACAAGTAGAAAGACGGCACGCCAGGATGCGCCGTCTTACCAAGCAAAGTTGCTATTTCTCGATGGCGAACTGGCCGGCCTTGGTCACGCTGACGATCGGGACCTGCTGCGCGTCATAGCCAGCTGGCTTGCCAGCGCTGTCATTGGTCCGGCGGAACTGGAAGGCGCCGGTGGCACCGGTCCACTTCACGTTGGGCAGCGCGTCGCGCACGGCGCTGCGGTCGGTTGCCAGGTTGTTGCTGAGCTTGACTTGCTTGAGTGCCTGGGCCGTGATGTAAAGCGCGTCATAGGCCTGGGCGGCAAACTGATCGGGCGCGGTCTTGTACTTGTCGTTGAAGGCCTTGACGAATTTCGTGTTTTCCGGCGTCGCGTTGCTGGCCGACCAGGGGCTGCCGACGTACAGGCCGTCCGCTTTGTCCTTGGCCAGATCAAACACCTTGACCGAGTTCATGCCGTTGCCGCCGACGAACGGTACGTTCAGTCCGAGCTGGCGCGCCTGCACCATGATCGGTGCGCCCTCCGCCAGCAAGGCCGACAGCACGACGGCGTCGGGGTTGCCAGCCTTGATCTTGGTGAGTTGGGCCTTGAAATCGACGTCGCCCTTGGCAAAGGTCTCAGTCGTCGTGACGGCAATCTTCAAGTCTTCCAGCGCTTTCTTGAAGTTGTCGTAGCCGCTTTTGGTAAACACGTCGTCGTTGCCATACATAACGGCAACCTTCTTGATTCCGGATTTCTTGACAGCCATCTTGAGTGTCTCAGGCAACACGTCGGCTTCGGTCACCGAGTTGCGGAACACATAGTCGCCAATCGACGTAATGCCATCAGCTGTGTTGGAGGTGCCAAAGGCCACGGTCTTGGCGGCCTGCGCGATCGGGTCAGCCGCCTGCGCCGAGTTTGACAGCGTCGGGCCAAACACCATCAGCACCTTGTCCTGAAAGATCAGTTTCTTGAAGACATTGATGGCTTCTTCTTTCTTGCCCTGCTCGTCCTCAATGACCAATTGCAGCTTGTCGCCGTTGATACCACCGGCGGCATTGATTTCATCGACCGCGAGCTGGAAGCCGTTGCGAATGGAGATGCCGTACTGCGCGGCACCGCCTGACAAGGCTTCGGCCACACCGATCTTGATATCTGCGGCGTAGGCGCCGGTGAAAAGAGTGGTGGCGAGCGCCAGCGCGAGGAGCGAAGTCGAAAAGGTTTTTTGTCTCATTTGGAATCCTTCTAGGAGCACGTTGAAAAGCGGGTGGCTGATTTTACATCTCGCAAAATTGCCATATTCCTGTCGTGCTGACGGTGTCCAAACATGAGGTCGGCGACGGCCAAGAGGGGTGGCCTCGTCGCCGCTTGTCTTTCGGCAGATACGCGACCAGATACACGACCAATTGGGTGTCCAGGCGTTTTGAACAACAATAGCGCTGCGGAGGGAATTTGCTTGAACGATGTTTTGTTGTGGTTGCTGTTGGCCTTGGCCGTTTTGAATGGTCTTGCGCTGCTGTGGCTGGCTGGACGCCGGCGGGACCTGCAAGAGATCGAGGTGATGGAGCAGCGCAAACTTGAATTGCTGGCGGCAGTGCAGGGCGGCAACGAGCGCATAGAGCGCGAACTGCGGCGCGAGATCGGCGAATCGGCGCGCGCTGGGCGGCAGGAATTGGCGCAAAACCTGGCTACTTTCCAGCAGGCGATGGTGCAGCAGGGAACACACGCCACACGCACCCAAAACACACAGATCGACGCTTTTGGTCAGCAATTGGCGTTGCTGCAGAAAACCTTGGCAGACACCTTGACACTGCAGTTGCAGTCCCTGGCTGAATCCAACGCCCGACGCATGAGTGAAGTGCGGCAAACGATGGAGGCGCAGTTGGCTCAGTTGCAGGCCAGTAACTCCAGCAAGCTCGACGAGATGCGTGCCACGGTCGATGAAAAGTTGCAAACCACTTTGCAAGCGCGACTGGGTGAGAGTTTCAAGCAGGTTGCAGACCGGCTGGAGCAGGTGCACAAGGGCTTGGGCGAGATGCAGACACTGGCACAAGGTGTGGGCGATCTCAAGCATCTATTAACCAACGTCAAAACGCGAGGCATATTTGGTGAGGCGCAACTCGCGTCCCTGCTGGAGCAGGTACTGGTGACGGATCAGTACGCGGCGCAGGTCGCAACCCGTCCTGGCAGCAAGAACGTGGTCGACTTTGCGATCAAATTGCCGGGCCAGTCGGAACACGGCGAGCCGCTCTGGTTGCCGATTGACGCCAAGTTTCCCAACGATGACTATGAGCGTTTGCTAGAGGCACAGGGCCAGGCTGACGTGGCCGGCGCGGAGGCGGCGGGCAAGGCGCTGGAATTGCGCATCCGGCTCGAAGCGCGCTCGATTGCCGAGAAATACGTGGAGCCGCCGCACACCACCGATTTTGCTATCTTGTTTTTGCCGACCGAAGGTCTTTATGCCGAAGTGTTGCGACGACCGGGTTTGATGCAGGCACTGCAGCGTGAACACCGGATTACCTTGGCCGGACCCACCACCTTGTTGGCCATGCTCAGCTCACTGCAAATGGGCTTTCGCACCCTGGCTCTGGAGCGGCGCTCAAGCGAGGTATGGCAAGTGTTGGGCGCGGTCAAGGCGGAATTCGGCAAGTTTGGAGACGTTTTGGCAAAGGTCAAAAGCCAGACTGAAACGGTGCTCAAGACACTTGATGGTGCGCAAGTTCGTAGTCGGGCTGTCGGTCGCGCCTTGAAGCAGGTGGAAGCGTTGCCCGAAAGCCAGTCGCAGGTACTGATTCCGCTGGAGAAAGACTTCGACAGCGATGCGCCGCCAGGTTCGGTGTGAGTCAGCGCACTAGCTGCAATTCACCGGACAAGAGAACACGCGTTCCCCGATCCGTGCTTTGCAGGGCAGCGAGAAGTGCGTGTGCGACTTGCACAGCGGTAATCGCTCGATAGTTGGCTGGAATCAGCGGCTTCAACCAAGCCATGGTCAACGACACGTACCTTTCGGCTGGACGCTCGGGCTGAGCCAGCGCCTTGCGGTCACCGGTCAGCATCGATGGCCGCGCAATGATTAATGTCTGATAGCTCAGGCGCTTAAGTGCGTCTTCCATCTCGCCCTTGACGCGGTTGTAGAAGACGCTTGATTTTGCATTGGCACCCATGGCGCTGATGACACCCAATTTTATGGCGCCCCTGACTTTGGCGGCCTGGGCGACCGCTACCACCGCATCGAAGTCAACCGCCCGAAACGCCTGTTGACTTCCCGCCAGTTTGATGGTGGTGCCCAATGCGATAAAGACATCGTCAATGCGCGGGATATCGGTCAGCGTCAGGGGCGCCGAGAAATCAACCACCCGGTTCAACAATTTGGAATGTTTGACGGTCAATGCGCGTCGCCCCAAACAGTGAACCGTCCCGTAGCGTTTATCGGCCAGAAGGGCCGCGAGAACCGCCTGGCCCACGAGACCGGTTGCCCCCGCCACCAAAGCCACCCGTTGCGCCGCCGGAGCGGCCGCCTGATCCTGCATAGGAACCTCCGTTTCGGTTGCCACCTCCATAGCCGCCACCACCACGGCGCGCTCCGCGCTCGGCCATCATGTCGACGCTGGTGCGCATCGGGTCAGGCTGTCCTTGGCCCGATCGAGGGGGATGCGGGCTGCCTGCGCCGCCAGCAACTCGTCGCTGGCCCTGACCCCGTGCCGCCGGCTCGCCCAGTGGGTTAGGCGTGCGCTGAGGGCCGGTGCGTTGGCCTGCGCCACTGCCTCCATCGCCACGCCTGCCACCCAGGGCGCCGCCGCGCTCATTTTGATTCGCCTTTCCTTCGCGCACTCTGTTCATCATCTCACTGCGTGCTGCTCTGGCTGCCGCCTGCATGACGTCACGACTCGGTGGTTTACCAGCGCCGCCCCAAATCGTTTGCCGGCCCATCGCGATCGGTTCCGCCCTTTCTCCGGGCTCCGGCATGAAGCCTTCAACAACTTGCACCGGGATTTCCTGCTTGGTGAAGCGTTCAATGGCTTGCATGAAACCTTCTTCGTCCATGCAGACCAGATTGACCGCCTGGCCATCTGCGCCGGCGCGGCCGGTTCGGCCGATGCGGTGCACGTAGTCTTCCGGGACGTTGGGAATTTCGTAATTGACGACGTGAGGCAGATCATCAATATCGATGCCGCGGGCAGCGATGTCGGTTGCCACCAAGGCGCGAATGTCACCACTCTTGAATCCGGCCAAGGCCTGGGTGCGGGCCATCTGACTTTTGTTGCCATGCAACGCCATCGCGTTGATGCCGTTTTTCACCAGGAATTCAGCGACGTTGTTGGCGCCAAATTTGGTGCGTGTGAATACCAGCACCTGGCTCCAGTTGTGCTGCTGGATGATATGGGCCAGCAGGGCCTTCTTCTTGCCACGTCCGACCGGATGAATGATTTGCGTAATCCGCTGCACGGTGGTATTGCCGGGTGTGACCTGAATGCTTTGCGGGTTCTTGAGCAGAGTGGCGGCCAGATCGCGAATTTCATCGCTGAACGTCGCCGAGAACAGCAAGCTCTGTTTGTCCTTAGGTACAACCGCCAGCACCTTCTTGACATCATGGATGAAACCCATGTCGAGCATGCGATCCGCCTCGTCAAGCACCAGTATCTGGACTTGGCCCAGATCCAGAACGCCTTGTTGCAACAAGTCCAGCAGGCGGCCCGGGGTGGCGACCAGTATGTCCACACCCTTCTTGACGCGGCTGATTTGCGGGTTCATGCCAACGCCGCCAAAAACAACGGTTGAAGTCAGATCCAGGTATTTTCCGTAGGTCTGAACTGATTCTTCGACTTGAGCCGCTAGCTCGCGGGTCGGAGTCAGCACCAGGGCACGAATGCCGGTGCCACCAAACTTGTTCTTTGGGGTTTCTCCAGCGCTGAGTTTGTGCAGCATGGGCAGCACAAAAGCGGCCGTCTTGCCGGTTCCGGTTTGCGCTCCACCGAGCAAGTCATGACCATCCAGGACGGCAGGAATGGCCTGCGCCTGGATCGCGGTTGGGGTGACATAGCCTTGTTCAAGCACAGCCTTTACGATGGCCGGAGCCAGATTCAATTTCTCAAAGTTCATAGTGTGGCGCTCATCCTGAGCGCTATGGCATCGGCCCGTCCTCGCGCCATGGGCGCCGGATCAGTCAAAGGCTGATGGGAGACAAAATTGGAACTGCGCTTGATACGCGGATCCCGGCAAGCTGCCGACGCTGTGGCTAACTGATGCTCCACAACAGCTTGCATTGTCGCACGGTATCGACAATTACACTTTCGGCGCGGCGCTGACCGGCTTCGGCTCGAACTGGGGGCTTTCGCCAGGCCCCATAATTGAGCTTGATCGCCATAGCCTTTCATCGTCATCTGATCCTATGACGGGCGCGGCGGGTACGGAGGATTGAACTGTACATGCAACATGACCTGATTGACCGGCTGATTCACCTTGTTTCACCCAAAGCATGGCTCGCAATGTCGCTGGTGTCCCTGCTGCTCGCTGGCGGAGCAAGTTGGGTATTGTTGGCCCAGCGCGGCATGAGTTCAAAGGACGCCTTGTTCTCCGCCTATGACGCTGTAGTTCGGTTTACCCACGAGACGATTCGGCTGACGTTTAAAACTGATAGAAAGATGGCCTCAACGTTTGTCGCCCCGATCGGAATTCTCAACCATGAAGCCAATTTCAACTGGGTGCAGAGCTACCAGGACTTCAAGCCCAGAGCCGAAGATACGCCGGCCGAGCCCAAGGCTCCCGAACGCATGCTCGATCCCAGCTGGCAGCCGAATTTTTCCGGCGCCTAAGGTGTCAGGACCTTCAATGCTTTCTATGGACAACTTCCCCGGGGCAGGTTTCTGGCACTGGCTGCGGTGGGCCATCTCGACTTGCCTGTTGAGTGTGACGGCTTGGATCGACGTCGGGCATGCGGCGGTGCCGCAACCATTGGATCTGGTGTATCTGTACTCCAGCCCCATCACTTCTGCTTTCTTCAGTGCCAACGGGACAAGTTACGATGGTTTGAAACAGCGTTGGCGTGAGTATTTTCGTCCCTACGGAAGGGCTTTCCGTGAGGTCTCCCATGGCGACTTGGTCGCCGGTCTCAAACCCGGTGTCCTGGTGTTGGGTTCTGCGGCGCTGCTGGATGAACCCGAGCGAAAGGCGATTCGCTTGTTTGCGGAGAAGGGCGGTAGCGTGTTGGTGACTTGGGGAACTGGTGTGCGCGACGCTCGCGGTCATTGGGCGGGCTACGGCTTTATCGAGGACTTGCTGCAAATGAAAGTCAGCAGCGACGCGACCGATCAGGACAAAGGGGAGAACAGTGCACGCTTTCTCAATACTTTTGGCGACGGCCCATTAACCTGGGCGATTCCAGCCGGCGAGCGGATCTTTCTGGGACAGGTGGCCGAAACTCCGATACGTGTCGAATCACCCAGACTGGCAGCCCGTTACTTCGGTTGGGAGCGTTACCCTGCGCCCAAGAACGGCAACGGTGCGATCGCGTTTCTTGAACAAGGCGCTTCGCGCCGCGTCTATTTTGGTTTTTCCGAGTCCAGTTGGGAATACGACGAACGCATTCAATTGCCGAATCTTGTCGATGCGGTGATGGCGTGGCTCAAGCACGAAACCAGCATCTACAAGGCCGCTTGGCCGAACGGCATCCTTTCGGCCCAGTTGCTGGAGATGGACTCTGAAGAGAAATACTTGAATGCGCTGGATTTTTCGCGCGACATCGAGTCGGCCAACTTGCGCGGCACCTTCTATTCCCTGACCAGCGTCGCCCGACAGCACCCGGATCTTGTCCACAAGCTGTCTGAAAAGCACGAAATTGGCTATCACGGTGAAGTTCATGTTGGTTACAAGGGAAAGACCGCTGACGAGCAGCGCAAGCGTTTGAACGTCATGGTGAGCGAGATGCAAGACGCGGTCGGCTCACTGGCCCTGCCCCGGGTGACGGGGTTTCGGGCACCGACAGAATCGTGGGATGTCAACACGGAGAAGACGTTGCGCAAATTGGGAGTGCGTCACAACGTCACTGGCCCGTCCGCCTCGGAAGGACGTTTGCCCTTCTTCTCGGAATCAGAGCCTGCACTCAAGCCGGCCGACGCGATTGTCGGCTTGCCACGGACCCAGATGGACGACCTGAACCTCTTGGGTCTGCGAGTCAGCACGGACAAAGCCTCCGAGTTGATCATGCTGGATTTTGACTATTTGCGCGAGGCTGGCGCGTTGGGGGTTTTGTCGATTCATTCACAGAATTACTCAACGGGTGACCTTATGACGAAGATCACTCCGCCTTACATCAAGAGGTTGCAGCAACGTACCGACGACGTGTGGACCGCAACCGGCACTGAAATCACCGATTGGTGGCAGGCCCGCGAGCGCGTCGTTTACAGACCTGTCAGAGGGACCGGCAATCGCCTGTCCTTTGAGGTTCGTGACCCTGGCAAGGTTAAAGGGCTTACCTTCTTTGTAACCCATCCAGCACTGGGCGCAGGACCCCGGTCCATCGCCGCGGTCACTCCGAACGCGCCCCTGCCCGAGCTCAAACGGATTGATGCCTTTCGTACCGCAGTGATTTTCAAACAGGAACTGAACGCAGGCAGCTACGCGTACAGTCTGGATTTCTAGTTTCAGTGTTTAAGTTGAGCAATGGCCACGTGATGGTTCGCCGCTTTGAGCATGGAGGGTCGCAATGACTCCTGCGTGGTTGGTGCCAGAATGGCCCGCCCCGGCTCATGTGCATGCGCTTTTCACAAGCCGGGTTGGCGGCACTTCATTGCCCCCTTTCGATTCCCTCAATCTCGGCTGGCATGTCGGAGACAGGCCGGCGGCGGTCGCTGCCAATCATGCCTTGTTGCGCCAAGCGACGGGGGTGCAAGCCGTTTTCTTATCGCAGGTGCATGGAACGCAGGTAGCGCTGGTTTCGAGTGCCACGCCGCCTGCACCGCGCGCCGACGCCTGCGTTACCCACCAAACCGGCTTGGCTTGCTGCGTCCTCATCGCTGATTGCCTGCCGTTGTTGTTGACCAACCGACAGGGCAGCCTGGTGGCCGCCGTTCACGCCGGCTGGCGAGGTTTGGCAGGGCAGGGGGGCTATGGGATTTTGGAGTCCGCACTGCCCCATTTCAATGTCTTGTCCGACCCGGAAGGTCGGGACGCGCGATCCGACGTATTAGCCTGGCTGGGCCCTTGTATCGGGCCGCAGGCGTTTGAAGTCGGTGGCGATGTTCGCGATGCTTTCGTGATCCATGACCAGGGCGCCGCAGCCCTGTTTGCCGCGCAGACCACTGGGAAATGGTTGGCAGATTTGCCGGGATTGGCGCGTCGGCGCCTGCGCGCGCTGGGTGTCGACAATATCTACGGCAACGATGGTGGCGCAAGTTGGTGTACGGTAGAAAATGCTTCGCGTTACTTTTCCTATCGGCGTGACCGTATCAGCGGCCGCATGGCGGCCTGCATCTGGCTAAGCTGAGGGGGCACAGAGTTGCGCAAGAAAGACGAAATTTGGTTTGACCGACAATGTTGGCTCTTCAAAGGAACAGACCTGAGATACTCGGGTTGCAACGACGACAAAAGCATAAAGAGCAACGGATTGGATACAGCATGACACAGCAAATCCCTGAATTCCCGGAATTTTTGACGCAGCAGTTTCAACAATTTTTCGGCGAGGGCTGGGGCAAAGCCTTTCAGACCTTGCACAACATGGACCTGGGCGGCAATGGGCCCGGGTTGGCAGGCACTGCCATGAGTACGCCCCAAATCGGGTTTTCAACCGAGAAGTTGCGTGAGCTGCAGCAACAGTACCTGCAGGATGCGGGCAAGTTGTGGTCGCAAAGTCTGCACCGCAGTGGCCAGGCTGCCGACAAGCGTTTTGCCTCCGCCGCATGGGACAACAACCCGCTGGCAGCCTTTTCGGCTGCTGCTTATATGCTCAATGCACGTACGCTGATGGGCATGGCCGACGCGGTCGAGGCCGATCCCAAGACGCGGGCACGCATCAGGTTTGCCGTGGAGCAGTTGACGGCTGCGGTGGCGCCGAGCAATTTTCTTGCGCTCAATGCCGAGGCGCAAAAGAAGGCAATCGAGACGCAGGGCGAGAGTATTGCCAAGGGCATTACCAACCTGATTCACGATATGCGCCAGGGTCACGTCTCCATGACCGACGAGAGCGTCTTCGAAGTCGGCAGGAACGTTGCCACCACCGAAGGTGCAGTGGTTTTCGAAAACGAATTCTTTCAGTTGATCGAGTACAAGCCGCTGACCTCCAAGGTGTACGAGAAGCCGTTTCTGCTGATCCCACCCAACATCAACAAATTCTATATTCTGGACCTTCAACCCGAGAACTCTTTCATCCGCTACGCGGTGGCGCAGGGCCACCGCACCTTTGTGGTCAGCTGGCGCAACCCCGACGCCACGTTCGCGCTAAAGACCTGGGACAACTATATCGAAGACGCTGCCATCAAGGCCATCACCGTCACGCAGGAGATAACGGGTGCCAAGTCAATCAATGCGCTGGGCTTTTGTGTGGGTGGCACGATGCTGGGTTGTGCGCTGGCAGTGCTCGCGGCGCGCGGCAAGAAGCCGGTTGCCAGCGCGACCTTCCTGACGTCGTTTCTTGATTTTTCTGATACCGGCGTACTCGATGTGTTCATCGATGAATCCTTCGTGCAGTACCGCGAAAAGGAAATCGGTCAGGGGGGGTTGATGAAGGGCAAGGACCTGTCCAGCACCTTCAGTTTTTTGCGGCCCAATGATCTGGTCTGGAATTACGTGGTGGGCAACTATCTCAAGGGAGAAACGCCACCCGCGTTCGACTTGCTTTACTGGAATAGCGATTCCACCAACCTGCCCGGACCGTTCTACGCCTGGTATTTGCGCAATACCTATCTGGAGAATAATTTGGTCAAGCCGGGCACGGCAACGGTGTGTGGCATCAAGGTCGATCTGCGCACGGTCGATATGCCGGTCTATATCTACGGCTCGCGTGAAGATCACATCGTACCGATCGGTGGTGCCTACGCCTCGACCCAGGCCTTGCCGGGAGCGAGGCGTTTTGTGATGGGTGCCTCGGGCCATATTGCGGGTGTGATCAATCCTCCCGCAGCCAAGAAGCGCAGCCACTGGACGCGAGACGACGGGAAATTTCCCAGGTCTCACGCCGAATGGCTGGCCGGCGCCACCGAACATTCAGGTAGCTGGTGGCCAGATTGGTCGCAGTGGCTGAAGGCGCACGCGGGCAAACAGATTCCAGCGCCCAAGACCTACGGCAAAGGAAAGTACAAGGTGATCGAAGCAGCCCCCGGCCGCTATGTGAAGGCCAAGGCTTGATCCGCAGAATTATCAACTCAATTTTTTATTGACCTGGAGTAAGAAAATGGAAGACATCGTTATCGTTTCGGCTGCGCGCACCGCAGTGGGTAAATTCGGCGGCAGCCTGGCCAAGATTTCAGCGCCTGAACTTGGCGCAGCCGTCATTAAGGATTTGTTGGCCCGAACCGGTTTGAGCGCCGATCAGATTGGCGAGGTGATTTTGGGTCAGGTGCTGGCTGCGGGGGTCGGCCAGAATCCGGCGCGCCAGTCACTGATCAAGAGCGGATTGGCGAAAGAAACCCCCGCTTTGACCATCAACGCCGTCTGCGGTTCAGGTCTGAAAGCCGTGATGCTTGCAGCGCAGGCAGTGGCCTGGGGCGACAGCGAGATCGTGATTGCAGGCGGTCAGGAGAATATGAGCGCCTCACCGCACGTGCTGCAGGGTTCGCGTGATGGCCAGCGCATGGGCGATTGGAAAATGATTGACTCGATGATTGTGGACGGGCTGTGGGATGTCTACAACCAGTACCACATGGGCGTCACAGCCGAGAATGTAGCCAAGCAGTACGGCATCACACGCGCCCAGCAGGACGCTTTGGCCCTGGCCAGTCAGCAAAAGGCCGCCGCCGCCCAGGACGCCGGCAAATTCAAGGATGAGATTGTGCCCTTTAGCATCGCCCAGAAGAAGGGCGATCCGATCATCTTTGCCAACGACGAATACCTGAATCGAAAGACCAATGCCGAAGCACTGGCAGGTTTGCGTCCGGCATTTGACAAGGCTGGCGGGGTGACTGCCGGCAATGCTTCCGGGATCAATGACGGTGCGGCGGCGGTGATGGTAATGAGTGCCAAGAAGGCGGCCGCTTTGGGACTGAAACCCTTGGGGCGTATCGCCAGTTTCGCCACCAGCGGTCTGGACCCGGCGCTGATGGGCATGGGACCGGTGCCGGCGTCGCAAAAGGCGCTGGCTCGTGCTGGCTGGAAGGCTGCCGATCTTGATTTGCTGGAAATCAATGAGGCGTTTGCGGCACAGGCCTGCGCAGTGAATCAGCAAATGGGCTGGGATACGTCCAAGGTCAATGTCAATGGTGGCGCCATCGCCATCGGCCACCCGATCGGCGCCTCTGGTTGCCGTATTCTGGTGACCTTGTTGCACGAGATGCAGCGCCGTGATGCCAAGAAAGGCATTGCATCGCTGTGCATCGGCGGTGGTATGGGCGTGGCCTTGACGATCGAGCGTTGAGTCTGAAGCCACTGCTTTGCGGAACAAGCGGCTGGCTTGTCTGGGCGCTTTGGATGGCGTCGCAACCGGCCGGTGCCGCAAGCCCACTGTGTCAATTCGGCCACAGACAATCACCCGTTGACATCGTGGCACCGGTCCGGCTGAAGCTGGCGCCGCTGGACTTTCGGTATCGCGCCGCACCTTTGAAAATTGTCAACGACGGTCATACCGCTCGCGTGCGTTTTGGCAAGGACAGCACCTTGGTGATTGGCAATGAGACTTACACGCTGCAGCAATTTCACTTTCACACACCTGGCGGCGATCGCATTGGCGGCGAAGAGTTTGCCATGGCCGCGCACTTGCTACACAGAGGCAAGTCAGGACGGTTGCTGGCCTTGGCGGTACTATTTCGCCAGGGTGCGGAAAACCCTGCGCTGGCAGCGCTGTGGCCCAGAATCCCGCTGCGCGCTGATGGTGATCATGCTGTGTTCGAGGCAACCGTTGATGCAACTGAGCTACTGCCTGCCAACCGTGCCTACTATCGCTATGAAGGATCTCTCACGGCCGCACCTTGCTCCGAGGGCGTAAGCTGGATCGTGATGAAGCAGCCGTTGACGCTGTCAAGCGAGCAATTGACTCAATGGAAAACCCGCTTTACCGACAATATTCGGACGCCGCAGAGCCTGCATGGACGAATCGTGCAGGAAAGCTTGTGACGGGTACCCCGACCGATGATCAAGCCATTCACAAAACCAGCTATTTCAAAATGAAGAGATTCATCAATCGGATTTCGCCGCGCTTTGCGCAGCAAGGAGTGAGGCTCAACGCATTGTTACTGTCTGTGGGAATGGTGGGTGTTTCGGCGCTTGCGCAGAATGCGGCCAAGCCGGGAAAACCGAAATCGCCTGGGATCGAGGTGACAGTCAGCGCAGAAATGACCGGGGCCGGAATTGTCTCGAGCGGCGCCACCTTGCCATCGATCCCGCCGGTCACTGGCAGTCGAAAGATTCCGGTGCCTTCCTGGGGAAAGCCATTACCTTACCCGATCGTGATCGCGGATCGACGAAACAACCGACTGATTGAAATTGCGCCCGACAAAAGCATTGTTTGGGAGTTTGTCTCGCCCAGCCTGAAGATTTATCGCGGCAATGAGGACGTGAATTTTTCGCCCGATGGCAAATTGCTTGCGGTGAGTGAGGAAGACAATTTCGACGTGCACATTGTCGACTACGAGAAGAAGCAACTTGCCT
This sequence comes from uncultured beta proteobacterium, assembly GCA_903906695.1. Classification (GTDB taxonomy): domain Bacteria; phylum Pseudomonadota; class Gammaproteobacteria; order Burkholderiales; family Burkholderiaceae_C; genus Rhodoferax. The sequence continues at coordinate 7,785 of CAIVLG010000096.1, read as the reverse complement.
GGACCTATGGCACACCGGATTTTCGAGGTAAGGACCGGGGGTTTCTCAATTATCCGGACGACGCGCATCTGCTGGCGGACGGCAAATTCATTACGGCCGATATCCGCAATTGCCGCATTTTGATTATTGATCCGAAGGACAACAGCGTCGTCACACAATGGGGCAAACCTGGCAAGTGCGTCCACAATCCTCCGCATCAGCTGGCGCACCCCAATGGCGCCACACCACTGGACAACGGTGATATTCTGGTGACCGAAATTTCAGGTTCGTGGGTCTCGCGCATTACACGTGAAGGAAAGGTGTTGTGGAGCATCAAGGCGCCAAATATTCGCTATCCATCCGACGCTTTCATGACAGTCGATGGCAGGCAGGTGATCGTTGCTGATTTTTGGAAACCCGGACGCGTCGTGATCTTTGACCCCGCGACCCGCAAGATCAGTTGGGAGTACTTTGTCAAAGAGGGTGAGAAGATGCTGGACCACTCCAGCATTGCGCGCGAACTGCCCGATACCGGTGATATTTTTGTGGTCGATGATCTGCGCGATCGGGTGCTGGTGATTGACCGCAAGACCAAGGAATTCATCTGGCAATACGGTGTTACCGACACCAGAGGTCACAAGCCGGGCTTTCTGTTTTATCCGGATGGGTTCGACGTCGACGTCTTCCGTGACTGGAAGGGATCTCTTGGCAAGCGTTGAGTCCCGGCATCAGTGTTTTCCGCAATGCGGCGCGGGGAATATATCGCTATAGTGGGTCCGAGCACTATTGTTCATCAATTCAGGAGTACAAAAAATGAGTCAAAAAGTAGCGTATGTCACGGGCGGCATGGGTGGCATCGGAACCGCCATTTGTCAGCGTCTGCACAAAGAGGGCTTCAAAGTCATCGCCGGTTGCGGACCGACGCGCGACCATGCCAAATGGCTGGCTGAGCAGACCGCTCTGGGCTACACGTTCTACGCCTCGGTCGGCAATGTCGGTGACTGGGATTCGACGGTTGCAGCGTTCGCCAAGACCAAAGCGGAACACGGCCCGATTGACCTTTTGGTCAACAACGCTGGCATCACGCGTGACCGGATGTTTGTCAAGATGTCGCGCGAGGACTGGGACGCGGTGATTGAAACCAACCTCAACTCGATGTTCAACGTCACCAAGCAGGTGGTCGCCGACATGGTGGAAAAGGGCTGGGGCCGGATCATCAATATTTCGTCGGTCAACGGCGCCAAAGGGCAGGCCGGTCAGACCAATTATTCAGCCGCCAAAGCTGGCATGCACGGCTTTACCATGGCGCTGGCGCAGGAATTGGCGACCAAGGGCGTAACGGTCAACACCGTGAGTCCCGGCTACATTGGGACCGACATGGTGAAGGCGATCCGCCAGGACGTGCTCGACAAGATCATCGCAACGGTGCCGGTCAAGCGCCTGGGTGAACCCAGCGAGATCGCGTCCATCATCGCATGGCTGGCGTCGGATGAAGGCAGCTACTCAACCGGCGCTGACTTCTCCGTCAACGGCGGTTTGCACATGGGTTGATGCGGCTTTTCATGGTTTAATCAACGGCAATTTGAGACTGAGTCGGCGAGGGTGGGGCGGATGCCGCCCCATCTTCGCCTTGCGTTGTTGTCAGTTCCAAACTGGGCATTGGGACAACAGTACCAATTACCGGGTCAGACACATAACCGACGTTGAATTTTCAGAACTGGTCGCTCCAAAGCAGTCGCAGAAGGTGCCTCAACCTCGCTTCACGAACGCCTCAAACTCATCAATCGGCAGAGGTCTGCTGAACAGATAGCCCTGGAAGTTGTGGCATCCCAGGCCCAAGAGGAAATCTCGCTGTGCCTGGGTCTCCACGCCCTCTGGGATGACGGTCAGCCCCAGGCTGTCAGCAAGGGCGACCACCATCTTGGCAATCGCGGCGTCATTGGGGTTGATCAGGATGTCGCGCACAAACCCCTGGTCGATCTTGAGTTGATCCAGGGGCAGTCGCTGGAGGTATGACAAGGACGAATAGCCTGTGCCGAAGTCATCGAGCGAGAAGGTCACCCCTCTTGCCTTGAGGGCGTTCATCTTGACGATCACACCTTCGACATCTTCAACCAGCAGACTCTCTGTCAGCTCCAACTTGAGTCGATCCGCCTTTGCTCCTGTGCGCTCCAGCGTCATCAGCACCCGATCGACAAAGTCTCTCTGGTGGAATTGCTTTGCGCTGACGTTCACTGCCATCGTCAGGTGGGTCATCCCGGGTTGACTGGCCCATTGCGCGAGTTGCTTGCAGGCAGTCTCCAGTACCCAATCGCCAATCGGCACGATCAGACCCGTTTCCTCTGCCACCGGGATGAACTCTGCCGGGGAGACCATGCCCCGATTGGGATCAAGCCAGCGCAGCAATGCCTCAACTCCCGTGATCTGGCCCTGGTCTGTCACTTGCGGCTGGTAGTGCAGCACAAGCTGATCGTTAGCCATTGCGTCGCGAAGACTTGACTCCATCGAAACCCGGGCATTGACAACGGCCTGCATCTTGGGGTCAAAGAAGCGCAGCGTGTTGCGACCCTGGGCCTTGGCCTGATACATCGCCATCTCGGCTCGCTTGAGTGCTTCGACATCATCATCGTGCTGTTCGCCGAATAGGGCGATGCCTATGCTGGCGGTGCAGGACACCTCGGAACCATCGAGTTGATAGGGCTGCCCGAGTGCGTCCAGTATTTTGTGCGCTACGGCTTCTGCCAGCATCGCGGCATCCAGCCAGTTTTGATCCAGCTCAGCCAGCAACACGGCAAATTCATCAGCACCTACCCGAGCGACAGTATCTCGCTCACGCACGCAAGCGCCCAGGCGCTTGTCATGCTCGGAGATGGGGAGAGAAGTTGGCATCGACCGGCAACTCGCTGGTCAAGAACGCTGCTTGGCACGCCTCTCGGCCATGAAGGTTACGCGGTCGCGCCCCTCAGCCTTTGAGCGATACATCGCCACATCGGCCCACTTCAACAGGTCTTCCTGGCTTTGGTGCTGCTTGGAGAACAGCACCACGCCAATACTGGCGCTGCACCGATGCTCGATCGTTTCAGACTCGTTGCCACCGGCGAGCACGTAGGGCAGCGCTAGGCTGACTCGAATATTCTCAGCCACTTTATTCGCAAGTTCTGTAGCGTGAACCTGATTCGTTGTCAGGTCGCCCAGCAGTACCACGAATTCATCACCGCCAAAGCGCGACACAGTGTCAATCTCGCGGACACAGCCCTTCAGCCGATCTGCCACTTCAAGCAGCAGCAAATCACCAACGCCATGCCCATGGGCGTCATTGAGTGCCTTGAAATTGTCAAGATCAATGAAGATGACGGCTCCATGTCGGTCGCTGCGCTTGTTCGCAGTCATCGCCTGGCTCAGTCGGTCAACAAGCAAGCGGCGATTGGGCAATGCTGTCAGTGTGTCGTTGAAGGCAAGTTGCGTGATCTCCTGCTCCTTGCGCTTTCGATCAGTTACGTCAACAAAGCACCAAAGAGTCTCCCCAGTCTCGGGTGACAGCATTAAGCCGCTCACATCGGCGAAGAATCTGGAGCCGTCTTTGCGCTGGCATTCTTGTTCCGTTCGATAGGAACCGCCTGCGTAGATCACCGGGTACGCCTCCCTACCAAAGGCTTGGTACGCTTCGTCGCTGCAATAACCCACGCGAATGGAAACACCGGCCATTTCGCCACGCTCATAACCAAACAATTTCTCAAATGCGGGATTGGCCCAACCTATGACCCGATCCTTGGTGGTCATAATCCCGACCAGTTCGTTGTTTAGAGTCCCCCGTAGGGGATCCGTAAACCCCTCGCCTTCAGGCGACCGGGCTAAGATTGTGGGATGAAGGACTACAAGTCGGCAAGCCACAGTGTATGGGACTGCAAGTACCACCTGGTGTGGATCACGAAGTACCGGTATCCGGTGCTGGTTGGGGATGTAGGAGAGCGAACGCGGGAGCTGCTCAGGGAGATAGCACGAAGTCAGGAGATGACGATCTATGCTGGGGCAATCAACCGGGACCACGTGCACATGCTGATCTCGATACCGCCGCATCTGTCGGTGTCCAAGGCGGTGCAGTATCTGAAGGGGAAGAGTTCGCACCGGCTGTTGTCGGAGTTTCCTGGAGTGAGGAAACGGTACTGGGGTCAGCATTTGTGGGGTCGAGGCTACTGGGTAGCGAGTAGCGGCAATGTAACGGATGAAGTGTGGAAGAAATACATTGAGGATCAGAAGCCAGAGATGCCCGATGACAATTTCAAGGTGGTGTAGGACGTCGGCCGTCAGGCTGACCCTCACCGGCTTGAGCCGTAATCACGAAGCCCTCGCCTTTAGGCGAGGGTCGTTCACTATTGCCTTTTGCTCGCGCATCAAGGTGTCAATCTTCTGGGCACTGAGAACTTGCTCGGTGATGTCGGTACAGGTGCCGATATAGCCCAGGAAAGTACCTTCAGGGTCAAGGCGAGGTACACCGTGGTCGAGCACCCAGCGATACTCCCCATCATGTCGGCGCAGGCGGTATTCCATGGAGAATTCCCGTCGCTCATCGAACGCCGTGACGTAGGTGTCAAGGCAGCGCTGGAAGTCTTCCGGGTGGACCCCTTCGGCCCAGCCATTGCCAAACTCCTCCTCCATAGTGCGGCCCGTGAATTCTAGCCATACCTTGTTGAACCAGTAACAGAGCTTGTCCAACCCAGCCATCCAGATCAGGACCGGGGCGCTGTCAGCCGCTGCGCGAAAACGGTCTTCGCTCTCTCGCAGCGCTACCTCAGCACGTTTGCGATTGCCGATGTCGTTAGCCGTGCCCAAAGCACGAACTGGATTTGAGTCACTGTCTCGTTCAACCACTTTGCCACGGCTACGCACCCAGACCCAGTGCCCGTCCTTGTGCATAACCCGGTGCTCTGATTCGTAAACCGCGGTAATACCCATAAAGTGCCGATCTAGCGCCTCTTTTGCCTTGGGCAGATCATCGGGATGAACCCGTGATTCCCAGCTCTCGACTCTCGGAGCGAGTTCTTCCAGGGTAAAGCCCTGCATCTCCGCCCAACGGGCATTGAAGATCAGCGAGCCACTTGGTATGTGCCAGTCCCAGGTTGCCTGATCGCCACCGGCAAGGGCTAGTTCCATGCGTTTCTCGCTAAGAGCAACTTCTTCTCCCAGCTGTTTGCGCTCGGTGATGTCGATAAAGCCCCAAAGCGACTGGCCGCTTTGCTGGTCCATCATTGCGCCACTGACATCCACCCAGATGTGCCGACCGTCCTTGCGAACATGTTCGATCTGTGTACGAAACACTTTGTCATCAGATAGCACCGGGTAGGCGGCTGCCCCGAACGATTGAAAAGCCTCCTCACTGGGATAGTTCTGGCGAGTGAACGTTCCATTGAGTTCTCCCGACTCGTAGCCCAGCATCTTTTCAAAGGCCGGGTTCGCCCAGACGATCCTGCGATCCTTGACGGTGACGATGCCAACCAGTTCGTTGTCCAGTATCACTTTCTGCTCGTGCAGGAGGACCTCAATTCTCTGAGCGTTCAGCACCCGCGTGGTGATCTCCGTGTGCGTGACGACTACGCGACCGGGTCGATCGCTTTCCATGGGAGTCACCACCATCCTGAACCAGCGCTGCTCCGTCAATGAGTGGCATGGGTACTCAATGCTAAAGGTTGGCAGGTCGCCGTCAATCACTGCTTGAATACCCCGGGCGGCGTTCACGGCGTGCTCTGCTTCATCTTCAGAGACGCCCCTGCAAATATCAAGGTAGTTCACGCCGACGCCGGTTCTGGGTGCCGGGACGCCGGGCTGCAAACCATTCTCCAGCGCGAACCGTTGCCAAGGTTTATTGACCGCCAGTATCACCCCGCTGCTATCGAGCACGGCAATCTGCGACATCATGGAATCAAGGATTCTCTGCCCGAAGGCTTCGCTTTCCTTCAGACTATCCACCAACTGCTTGCGCTCGGTGATGTCATATAGGACGACCAGGTGATTTCCTGACATCGTATCGCCCATCGGAGTCGCGCTGCAAACATAGGTGCGTGTCGCCTCGTCCTTGCACCGGATGTTGACCTCCAGAGGAACAAAGGGCTTGCCCGAGCTCGTGGCCTCTCCCTGGTGGGCGGCCCAGTTCTGCACGACAGATTGCCGGTATTGCGGGTCCGGGTAGGCACGAATCCACCAATCCTTCAGAACCGGGATTTCGCTCAGCGTGTAGCCAATCGATTGCAGGAACGCCGTGTTCAAGTACGTGATGTTTCCGTTGTCATCGTTGATGGCAAGCGGCACAGGAGAAGACTCTATGACGGCCCGTGCGTATTGCTCGCTACTTCTCAGCGCTTCGTCGCGGCTTCCCAGAGTGCCTATAAGGCGGTTGAATGCAGCTATCAGGTCGCCGATTTCATCTTTGCTTGTGATGGTCAAGGGCTGCGGGTGCAAGTTTGATTCGGACAGATCAGACAGTGTTTTGATCGTGTTCAGCACGGGTGTCAGCTGGCGTTTCAAAAACCACCACGCCAAAGCGCCGGCAAACAGTGTGAGAAGAATGGTTGCAATGGTTGTGCGTTCCAGCATCGCGTCGATCGGTGCAAATGCCTCCTGCGTTGGCAGCGTTGCAATCACAAACCAGTCCGCTGTCGGGATGCGGCCTGAAGAGGTCAATACCTCGATGCCCTGGGAACTGACGTTGACGGCGGACCCGTCGAAACCCTGCAGGCGACGATCCAGCACGGAATTGACGCCTGGAACTGGTATTGGCTGCATGATCAGTTTTTGATTGTTGGCTGTCGCTATGACAAATTGCCTGCTCTTGGGATCGACCACAAGATAGCCGCCGCTCTGGCCGTAGCGGCTTTTGCTGACGTCTTCAAGAAAATTGGGCTTGCTTAGGTCGGTGGCCCCGGTTATCGCACCTATCACTTTCCCATCTGAATTAAAAATGGGGACAGTCATTGCAAAACTTGCGGCGCGTACCCTCTTGCCAACTGTCGGCTTGCCAACCGTGGCTTTGCCCTCGGTCAACGCGGCCGCAACGTGGTCGCGGTCCATATAGTTCAGACCAACTCGACCTATCAGTGGAAACTCCGCGACTGCAACACCATCACTTCGCGTGATGAAGACGCCAACGTTGAAAAGAACTTGAAGCAACGGGCGTAGTTCGAGCTTCTTTTGCAGTGCCGTCGGATCACTAATCAGCTGAGCATCTGCTTCGAGCGCAGCCCGGTGAAGCGCATCGAAACGTTCTCTGAAGTCAGAATTGATGGCGGCAGCAACCAATCCGACTGTCGCCTGTTGCTGATCGCCAAGCAAGCGCTCCATGTCGTCGCGCAAGGTCTTGCTGACATAAAGCGCCAGCGACCAGATGCCGAGTACTAGGATTATCAATGTGGTCAGGGTCACTCTTGCTTTGAGTGACCGCCACTGGAAGTCGCCAGTCTTCATAGGCTCTACTTACGAATTGATACTTTTCGGTCAGTGTGCGCCTACCAGTGGGCATTCTTGACAGACGAATAAACAACTGATTGACGCACATCAACGAAACGTCAGTCACTTGTCGAATGACGGATCACATGCGTTGGGACCGCAGTGTGCAGCGTAATCCGAGAGAACCAATTGAACTTCCGGCTATGCGGAGGCGAGTAGCGCAGGCTTGATCGGAGAAAGAAGCTCAGATGTTTGAGCGAAGCAAGAGAAAGTGAGGCGCCAACCGGGGCGCGACCCCGCCTATCGTACTGCCGCAACGCTATGATGGCACCATCGTTTTGACTTGTCGAAAGTTGGAGACCATGGAGT
>CAIVLG010000095.1 GCA_903906695.1 uncultured beta proteobacterium | reverse complement strand
TCTCAGCCCTGGACCCCGGTGGTGATCATTACCGGTTATGGCACATCGGAGAATGAGGCCAGGGCAAAGGCGGCGGGCGTGTCAGAGTTTGTGCGCAAGCCGCTCTCGCCCGAGATGATCGAGCAGAGTGCCGAACATGCGTTGCAGGGTGCTGTTCAGGCTGAACCTGAACGTGTGGTCAAAGAACAGGTGCAGGCCGAGGCACAACCGCGTGAGAGCAGGATCAAGAACATCGCGCTCTTTCTGGCCGCTCCGTTTATCGGACTGGCTTATGCGGTGATGCTGCCGTTTGTGGGCATGGTGATGCTGGCAAAGATTGGGGCCCAGGCCTTGAAGGCCAAAACCAAATAAAGAATAAAGCATTGAGATATGTCACGAATCGCTCAATCAATCCTGCAAGCAGCGACAAGTTGACCACCATCAGGGCCGACAATTGGCTCCGATGGTTTTTTGCTGGAATGAAGCGATAAGAAGGGAAACCCGCATGAAGAACTCCTGCGCACTGGGACGGATGGCCCATTCATCACACCCAATGAGTTTTGTCCTGGCAATCTTGCTTGTATTTTTTCTGGCAACGGCTGGGCTCTGCGCCCATGCTGGAGAAGCTGAGCCGTCCAAAGAGAACAAAGTCTGCCTCGGTTGTCACGACAAGGAGGGCGTGGGTAAGACTCTCGATAACGGAGAGACACTGTCCCTGGCGATCTCAACCAAGGCGTTTGTCGAATCCATGCACAACGCTGCAAGTTGTGAGGATTGTCATTCGAGCATCGACTCCAAGACCCATGGCAAGGCAAAAGCGTCGATAGCAAGCAAGAGGGACTTCTCCCTGACCCTGCGCGAGACTTGCCGCGATTGTCACAAGAAGAAATTTACCCAATATGAGGACAGCGTTCATGCAGCATTGATTAAGGCTGGCAGTACGAAGGCACCCCTGTGCTCCGATTGCCACAATCCGCATACGGTGCGCTCGACAAAGATTGTCGGACCGATCGCCGAGACGCCCTGTGCAAAATGCCATCAGGAAATCTTCAAGGCATATTCCAAGGATGTGCACGGGCTGGAGCGCGTGGCAAAAGGCAAGACCGCGCCACTTTGCGCCAATTGCCATCAAGCGCACGACGTCAAAGCGGCGTCGCTGGGTGACGGTGTCAAGGACGCCTGCCTGGTCTGCCACAAAGAGGCAATGAATCAGCACAAGGACTGGCTGCCCAATACGGCGTTGCACTTTGAGGCCATCTCCTGTCCGGTCTGTCATGCGCCAGACGCGCAGCGCCGGGTGAACCTCAGACTCTACGATGGCACGGCAAAGCGGCAGGTTACAGAAAAGACTGGTGTACCCAAATTCGAAAGAAGGACCGATGCGGCGGATACCAAGGACATGGGATTGGACGAGCGTGCCCTATGGAGCCTGCTGAAAGAATTCAATCAGGATGGAGGCGACGGGAAGATGGTGTTGCGCGGCCGCCTGGAGGTGCGCTCGGGTGTTGAAGCACATCAATTGGCCGAGAAGTCCAAAGCCATCAAGGATTGCGATGTGTGCCACAAACAGGGGGCGGCGGCCTTTCAAAGTGTCACGCTGACAATCGCAGGGCCCGATGGCCGACCGTTGCGCCATGGCATACAGAAAGACGTGTTGAATTCCCTGACTGCCATTGACTCGGTGAAAGGGTTTTACGCGATCGGCAGTACACGCATCAAATTACTTGACGTCTTGCTGGTCCTGGTCCTGCTGGGCGCAATCAGCGTCCCACTGGTACACATGACGGTAAAGCGGATGTTCAAGAGCGTGCGACAGCGGCTCGAAGCTGAGAGGCTTGCAGCGGCCCAGAATACTGAAAAATAGAAGGAGATCGACATGGAAAAACTGTATATCCATCCCCTCCCTGTCCGGCTCTGGCACTGGACCAATGCCTTTGGTTTCATGCTGCTGATCGCCACCGGCCTTCAAATCAGGTACCTCGACCTGATCCAGCTGTTGCCATTCAGAACTGCCGTGGTCATTCACAACTGGATTGGCTTCGTCCTGATTGCCAATTTCTTTGTCTGGTTGGGTTTTTATCTCTTTACCGACAAGATCAAGGTCTATCACCCTGAGCTGAGTCCAAAAAAGTATTTCCAGGCCAGCTTCCGCCAAATGCAGTTCTACGGCTATGGCATCTTCAGGGGTGAACCCAACCCGCATCACCCCAGTGCCTATCACAAATTCAATGCCCTGCAAAGCATGCTCTACCAGATCATCATGATGCTGCTGGTTCCGATCATGTTCGTCACCGGCCTGCTGCTATGGGACGTGACGCGCTTTTCAACAATGGTCGAGATGCTCGGTGGCGTGCGCGTCGTGGACACGGTGCACGTGCTGCTCTTCATCGTATTCTGCGGCTTTATCATCGTGCACGTCTACCTCGCCAGTCTTGGCCACACGGCTTCGGCGCACTTTAAAGCCATGATCACAGGCTTTGAGGAAATCGAGGACGAGCCGAAACAGGAAACCGGCCACTGAAAAACCGACTGGCGAGGCTGCGCGCCTCGCTGTGACGCCTTGCTTCAGGAAGGTTCGGCTTGGTCCGGATCGTATTCCGTGTCGCGCACCCGGATGTTGTACTTCTTCATCAAGGCCTGAAAATTGGAGCGTTGCATGCCAGTTTCTTCGGCGCTCTTGGTCACATTGGACGCATTTCGCTTGAGCGTTTCCTGAATAAATAACTTCTCAACTTCCTCGACCGACTTTTCTCTCGCTATCTTTTTCAAGCGCTTGAGATCTTCGCCGGTTCTTGGCACTTCAAGATCCAGCCGCGGCGAGCTATCGATGATGTTGACCAGATGCGCTTGATGAATGGCCTTGTCGGACGCCAGGATCACGGCCCGATGGATCGTGTTTTCGAGTTCTCTCACGTTGCCCGGCCAGTCGTAATGAACCAGTGTGCTCATGGCTGCTTCGGAAATTTCAGATACCGGTTTTTCCAGTTCGTTGCAGAAGTTCTTCAAAAAGTGAAAGGCCAGTGCCGGAATATCGTCGCGACGCTCGCGCAAAGCCGGCGCGTGAATCGGAAAGACATTGATGCGATAGTAAAGATCCTCGCGGAAGGTTCCCGCTGCGACCATGGCCTTGAGGTCCTTGTTGGTCGCAGCGACCAGCCTGACGTTGGTCTTCTGAGTGACGGTGCTACCCACCGCCCTGAATTCGCGCTCCTGGACGACACGCAGCAATTTGGCCTGCGTTGAAAGCGGAATGTTTCCGAATTCATCCAGAAACAAAGTGCCATTGTTGGCAATCTCGAACATGCCCCGCTTGTTGGCCACCGCACCTGTGAACGACCCCTTGGTGTGACCAAACAGTTCGCTCTCCAGCAGGTTTTCGCTCAGTGTGTTGCAATCGACGGCAACAAAGGGCTGATCCTTGCGCAGGCTGTTGTAGTGAATGGCACGGGCAATCATTTCCTTGCCGGTTCCGCTCTCACCGGTGATCAGGACCGTGGTATTGGTGGGCGCACACTTTGCAATCAGTCCGTACACCGCCTGCATTGGCGCGCTGGCGCCGATGATGTTTTCAAAGCGGTACTTGGAACCCACTTCGCTTTTTAGATTGCGGTTCTCCTGCAACAGACGACGGCGCTCCAGGGCACGATCCACTACATGCTTGAGTTCATCCGGGTCAAACGGTTTGGGCAGGTAGTCAAAGGCACCGAGTTTCATGGCCTTGACTGCGGTCTGGACCTGAGACAGTCCGGTGACCATGATCACATCAACATCGGGATGCCGCTCCTTGACTTGCTGCAATACTTCAAGGCCGTCGATGCCGGGCATCATGATGTCCAGCACCAGCAGGTCGTACTCGTTTTCGTCGACTTTGCGCAGGGCTTCCATGCCACCCGGCGCCGAATCAAGCGCATACAGGTTGCTGTCGCCGAGGATGCGTCGGCAACTCCGAATGACAATTTCCTCGTCATCAACGATCAGGATTCTGGCGCTCATGGGGTACTCTCATTTGGATTGGATTCGGTTTCATTCGGTGCGGGCGTGATCGGCAGATGCACGCGAAAAGTGGTTCCGCTACCAACGACGCTTTCAACACTGATCTTGCCTCCGTGAGCTTTGACAATGCCATAACTGACAGACAAACCCAAGCCGGTTCCTTTGCCAACTTCCTTGGAAGTAAAGAACGGCTCAAAAATTCGCTGCAAATTGGCTTGCGGAATGCCGCAACCGGTATCGGTGATCACGATTTCGACCATCGGCACCGCTTGCGCGCCTGATACTGCACTGAGCGGTGTCACCAGCGGATGGGTCTGCACCCTGATGCTTCCCTTGCCCTCAATCGCCTGCTGCGCATTGACCAGCAGATTCAACAGAACCTGTTTGATCAAGTCGGCGTCACCCCACAACTGTGGCAACGCCGGATCAAGATCCATTGAAATTTCAATCTGTTGCAGGGACGCTGGTCGCTCGACAAACCGCACCGTGTCTTCAATGATCTGATTGAGCTTGTAGTAACCTTTGACCGGGACTTTTTCGCGCGCAAAATCAAGCAGTCGCTTAATGATGCTGGCACAGCGTTTGGTTTCGCGGATCACCAGATCCAGATCTTCGGCGTCCTCACTGCCGTCTGGCACTTTCTTGCGCATCAAGGAGGTGAAGGTCAGCACACCCGTCAATGGATTGTTCAATTCATGCGCGATACCGGATGCCAGAACACCGATCGAGGCCAGTTTTTCGCCCTGTGCCACTTCGGCTTTGGCGGCAAGAAGTTCCTTGGTCCTTTCGGCGACCTTCAGCTCCAGCGTCTGCACCAACTGCTGCATCTCCCGCCGCGACTCATCCAGCGCGGCGGTCATATGATTGAACGACCCGGCGACACGACCCAATTCATCATTGCTGCGCACTGGAATTGCATGATCGAGCTGGCCAGCGCTCACTTTTTCCGCACCCAATTCCAAGTCTCTCAAAGGACGGTATATGACGCGCTTCAACAACACACCAACCGTAAGAGAAAAAAGGAGGATGAAGCCAATCGAAATAGCCATCACGTAAACCGCATGCGACCTCATGGACTGGTCCATCTCGTCGAGCGAATAAGCAACATCGACGATGCCAAGAACTGATTGGCCCGGCGGATGCTCGTGACACGATGCCGACGAGCAAGAGGCTTCATTGCGTATCGCGTGCATGGTACCCAGCACTCGATGTCCACCTGCGGTTTCGATAATTTTCCAGCGCTTGTCGTCAGGGACCTGCTTCAAGGGCTGGTTGGTCAGATGACAGTTGATACAAGGTTCGTCCTTTTGCTCAACTGAATAGCCAACTTCTGATTTGCGGTTTGAATGGATGATCGTGCCGTCCTTGCTGATCACCCTGATGCGCTCAATACCCTTCTGCCGGCCAACGTCCTCGATGATCTTCTCGACAATGTCACGCTTGTTCACCAGCATCGTGTAGCGGGTGCTGGCGACCACCATCTCCGAGATTTGGGTCACATGCCGGGCCACCACGCCTTGCAATTCTTCCTGCCGTTGCTTCAGGATCAGCAGGGTAAACAGGACCATCGCCGTTGACAGAACGATGTACAAATACAAACTGATTTTGAGCTTGAGACTATTTTTCAGCATATGGCAAGTCAATCCCGACTGCGCGTGCTGGATTATGACATTGCCCTCGCTGCAGCAAGGCTCTGATGTGACCTCAATCTATTACGGATTCTGACGCAATGCGCAACGGAATCGTCACCGGCCCGTCGTTCACCAAGTGCACTTGCATGTCGGCGCCAAACTGCCCGGTCTGCACCTTGCAATGCACCAGCCTGGCCCGCGCCACAAAATAATCGTACAGCCGGCGTCCTTCGTCGGGCCTGGCAGCGTTTGTGAAACTGGGCCGGTTACCGCCCGAAGCATCGGCAACCAGCGTGAACTGACTGACCACCAGCAATTCTCCGGTAGTGCCGCAACCGTCAATATCCTGCACACTGCGGTTCATCTTGCCAGCGTCATCGCTGAAGATACGCAGTTTCACGATCTTGTCCAACATCTTGTCGCTCTGGCGCTCGCTGTCGCCCCGCTCGGCGCACAGCAGCACCAGCAATCCGGCGTCGATCGCTCCCACGCTCTGGCCGTCCACTAAAACCTGCGCCTGGCTGACGCGTTGCAGCAGTGCAATCATGTTCAGAGCATTGGCACAATGGGGTCCTCAAAATTCAAGCCAAGGTGACTCGGGCAAACTTGCGCTTTCCGACCTGCACCACGTAAGTGCCCTGGCCGAGCTTCAATCCTTTGTCGCTAATCACGATCGAATCAATGCGCACGCCACCGCCATCGATCAATCGATTGCCCTCGCCGCTGGAGGCGGCAAGCCCCGCCAGCCTGAGCAAGGCACCCACTCCCAACGGAACGCCGCCCTCGCCCAAGGGCAGCAACAACTCGGCGATTTCGTCAGGCACGCCCCCTCGGCTCCGATTTATGAAGTCCTGCTCTGCGGCCGCAGCTGCTGCCATCGAATGAAAACGCGCGGTAATCTCGCGGGCCAGCGCCACTTTGGCATCCTTGGGGTTGCGACCATCCGCGACTTCCGCCTTCAGAACCGCAATTTCGGCCTCGCTCCTGAAACTCAGCAGGGCGTACCAGCGCCACATCAACAGATCCGAAATACTCAGCACCTTGGCAAACATGGTGTTGGCATCCTCGGCAATGCCGATGTAGTTGTTCTTGCTCTTGGACATTTTCTCCACGCCGTCGAGACCTTCCAGCAGCGGCATTGTCAAGATGCATTGCGGCTCCTGCCCGTAGTCGGCTTGCAGGTGCCGCCCCATTAACAAGTTGAATTTCTGGTCTGTGCCGCCCAGTTCCAGGTCACTTTTGAGCGCAACCGAGTCGTAACCCTGCATCAACGGGTACAAGAACTCGTGCACACTTATCGGTGCGCCGGATTTGAAGCGTTCATGAAAATCATTGCGCTCCATCATGCGGGCCACGGTGTATTTCGCCGCCAATTGAATCATGCCACGCGAACCCAGTGCATCGCCCCATTCGCTGTTGTAGCGAATCTCGGTTTTTGACGGGTCCAGCACCATCGATGCCTGACGGTAATAGGTTTGCGCATTGACTTCAATCTGCTCGCGCGACAACGGCGGCCGGGTGCTGTTGCGACCCGACGGGTCACCAATCAGCGTCGTGAAATCCCCTATCAGAAAGATAACGGTATGCCCCAAATCCTGCAATTGCCGCATCTTGTTGAGCACCACGGTGTGCCCGATATGAATGTCGGGCGCGGTCGGATCCAGTCCGAGCTTGATGCGAAGGGGCGTGCCGGTGGCCTGCGAGCGCGCCAGCTTCCTGACCCAATCTTCCTGCGGAATCAACTCTTCACAAGCCCGCAAAGACACAGCAAGCGCCTCCCGAACGCGGTCTGTGACGGGAAACTCGGGGGCCAGGGCTTGATTCATAAGGGTAAGTCTTGATGCGGTGGTTTGAAGCGAAGCTATACTTCGCGCTTGCTCTACAGTCTGATTTTAAATCGCCCCCGGTGAGTACCGCCTTATCTTCCCGCTTGCCCACAAGCCAACTCTGATCCGGAACCCATCTTTTGATACACAAGCTTGTTGGCTTTGGCAACGCCCTGTTGACCTTTCTTGACCGGACCGTAAAACGTTTCCCCGGACGAATCACGACCGCCTTTGCAGCGCTGATCCTGAGTGCTGGAGGCGGTGCGTTGGCACTCGCGAATCTGGCGCCTGATGTCTCAGACCTGCCGGTGCAGGAAGTACTCGAATCAGTGCCAGCCCTGCCATTGAATCTGCCCTCCGACTTGAACGTTGCGTCATTCAACCTGTTCCGGTCCGAGGTCACCCGCTCTACCGATACCGCCGACACTTTGCTGAGTCGCCTGGGCGTTGACGATCCGGTCGCTGCGGCTTATCTGCGCTCAAATGCCACTTCCCGCCAGGTACTGTTCGGACGCAGTGGCCGCAACGTGACGGCAGAAACAAGCGACAACAACCATTTGCTAAAACTCAGCGCGCGCTGGAGCCCGGACGAGAATGGCAGCTTCAACCGTTTGGTAATTGAAAAGACAGCCTCAGGTTTTCTGTCGCGAATTGAAGCTGACGCCCTGACCGCTTCCACCCGACTCGCCAGCGGCACGATCCAGAGCTCGCTTTTCGCGGCAACCGACGAGGCCAGAATACCTGACAGTATCGCCACCCAGTTGGCTGAAATATTTTCCGGGGACATTGACTTCCATCGCGCGTTGCGCAAGGGGGACCGCTTTTCCGTTGTTTACGAAACACTTGAAGGCGACGGCGAACCGCTCAGGTCTGGACGTGTGCTGAGTGCCGAGTTCGTCAACAATGGCAAGACTTTCCAGGCCATGTGGTTTCAGGACCCGGCAACCGGCAGCGGCAACGCCTCGATGAGCGCCAGCTTACGCCCAGCAGACAACCGGGCCAAGGGTGGCTACTACACGCTCGATGGCCAAAGCCTGCGCCGGGCATTTCTGGCTTCGCCAATGGAATTTTCCAGAATCACAAGCGGTTTCAAAATGCGTTTTCATCCGATCCTGCAGACCATGCGGGCGCATCAGGGCGTCGATTACGGCGCTCCGCAAGGGACTCCGGTGCGCAGCGTGGGCGATGGTGTGGTCGACTTCGCGGGTATTCAGAATGGCTACGGCAACGTGATCATCCTGAAGCACCAAAACAACTATAAGACCGTATACGCTCACCTGAGCCGAATCAATGTTCGCAAAGGAGCCAATGTGAGCCAGGGCCAGACTATTGGTGCGGTAGGCTCAAGCGGTTGGGCGACCGGGCCGCATTTGCATTTTGAATTCCGTATCAACGGAATCTATCGCGATCCGCTTACGATCGCCCGCCAAAGCGAATCGGTTCCAGTAGCGGCCGCTTCAAGGAGCATTTTCGCGCGACTTGCGGCTGATAACCGTATCGCTCTAGCGGCGGCAGCGTCAATGCAACAAGGAAGCATCGAGTAAGTTGCCAGCACAGCGACACCACGTGTCTGATCTCTACATCGGCCTGATGTCTGGCACATCGCTGGACGGTGTAGATGGCGTTCTGGCAGACCTTTCGAATCAACGACCAGCCATTCTGGCCCATGTCAGCATCCCATTTTCGCAAGCCCTATCCCAGGAATTGCTGGCACTGAACAGTCCCGGCAGCAACGAGTTGCATCGCTCGGCGCTGGCCGCCAATGCGCTGGTACGGGATTATGCCGAGGTCGTGGCCGATCTGCTTCGTCAGTCCGGCAAGGCCCGTGAAAATGTGGTTGCCATTGGGGCGCACGGGCAAACGGTTCGGCATCAGCCGCAATCTTTTGACGAAACCGGCTACACCTTGCAACTCAACAATCCGGCGCTGCTGGCCGAGCTGACAGGTATCGATGTCGTCGCAGATTTTCGCAGCCGTGATGTCGCCGCGGGTGGTCAGGGCGCGCCGCTCGTGCCAGGCTTCCATCAATCGGTGTTCGGAGTAGCTGGCAAAACGATCACCACGCTCAATATCGGAGGAATCTCCAACCTCACCGTGCTGGGACCCAAACTGACCGAAGACGTGATCGGTTTTGACTGCGGGCCGGGTAACGCCCTGTTGGATGGATGGTGTCAACTGCATCGTGGTCAGGCTTTTGACACAAACGGGGCCTGGGCCGCTTCGGGTGAGGTGAACGCTGATCTGCTGGCAGTTATGCTGGAAGAACCCTACTTTTCGCTGCCCGCGCCAAAAAGCACCGGACGTGACCTGTTCAACTCAAAATGGCTTTCCACACAACTTGAGAAAGTTCACGATGTGGCACCTGTCGATGTGCAAGCGACACTGACCGAACAAAGCGCCAGAGTCTGCGCTGAAAGCGTCCAACGCTATGGCGTCGAAAGCAAAGAGCTGATCGTGTGCGGCGGTGGCGCCTACAACCTTCACCTTATGGCACGCCTGCAATCACATCTTCCATCCGTACGCGTCAGTTCCTCGCTCAATCATGGCCTACCGCCCTTGCAGGTCGAGGCGGCCGCTTTTGCCTGGTTGGCACGCAGGACCGTTCTGCGGGAAACGGCCAGTCTGAAAACAGTAACGGGCGCCAGAGGCGCCCGCATATTGGGTGCAATTTACCCAGCCTTCACTTGACCGGGTGAGGACCGAACTGGTTTACGAAAAGCTCGATCCACAGCCGCAGGTCGTGGTGGCATTCGGATTTTTGATCACAAACTGTGCCCCCTGCAAATCTTCCTTGTAATCAATCTCGGCGCCTACCAGGTACTGGTAGCTCATCGCATCGATCAACAGCGAGACACCATTCTTGGTCATGGTCGTGTCGTCTTCGTTGACAACTTCATCAAAGGTAAATCCATACTGAAAGCCGGAACATCCGCCGCCCTGCACAAAGACGCGCAATTTCAGGTCTGGATTACCCTCTTCGGCAATCAGGTCTGCCACTTTGGCAGCGGCGCTGTCTGTAAAAAGAATAGGGGTGGGCATTTCAAGTTGGGTGTCTTCGACGACGGAATTCATGGCTATCTCCGAAAAATAAGATGTAGCAATACTACAGCAATTCGCTCAACAATTCAGCTAGCTGTTATTTGCTGCCAATTTTAGTGCGGGTTTGTCCACGCCCTCAATACAGGGACGCAGCACCCCATCAATGATCGCTCCCTCATGCATCTCCAGGGCGGTGTAATGCACATCGCCTTCAATTCGCGCCTTGGGCTGCAATTCGAGCATGACCCGCGCATGCACCGGCCCCCTGACCATTCCATTGAGAATAATGTGATCCGCAGCAATTGCACCAGTCACCCTGCCTGCCTCCGAGATGACCAGAATGCTGGCCTGATCCGCTTTGGCGCTGATGTTTCCGACGACCGTACCGTCAATTCGCAAACCATCAGAAAAACTGAGGTTGCCGTCGATCTGGCTACCCTCGGCAATCAGGCTTCGAATCGGGGGTTGTTTCTTCTTGTTGAACATATTGATCACCCACAAAGCTTTTGGAATAACACTTTGAACTATAACTTGATGGACTGGACAGCTTTCGTGACAGTCCCGTCCATCACTTTTGCGCTGACGCCCTTGACCGCGACAGCAGGCGGCAAATCGAAAACGCCCTCGACACGGCCATACTGCCTCAGTTTGTAGGCAGGAGCCCCGTCCCGCAGCACTCCAAGCCACGGTTTCCCATTCTGGAGGCCGGTAAAAGTCAGTTCAAGTCGACCACTGAACTCAGGCGCGTTCTTGCGCCCCTGCATCACCAGCACCTGCCATCTAATTTGATGTCCGTCACGCAGCTCAGCCTGCAGACCGCGAATCACAATGCCGTCGCCTCCGGCGGCAGGTATCAGTTTCTCGAAGAAACCCAAATCGTCACGCAGGCTCTGGTTCTCGGCTTCCAGTTGCTTGATCAGATTGGCCAGATTTGCTCGCGCCACTTTTTCCGACGTCATTGAGGTTTCGGACGTGTCGGCGATCAACTGCGCCTTGTCACGCTCAGCCTTCAGGGTTGCCAGGTGCTGCCGCAATCCGACCAATTCGGAGCGCGCCCGCTGCAACTCATCTTTGGTATCGTTGTCGAGCCCGGCGATGTCCTTGCCAAACTCAAACGCCCACAGACCGATGGCGGCACAAAAACCCAGAACCAGCGCCAACACGGCCCAGCGAAACGGCCACGGCAAAGCGCTGCGCACCAACATGCGCGGGGCACTGACAGTCAAGCGGCGAAGAAACAATCGAAGTCGCATCTGGACTGCTGAGTCTAGCTGCCAGCGCTCAAAATGCAAACAGCTGCCAGAACCTGCATTCTGGCAGCTGTTTCCTGGCAAAGATATTGCCGCTGATTTCCGCCAGAATTAGCGCTTGCTGAATTGCTTGCGGCGACGGGCGCCGTGGAAACCAACCTTCTTGCGCTCGACTTCGCGCGCATCACGCGTCACAAAACCGGCTTTGCTCAGTTCGGGCTTGAGCGATGCATCGTAATCAATCAGGGCGCGGGTAATACCGTGGCGCACGGCG
Source organism: uncultured beta proteobacterium (assembly GCA_903906695.1). Taxonomy (GTDB): domain Bacteria; phylum Pseudomonadota; class Gammaproteobacteria; order Burkholderiales; family Burkholderiaceae_C; genus Rhodoferax. Next base: position 762 of record CAIVLG010000095.1, on the reverse strand, counting down.
CCGGCCTGACCCGATTCGCCACCGCCTGCGACGTTGACCATGATGTCAAATGTCTGCGCGTGGTTTGTCAACAGCAAAGGTTGCTTGCAAATCATGATCGAAGTCTGACGGCCAAAGAACTTTTCAATGTCTTTGCCGTTCACCACGATCTGGCCGGAGCCTTTTTTCAGAAATACACGGGCCACGCTGGATTTGCGACGGCCGGTACCATTGTTCCAATCACCAATCATCAGTGGCTCCTTAAAGTTCCAACACTTTGGGTTGCTGCGCAGTGTGCGGGTGCTCGGCACCGCCGTACACCTTGAGCTTCTTAATCATGGCGTAACCCAGCGGCCCTTTGGGCAACATGCCCTTGACGGCTTTTTCCAAAGCGCGTCCCGGGTGCTTGGCTTGCATGTCACGGAAGTTGGTGGCCGTAATGCCGCCCGGATAACCCGAGTGACGGTAGTACACCTTGTCAAGCGGCTTGGCGCCGGTGACGCGCAGCTGGGCTGCGTTGATGATGACGATAAAGTCACCGGTATCGACGTGAGGCGTGTAAATGGCCTTGTGTTTGCCGCGTAAACGGAGAGCAACTTCGCTGGCTACTCGTCCGAGGACCTTGTTGGTCGCGTCAATCACAAACCACTCGTGCACCACGTCAGCGGGTTTGGCGCTGAAGGTCTTGGTCATGAGTTTTCTCTAAAAAAAAGAGGGTTTGGCGGGCTCTTTTCCACGGTCGGCGTTCCTCTGACGGGAATCTCTTAGGTGGGGAATAGACTT
>CAIVLG010000094.1 GCA_903906695.1 uncultured beta proteobacterium | reverse complement strand
CCTGCGCAATGCCAGCGACGCGCAGGGCCTCCGGTCCCATTCGGGCGCCCAGCGTGCTGGCACCCACGTCGGTGGGGACGCCGATCAGGCTGACGGAGTTGGGTTTTTCGGTGGGCACGGAAGTCACTATAGCTGAGGGGCGCAGGCCAGTGCTGGGCTTCCTTCGTACCAACGGCAGTCCAAAAGACCATGAAATTCGAACATGGCATGTTGGATTTTCATGGTTGATCGTGGTCGACATACTCGTGATACGCCGAAATTCCCGAATCATTGCTACGGTGAATATCGACCAATATTTCCGCTGCTGTATAAAGGACTGGTTCCACCAAAACAGGAAATTGGGAGATGACAGGACCCGTGACAATTCAAAACCGAGCCTACTACGCGGATGCAATAGCTGATTTTCTGAGCCGCTCGCCGGATGAAATACTTGGCACGCTGGTTCGCAATAGCGCTTTTGGCATCGAGGGACCTCAACGCAATGCCTGGCTTGAACAGGTCAAGTTGTTGAAAGTCACTTTGGAAACTTACTCTGGGCACGGCAAAGTGTATTTTGAGTACGCCGTTCCGAGACTTGGCAAACGTATTGATGTCGTTCTGTTGCTTGACCATGTTATTTTTGTAATTGAGTTCAAGGTAGGCGAAAAGGAGTTCCTTTCTTCTGCGATTGATCAAGTCCTCGATTACGCAGTGGATCTCAAGAATTTCCATGAGACTACACACGACAAAACAATAGCTCCCATCCTTGTTGCGACCCGGGCGCGCGATCACCGTTCGATCGTTGCAACCACGCTTCAGAATGACGGCGTTCTGTTCCCCATCAATGCGTCGCCAAGTCAGCTCAAGAACGCTCTTGACCAAGTTCTGCTGTTCGCAGACGGACAGGCTATTGACTACGCCAAGTGGGAGTCGGGTGGCTACCACCCAACACCGACCATCATTGAAGCGGCGATGGCCCTATACAGCGGCCATGCGGTATCCGAAATTTCGCGCAGCGATGCTTCAGCGATTAACTTGCGTCGAACATCGTCGGCAGTATCCAAAATCATTTTGTCTTCGCGTGAGCACGCAACAAAATCGATTTGTATAGTGACAGGTGTGCCGGGCGCGGGAAAAACTCTTGTCGGCCTGGATATTGCCAATCAACACACGAACAAGGACAGCGCTCTTCACTCTGTCTTTCTGTCGGGCAATGGGCCGTTGGTGATGATCTTGCAGGAAGCGCTAGCACGCGATAAGGTCCGGCACGAGGCTGTGGCTGGCAGGAAGCTAAAGAAAGGTGTGGCGCTTAGCCAAGTTAAATCATTCATTCAAAATGTGCATCATTTCCGCGACGAGTGCTTGATTGACTTGAACAAGCCTCCAATCGAACACGTTGCCATTTTTGATGAGGCTCAACGCGCTTGGAACCTTGAGCAGACTGCATCATTCATGCTTCGAAAGAAGCAGAAAGTAGGCTTTGATCAATCGGAACCTGAGTTTCTGATTTCATGCTTAAACCGGCATGTCGACTGGGCAGTGGTTGTTTGTCTCGTCGGAGGTGGACAGGAGATCAACACGGGTGAGGCAGGCATTGAGGAATGGATTCATGCGCTGCAGCGGTCTTTTCCAGATTGGCATATTCACATATCGCCGCGACTCCATGAAGAAGAATACGGTGCCGGGCGCGTCATCGAACAACTGGCGATGCGTCCTAATGTGCATTTCGATGATGCCCTGCACCTCAGTGTTTCGATGCGGTCCTTTCGCGCCGAGCATGTTTCGGCACTCGTAAAGCATGTCTTGGATCACAACCCAAAACAAGCGCACGAAATCCTGGGCGACTTGGCTGAGCGCTACCCAATAGTGATTACTCGGAGTCTTGATCGAGCCAAGTCCTGGCTGAAAGCGCAAGCCAGAGGTACGGAGAGATACGGAATGATTGTGTCTTCGCAAGCGCAACGCTTGAAACCGCACGCCATCGATGTGAAATCACCGATGGATCCGATCCATTGGTTTCTCGACGGAAAGGAAGACGTTCGATCGTCATACTACCTTGAAGACGTTGCAACCGAATTCCACGTGCAGGGGCTCGAGGTGGACTGGGCGTGTGTCGTGTGGGATGCCGACTTTAGATATAGCCCTTCTGGATGGAAGCATTTTTCCTTTGTCGGCACTCGCTGGAATCAAATTCACAAATCTGACCGTCAGACCTACTTGAAAAACGCATATCGCGTGCTGCTGACAAGGGCACGCCAAGGCATGGTGATAGTCGTTCCAGAAAGTAGTGGCGAAGATCAAACCCGTCGAGCAGCTTATTACGATCCAACGTTCGACTACCTCAAAGATATCGGATTCACTGTGCTTTGACACTGCGCTTCACCGTCTTACAGAATTCGGCTGGAATGTAGCAAACGTCCCAATCGCCATAGCACTTGTCACCAAAGACCAAGGTACCTTCAAGTATGGCGAGAAAGTGAACCTTTTGCCCTTTCGCGTCTGGGAAGTAGCGCGCAGCATCGCGTTGATTTTGAAACCCCAAAGTCACTCGCTGCGCATACCTCGTCTTCATATAGCTTAAGGGGCCAATCTTGGGGCCAGCGAATCCCTGCATCTTCAGAATTTGCTGAGGAAATTCGCGTCCATGATTGAGAGATAGGTACAGACCGGGCTTGCTTGGCATCTCGCCCCATCCAGGCAGTTCACGGATTGCATTTGACATCGCTCGTCCAGAAGTTTTCATGGCAAGGAGATTACCCAAATCGTCCCGCGCTGTAACCCAGGGCTTTACCTGGGTCCATAGTCCCCACCCGCGCCCTGATGCTGGAAAACACGGCGCAGCCCGCAGCAAATCATCGGAGCATCAGCATGAGGAAGAGGCACAGCCTATCTTTTGTAAAATCAAAAAACAGTTTAAAATTTGTAAATCGAATAAACAATCTATCGACTGTATGAGCGATTATCCAATCCGTACTGAGCAACAGCTTTCGCTTGTGCTGAAAAGCTTCCGGCATGCGCGCGGAATGACGCAGGCCGATCTGGCGCGGGCGCTGGGCGTCACCCAACAAACCGCCTCCGACCTGGAGCGCAATGCCGCGACGGCCAGCGTAAGCCGCTTGCTGCGCATGCTTTCTGCATTGGGGGTTGAACTGGTTCTGCGTGACAAGCAGGCCGCCAGTGACACCGCAACGCAGCGCACGCCGGCCGATTGGTAAGTTATGGGAAGAAGCTCTCATACACGGCAGCTGGATCTGTGGATGAATGGCCAGCACGTGGGTGTCTGGTCGCGTCGCGCCGCAGGTGACACGCTGGCCTACGCAAAGACCTGGTTCGATGCGCCGCAGGGGCGTCCCTTGTCGCTGTCGCTGCCCTTTCAGCCCGGCAATCGGGCGCATCAGGGCGAGGCCGTACGCAATTATTTCTCCAACTTGCTGCCCGACAGCCAGCCCATTCTGGAACGACTGGCACAGCGCTTCAAGACCGGGTCCACCGAAGCGTTCGATCTGCTGACCGAGATCGGCCGGGACTGTGTGGGCGCGTTGCAGATCGTGCCTGCGGGGCAACAGCCGGGCAACCCTCTTGTGATCGAGGGTGTGGCCCTTGACAACGCCGGTGTCGCCAGCGAACTGGCTGCCGCCATAAGCTCCGGTGCACGTCCGGGCGAGGCCGATGACAAGACGCCTTTCAGGATTTCACTTGCTGGTGCGCAGGAGAAAACAGCACTGCTGCGTGTCGGCCAGCAGTGGCTACGGCCAACCGGTGCGACGCCCACCACACACATCCTGAAGCTGCCGCTGGGCCTGGTCGGCAAGCAGAAACTCGATCTGCGTGACTCGGTTGAGAACGAATGGTTCTGCGCACAGCTGCTGGCGGCCTACAAGCTGCCAGTGGCCCCTTGCGAACTTGGCAATTTCAATGGCACGAGGGCCTTGATCGTTGAGCGTTTTGACCGCCGCTGGACCGCCGGCGACAAGACCTTGCTGCGCTTGCCGCAAGAAGACATGTGCCAGGCCACAGGCACTTCACCGCTCCTCAAGTACGAGGCCGATGGCGGGCCCGGGATGGACCGGATCCTGGCCTTGCTGGCGTCATCCGGGCAGAGGGAAAGTGATCGTAAAACCTTCTTTCAAGCACAGTTGCTGTTCTGGCTCTTGTGCGCACCCGACGGTCACGCCAAGAACTTCAGCATCCACATCGGAGCACGTGGTGCGTTTACGATGACGCCGCTTTATGACGTGTTGTCGGCTTACCCGATGCTGGGCGCCGGCCCCAACCAGATCAACCCCCACAAAATCAGGTTGGCGATGGCGGTGCGCTCCGGGAACCCGCACTGGAAAATGCGCGATGTGCTGCGTCGCCACTGGAACGAAGTAGCGCGACGCAATGGTGTTGCTGAATCCGCCGACGCACTCATTGCAGAAATAGTGCGGATGACGCCCGCAGTCATTGCAACAGTGGGCGCCAGGCTGCCAGCTCAATTTCCGGCGCATGTGGCTGACAGCATCTTTGCTGGCTTGCAGGATGCCGCAAATCGGCTGGATCGCATGGCGGCATGACTCGACTCAAACCACTTTCGCTCGCCCGCCAAAAATAGCCGTCCCGACCCGCACCATGGTGCTGCCTGATTGGATGGCGGCTTCCAGATCGGCGCTCATGCCCATCGACAGGGTGTCGAGCGCCAGACCTGCCGCCTTCAAGTCGTCAAAGACCGCCTTGATGCTGGCAAAGACGGCGCAGGCAGCGGCAAAATCCGGCGCAGGTTCGGGAATGCTCATGACGCCGCGCAGACGAAGATTTGGCAGCGCGGCCACCTGTTGCGCCAGTGCCAGCGCGTCCTGCGGCAGCACACCGGACTTGGTGGCGCCGCCGTCGGCGTTGACCTGGATGCAGATCTGCAAGGGCGGCAAATGGGCGGGCCGTTGCTCGCTCAGGCGTTGCGCGGTCTTGAGGCGGTCCACGGTCTGCACCCAGTCAAAGTGCTCGGCCACGAGTCGTGTCTTGTTGCTCTGTACCGCTCCTATGCAGTGCCACTGCAGGTTCAGGTGGCGCAGCGCAGTGATTTTTTGAACTGCCTCCTGGATGTAGTTCTCGCCAAATGCAGTCTGGCCGGCGGCGCACGCCTGCTTCACGGCGTCAATGCCAAAGGTCTTGGACACGGCCAACAAGCTCACTTCGCGGCGCTCACGTCCAGCGCTGCGACAGGCCACCGCCAGGCGCGCCTGGACGGTTTGTAAATTTTTCTCAATCATGGTCATAATTGACCCAAGCGTAACAAATGACAAGACAAGCTCGTGGACATTACCCAACTACTCGCCTTCAGTGTCAAGAACAAGGCTTCCGACCTGCACCTTTCGGCCGGCCTGCCGCCCATGATCCGCGTGCACGGCGACGTGCGGCGCATCAATGTCGAGCCGCTGGACCACAAGCAGGTGCACGCCATGGTGTACGACATCATGAACGATACGCAGCGCAAGAATTTCGAGGAATTCCTGGAGATCGACTTTTCTTTCGAGATCGAAGGGCTGGCGCGCTTTCGGGTCAATGCTTTCAACCAGCAGCGCGGTGCCGGTGCCGTGTTCCGCACCATTCCAAGCAAGATCTTGACGCTGGAGCAGTTGAACGCACCCAAGATCTTTTGCGATCTGGCCTTGAAGCCGCGCGGCCTGGTGCTGGTGACCGGCCCCACCGGCTCGGGCAAGTCAACCACGCTGGCCGCCATGGTGAACTACCTTAACGAAACCGAATTCGGTCACATCCTGACGGTCGAAGACCCGATCGAATTCGTCCATGAGTCGAAAAAGTGTTTGATCAACCAGCGTGAAGTCGGACCGCACACGCTGAGCTTTTCCGCCGCTTTGCGTTCGGCCCTGCGCGAAGACCCGGACGCGATTCTGGTGGGCGAAATGCGCGACCTTGAAACCATCCGTCTGGCCATGACCGCAGCCGAAACCGGGCACCTGGTCTTTGGCACGCTGCACACTTCCAGTGCCGCCAAGACCATCGACCGGATCATTGATGTGTTTCCGGGCGAAGAGAAAGAAATGATTCGCGCCATGCTATCCGAGTCGCTTCAGGCAGTGGTCTCGCAGACCCTGTGCAAGACCAAGGACGGTCAGGGCCGCGTGGCAGCGCACGAGATCATGCTCGGAACCAGTGCCATCCGCAACCTGATTCGCGAAGCCAAGGTGGCACAGATGTATTCAAGCATCCAGACCGGCAACAGTGTTGGCATGCAGACGCTGGACCAGAACCTGGTGGAACTGGTGCGGCGCAACGTCGTCAGCCCGGCTGAAGCGCGTTCCAAGGCCAAGATTCCCGAAAATTTTCCGGGTTGATCCCTGAGCACTTCTGGAGCAAGCAATGAAAGGAATCCTCGGAATCCTCCGGCACAATACCCCGCACAAAGAGCTTGACGCTGCGCCTGACTCCAAGCTCTTCGCGACAACATTTCTGGGCACCGGGACCGACCCCGACCTGCTGGTACCGTGGGAGGCGCGCGCGGTCGAGATCGGCGCAACCCGCATCGATTCAGCGCGCGCCACCAGACTGCTGCAGACACTTTGGTCCAGGGACAAGCAAATGTCCAAGCTTGATCTGGACGCGGTCATCCGCATGGAGCCTTTTTTGGAGTATGCCGCTGTTCCTGCCGGCCGCGAACTGATACGTCAGGACGAACACAGCAACTTCATGCTGGTACTGCTGAGCGGCAGCATCGCTGTCGATCGACTGCAACCCTGGGGTGAGCGGCTGCGCATGTCGGAAGCGGCACCGGGCGGAATTCTTGGTGAAATGTCACTGCTCGACGGTGGTATACGATTTTCAGCCTGCACCACCTTGAAAGACTGCGAAATCGCTGTTCTGAGCGCGACGGCGCTGGATGAAATGATGAATGCCGATCCGGCTCTGACCGCCAGCTTCGTCACTGTGCTGGCGCGCAAACTCTCACTGCATCTGCGCGGCGTCAGTGCCCGGCTCAGTGACAAGAAATGAACCAGCGGAGTACCCAACGGCATGGAACGTGATCAGGCCAGCAAGTTCGTTAACGACCTGCTCAAGTTGATGGTCAGTCGCGGCGGTAGCGACTTGTTCGTCACGGCAGATTTTCCGCCGGCCATGAAAGTCGACGGCAAAGTAACCAAGGTGTCGCCCCAGCCCCTCAACTCAGCGCACACTCTGGCGCTTGCGCGCTCGATCATGAACGACAAGCAGGTCGCCGAGTTTGAACGCACCAAGGAGTGCAACTTTGCCATCGCGCCACCGGGCATCGGCCGCTTTCGTGTCAACGCCTTCATCCAGCAAAGCAAGGTCGGCATGGTGTTGCGCGTGATTCCCCTGACGGTGCCGACCATAGACAGCCTTGACGTGCCGCAAATACTCAAGGAGGTAGCCATCACCAAGCGCGGGCTTTGCATTCTGGTCGGTGCTACCGGCTCCGGAAAATCGACCACCATGGCAGCCATGGTTGACTGGCGCAATGAAAACTCTTTTGGGCACATCATCACGATTGAAGATCCGATCGAGTTTGTGCACGCCCACAAGAACTGTGTGGTGACGCAACGCGAAGTCGGCATCGACACCGACAGCTGGGGCGTGGCCCTCAAAAATGCGCTGCGCCAGGCACCCGACGTGATCCTGATGGGTGAAATTCGGGATCGTGAGACGATGGAGCATGCCATGACCTTTGCCGAGACCGGGCATTTGTGCATGGCGACTCTGCACGCCAACAACGCCAATCAGGCGCTGGATCGCGTCATCAACTTCTTTCCGGAAGAACGACGCGCTCAGCTGCTGATGGATCTGTCGCTCAACCTGAGGGCGATGGTGTCACAGCGGCTGATCCCGCGCCTGGACAGCCGGGGCCGGGTGGCGGTGGTCGAGGTCATGCTCAACACGCCGCTGATTTCAGACCTGATCTTCAAGGGTGAGGTCACCGAAATCAAGGAGATCATGAAAAAGAGCCGCAACCTGGGAATGCAAACCTTCGACCAGGCGCTGTTCGACGCCTACGAAGAAAAGAAAATCACCTATGAAGACGCCCTGCGCAATGCAGATTCGCTGAACGACCTGCGGCTGCAAATCAAGCTCAACAGTCAGAGCAGTAAACTCCAGGACCTGAGCAGCGGCACCGAAAACTTTGCCATCGTATGAACAACATCAACAGCAAAACCTACCAAACCACCGCCCCGCGTCAAGTCGCCTTTTTAGGGCTGGGCGTGATGGGCTATCCGATGGCCGGGCATCTGGCCCGCGCCGGTCACCATGTCACCGTCTATAACCGGACCGAAATCAAGTCCACCGTCTGGTGTGCGGAATTTGCCGATACGACAAAGCCGCAACAGCAACTGCGGCATGCGTCGACCCCCAAGCTCTCGGTGCAAAAGGCCGATATTGTCTTTTGCTGCGTTGGCAATGACGACGACCTGCGCAGTGTGACGCTGGGCAGCGACGGTGCCTTTGCCGGCATGAAGGCAGGCGCCGTGTTTGTCGACCACACCACCGCCTCGGCCAGCGTGGCGCGCGAACTGCACAGCACGGCGGCCAAACTCGGCCTGCAGTTTGTCGACGCCCCGGTATCGGGCGGTCAGGCCGGAGCTCAGAACGGCATGCTGACCGTGATGTGCGGCGGCGACCAGACAGCCTTCGACAGCGCAGAGCCGGTGGCAATGGCGTTTTCCAGAGCCTTCACCTTGCTTGGACCGAGCGGGTCGGGTCAACTGGCAAAAATGGTGAACCAGATCTGCATTGCCGGTCTGGTGCAGGGCTTGAGCGAGGCGATAGCGTTCGGTCAGGTGGCTGGGCTCGACATGCTGCAGGTGCTTGAAGTGATCGGCAAGGGCGCGGCGCAGAGCTGGCAACTCGACAACCGCGGCAAGACGATGGTCGCCGACAAGTTTGATTTTGGCTTTGCCGTCGACTGGATGCGTAAGGATCTTGGCTTGGTTCTTGACGAAGCGAAACGCAACGGAGCCCGCCTGCCGGTGACAGCACTGGTGGACCAGTTCTATGCCGATGTGCAGCAGATGGGTGGGCGGCGCTGGGATACTTCGAGCCTGATCAAGCGGCTGAGGTAACTGGCCCCCACGCTTGTCACTTCGTGTACTGTGCTGCCCCCCGAGGGGGCTAATTTTGGCTGTCGCCGAACTTCGTTTCCTAGGGGCGGCCCGTCGGAAAATTGCCGTGAACCGAGGCTACTTTTTGACTTCGCCGCTTGTCTGCTGAGGCAGCGCGCGCTGCAACTCTTCTTCACTGATGATCTCCATCATGCGCACCACCTTCTTGACGCCATCCACGCCGCGCACCAGCTCGGTGGCCCGGTTCGCCTCGCGTTGCGTCACACGCCCCATCAAATAGGTGACGCCGCGTTCGGTCACCACCTTGAAGGCGCTCGCTAACAGGTCCTGCGTATCGATCATGCCGGCCTTGATCTTGGTCGTAATCACTGCGTCTGAGGTGCGCTGCGACAGCGTGCTGTTCTCCATCACCGCAAGCTCGTTGACGACGGAGCGCACGTTTTCGACCTTAGACACCAGTTGCTCAACGGATTGGCTGTCCTGCGCGCTGGGCACTTCACCGGTCAAAAGTACCTGCCGGTTGTAACTGGTGATATTGACGTGACCACGATCGCCGAGTTTGTCGCCGATGCGGCTGGCGCCCTTCAATTCGATACCTTCGTCCTCCACCTGGGCACCCGAGGTGCGGCGATCGGTTGCCATCATCGTGCCGACCACGGCACCACCTACGATGATGGGGGCGCACGCCGTCAGCGCACCGCCCAGGCATGCGCTCAGGGTTATGGCCGCCAACAATTTTTGGTTTGCAATCTTCATGTGTGAATTTCCTGGTCTCCAAGCAACTGGGCATCGACCGCATCACAGATGCAGTGCAAGGCCAGAATATGAACTTCCTGTATCCGGGCCGTGCGTTCATGCGGCACACAGATGTGAACGTCGGTGTCACGCAGGGCGTGGCTCATCTTGCCGCCACCGCGCCCACTCAGACCGACCACCACCATCTCGCGCTCGTGGGCAGCCTCGATGGCCGCCAGCACATTGCCCGAATTTCCGCTGGTGGAAAGCGCCAGTAACACGTCACCGGGCTGCCCCAATGCCCGCACCTGGCGCGAAAAAATAGCACTGAAATCGTAATCGTTGGCAATCGCCGTGAGAATCGAGCTGTCGGTGGTCAGCGCAATGGCTGCGAGCTCGGGCCGCTCCCGCTCATAACGCCCGACGAACTCGGCCGAAAAATGCTGGGCATCGGCAGCCGAGCCGCCGTTTCCGCAGCTCAGCACCTTGCCACCACTGGTGACGCAGCTCAGCACCGCCTGCACCGCCGCTGCGATCGGTTTACTCAGTAGCTGAGCCGCCTGATATTTCAGGTCGGCGCTGTCAATAAAGTGTTGTTGAATACGTTGCTCAAGCATATGCCAATGATACCCTCGGACTAACGGCCAAGTGCCACTCCATCATGACGCATCAAAGGCCGCCTGCATCCATTGGATGCCGGCGCCCTCCAGCAGCACGACGTCAAAGCGGCAGGGCGGCGGCGCGCGCCAGCGCATCAGGTAGTGACGCGCGGCGAACACAATGCGGCGCTGCTTCACGACGCTGACGCTAGCGCCGGCACCCCCATGTTCGGCGCTCTTGCGTTGACGCACCTCGACAAATACGAGGGTGCCGTCCGCCGCACGCATGATCAAGTCAATTTCTCCACCGCCGCGCCCCGGCGTCCGATAATTGCGCTCAAGAAGGCGCAGACCGTGGTCCTGCAGGTAACGCAGCGCCGCGTCTTCGGCCGCGTCGCCGCGTTGCTTGGTGGTTCCGGTGCCGGCCTTGAATTGGGGAAAAGCCATTGACTAACGCTGCTGTTTATGCCTCTGCATTGAATGCTGCCTCCGAGGCCGCAGCTGGCCAGAATTATCCGCCCGGCGCGCTCTATATCGTGGCAACGCCAATCGGCAACCTGGCCGACATCACCCTGCGCGCGCTGCATGTGCTGCAGATCGCGGACACCATTGCCTGCGAAGACACGCGCCACAGCCAGACTTTGCTGCGCGCTTATGGCATCGATAAGTCGGCTGCGCAACTGCTGGCAGTGCACCAACACAACGAGTCCGAGGCAGCGCAAGCTGTTATAGAAAGACTGCGTCAGGGGCAACGCGTTGCCTACGCCAGCGACGCCGGCACGCCCGCCGTCAGCGACCCTGGCGCGCGGCTGGTGGCCGCAGTGCGACTGGCCGGCTTCCCCGTGATTCCGCTGCCCGGCGCCAGCAGCGTCACCAGCGCACTCAGCGTGGCCGGCATTGCCGGCGAAGGCGCGCAGGAGGGCGCCTTTGTTTTCATCGGCTTCTTGCCGAGCAAGTCCAATGAGCGAACCACTGCCATTGAGGCGCTGCGGCTGGAAGCGCGCAGCGTGGTGTTGCTCGAAGCTCCGCACCGCATTGAAGCGCTGGCCACTGCACTGGCCACTTTGGGGTCGCGAGCGGTCACAGTCGGGCGCGAGTTGACCAAGCAGTTTGAAGAAATTGCTACCGTCAGCGCCGAGCGTCTGCCAGCATGGCTAAGCGAAGACGCGAACCGCCTGCGTGGTGAGTTTGTGCTGGTACTGCACCCGGGGCCAAGCGGCGCTTCAGACGAGCCTGATGACCGCGTCCTGAAGCTGCTGCTGGCCGAACTGCCCCTGAAAACTGCCGTCAAGATCACAGCCGAGATCACTGGCGAGGCACGCAACACCTTGTATGAGATGGCGCTGCGTTTGAAGAAGGATTAGCGACAGCGCCCCAGGGTTGTCATGACGGCCTCCCAACAAAAATTGTCATCCCGGGCCAGCAGTTTGTCATCCCGGACCTGATCCGGGATCCAGTGCCACGCGAACTATGG
>CAIVLG010000093.1 GCA_903906695.1 uncultured beta proteobacterium | reverse complement strand
GTTGATGGTGGCGCCTGGCACTTGCAGCGGCAGTCCAGCCAGCAAAGAAGCCATGTGGGCAACATTGCGGTTGTCTTCGCCGGCCTGGTTGGCGCATCCGAACAGCACATCGGTCACCAACTGCCAGTCGACATCGGGGTTGCGTGCCATCAGTGCCTTGATCGGGATCGCAGCCAGGTCGTCGGTGCGTACGCCGGAGAGTGCGCCGCCGTAGCGGCCGAAGGGGGTGCGGATGGCGTCGCAGATGTAGGCTTGGGTCATGACATATTCCTGGCAAGTGGTCCCTCATTCTCGCCGGAACAAGGAAGCACCGGCTGCACCGTGCGCGACAATGCGCCTCATCATGTTTTCACCCTCGCAAGCCGACGTTCGCCGCTATTTCTGTTCCGTCTACGCCAAATCCAGGACCGATCAAGCCCTGGAAGCTTTGGAGACCATCGCCAGTTTGTGGATCGCCGAGCATCCTGAGTACCACCCCGATCTGGCCGACATCGACATGGCGCTTGCCGCCATGCAGACGCCGGAAGACGGCAAGACCAATCCCTTCCTGCACCTGTCTATGCACCTCTCCATCAGTGAGCAATGCAGCATTGACCAGCCGCGAGGCATCCGCCAAGCCGTCGAGTTGCTGACGCATCGCCGCAACTCTCTGCACCTGGCGCATCACGAAGCGATGGAATGCCTGGGACGCATGCTGTGGGAAAGCCAGCGCGCCGGGCGTCCGCCCGATGGCGCAGCCTACATCGCCTGCGTGCAGCGCCAGGCAACGAAAGATTGACCTTACTTGAACTTGTCCTGAGGAACGGTCTTGAGTTCACCCGGCAGCGAGCTCACATAACTGGCCAGTTCTTTCAGTTCGGCATAGGAGAACTGCTTGGCCACGCCGCCCATGATCGGGTTGCCGCGGCCCCAGGTCGAATTGCCTTCTGATTTATAGGCTTTTAACGCCACAAACAGGTAATCGGCATGCTGGCCTGCAATCTTGGGATAACTGGAATTCACAGGTTTGCTGAAGCTCTCGCCATGACACGAAACGCAAGCACCCTTCTTCACCAGTTCAACCGCGTGTGCATTGCCGTCGGCGGCTTTGCCCGGTGCCGTCGCGCCGGCAAGCTTGCCCAGGCCTTCGTAATAGGCCGCCACATCGGCAATATCCTGGTCACTCAAGCCGACGGCGATGCCACGCATGGTGGGGTGTTTTCGGTCCGTCTTCTTGTAAGCCGTGAGTGCCGACACAATGTAGCCGGCGCCCTGACCCGCAATCTTGGGCACCTTGTAGACCTCGGGGAAACTGGCCTGATAGCCTTCGATGCCGTGACAGCCAATGCACAACGCGACCTTCTTCTCACCTGCTTTGGCATCGCCCTTGAATTCCTGCGCATTGGCAGACAAGGCCATCGCCCAGGCGAGGACAACAATCGAAACTGACAGTCGTATTTTGTTCATTTTACGAGGGCAAGCGCAAGGGTTGGGGCTAATTGGGATGCGCGATTATATAGACCGTCACGCGGCGCGTTGCGCCCCCATTTATCCTCACTTTGAATAAGGTTTTTGCGCCATCAGGCACGGGCCGCGCGCAACCTCAACGAGAACTCCTGCAGCGCGGCAATGCCGCTGGCTTCGGCGCTGTGGCACCAGGCCTGCAGATCGGCCGCCAGTTGCTCACGCGTTTGCGAACGGTTAAGCCAGAGCTGACGTAGCTCTTCACGCATCAGGATCATCTTGTCCAATACCGGCGACGCGGCCCGCGCAATCGTCAACTGTGCCAGGGCGGCCGCTGGCACCTTGTCCACATCGCGGTGCAACCAGCGGCGCGCGGCAAGAATCGCTGCCGCATCGGCGCTGCGCAACCTCAGGGCGTCAAGCTCATCCCGAAACGCTGAGCGCACGTCTTTGGCATAAGCCGCCATCAGTTCATAGCGATTGGAGATCAGCGCTTCCAGCGTCTTTTGGTCAGCGACCGGACGCACATCGCCATAGGCCAGCTTCGGTGGCGTCTTCTTGACTCTGGCCAGACCGGCCTTTTGCAGCAGACGGATGTAAAGCCAGCCAATATCAAACTCGTAAGGCTTGATCGACAGCTTGGCGGAAGTGGGATAGGTGTGATGGTTGTTGTGCAATTCCTCGCCGGCAATCAGGATGCCCCAGGGAGAAATATTGGTACTCGCATCAGGCGTCTCGAAATTGCGATAACCCCAGTAGTGAGCGGCGCCGTTGATGATGCCGGCGGCCATGACCGGGGTCCAGGCCATCTGCACCGCCCACACCGTGAGACCGGCCGCGCCAAACAGGCTCAGGTCGATGATCAGCATCAGGGCCACTCCGTGCCACGAGAACCGGGCGTAAAGGTGGCGCTCAATCCAGTCGTCGGGCGTGCCATGGCCATAGCGCGTCAGCGTTTCCTGTTTGACCGCCTCGGCGCGGTACAACTCGTAGCCCTGCAACAGCACGGTCTTGATGCCATACACCTGCGGGCTGTGCGGGTCATCGGCTTGCTCGCACTTGGCGTGGTGTTTGCGGTGAATGGACGCCCATTCCTTGGTCACCTGGCCGGTCGTCAGCCACAGCCAGAAGCGAAAACAATGCGCGGCCAAGGGGTGCAGATCAAGGGCGCGGTGCGCCTGATGCCGGTGCAGGAACACCGTGACGCTGATCATGGTGAGATGGGTCATGGCCAGGGTCAGCAGCACGATTTGCCACCAAGCCAAATCCCAAAAGCCGTGCGCCAGCCAGTCCAGTACAGCGTTCAGTGGCGACGAATCAGATAACAACATAGCGTTCAAGTCTCTCAATCACAAAAATCTAGGCCCGCTGCCAGACCGCAGCAAAGAAGCCATCGGTGTGATGCCGATGCGGCCACAGGCGCAGGTAACGTTGCCCATTGTCGCCGCCGCTGCAAATTGCGGCCGAAGCTTCGATTTTCAAGCCTGACAGGACATCGGCTGCGTCCAGTGGCATGAAGTCCTTGTTCGCCTCCGAGAAGGCCTGGGCAACGGCTTCATTCTCCTGCACCAGCAGGCTGCAGGTGGCGTAGACCAGGCGGCCGCCCGGTTTCAGCAGACGCGAAGCACTCTGCAAAATCGCAGCTTGCGTCACGGCCATTTGCTCCAACAGGGTAGGGTTTTGTCGCCACTTGAGGTCGGGGTTGCGGCGCAGAGTGCCCAGCCCCGAACAGGGCGCATCGACCAGCACCCGGTCGATCTTGCCAGCCAGTCGCTTGACGCGGTCGTCACGCTCATGGGCAATCGCTGCCGGATGCACATTGGACAAGCCGCTGCGCGCCAGCCGCGGCTTCAGGGCGTCAAGCCGATGCGCGGAGGTATCGAAGGCGTACAGTCGCCCGGTATTGCGCATGGCCGCGCCTATGGCCAGCGTTTTGCCGCCGGCGCCGGCACAAAAATCAACCACCATCTCGCCCCGTTTGGCATCCAGCAACAGAGCCAGCAACTGCGACCCCTCGTCCTGCACTTCGAAGGCGCCTCGTGTGAACGCATCAAGCTGGTTCAGGACGGGCTTGCCGGCGATGCGCAAGCCAAAGGGCGAATAAGGTGTAGGCACAGCCTTGATACCCGCCTGCGCCAGCTCCTTCTGCACATCGGCGCGTTTGGCGTTCAAGGCATTCACGCGCAAATCAAGTCCGGCGCCTTGGTTCAGACTCTGGACCAGTGGCCAGAACTCCGCCCCCAACTGGTCTTTCAAAGGCTGCACCAGCCACTCCGGCAGGTTGTGCCGATGGCGCTCCATCAAGTCGGCGGTATTGATCTTTTCGCACTGATCGAGCCAGCTCTTTTCGTGCTCGCTCAAGGCGCTGCGCAGAAAGTCGCCCGGGCCGAAAAAACCAAGAATCGCGAGGCGCCGCTCCTTTGGTCCACTGCCCGACGGCGCGCAATGGTCGAACAGCAATTTCTGGCGCAGAACGTTGTAAACGGTACCAGAAAGCGTTGCCCGTTCACGCGGACCCAAAGCGCGGTTGTCGCGAAAGAACCTGGACACGATGGCATCGGTCGGATGGTCGAATTTGAGACTGAGCCGGACCAGTTCAGAACAGGCGTCGAGCAGGGCTTTGGGATGCATAGGGGAATTGTTCCAGGACTACCGGCGCAGCAAATCGGCAATCGCCTGCGGATAGATGATGTGTTCCTGCGTGAGTACGCGCCGCGCCAATGTGTCTGAGGTGTCAGCGGGCAGAATCGGAACCGCTGCCTGCGCCAGGATCGGTCCGTGATCGAGTTCAGCGGTCACCTGATGAACAGTGGCGCCTGCCACCTTGCAGCCTGCATCGAGCGCCCGTTGGTGCGTGTGCAAACCCGGGAAGGCGGGCAGCAGTGAGGGGTGAATGTTGAGCAGGCGCCCGGCGTAATGAT
>CAIVLG010000092.1 GCA_903906695.1 uncultured beta proteobacterium | reverse complement strand
GCCAGGCTTTTTAATGAAAGAGGCCTGAAGGGCGTCACGCTCAATCAGATTGCCGCCAGCGTCGGTTTGGAGACGACCAGCATCACCTACTATTACCGCAAAAAGGAAGAACTGGCTGTCAGCTGCATGCTGCGCACCGTCACCGAAATTGAGTCGTCGGTGCGCAAGGCGGCGCTGATGACAACGGTCGTTGAACGGGTCGAACATTTCTTTCGGCTCTACGCCAACCTATTGGCGACCATTGCCGCGGGCGATCAGCCGCCACTGATCGGTTTCGGCGATGTTCGCTCCCTGCCCGAGGCAACGGCTTCGGTGGTTTTTTCTGCCTACAGCGACATGTTTCGAGGCATCCGAAAATTGCTTTCAGGAAGCGAAACTGCGGCGCTTACGCGCCAGTCACTTAACGCGCGCACGCACCTGGTAGTCTCGGCTATGCACTGGATGGGGGCCTGGATAGGCCGCTACGAAATCGATGACTATCCACGCATTGCCCAAAGAGTGGCTGATCTACTGTTGTACGGCCTGGCCGGACCATCGCAAACCTGGCCGAATGTCACGACACTGGATGAAATGGACTTTGCCGAGTTTCCACTGGCACTCGATGACTCTAACGAGTCATTTTTGCGGGCTGCAACGGAGTTGATCAATGAACAGGGCTATCACGGTGCCTCGGTCGACAAAATATCAGCCCGGATCAATCTAACCAAAGGTTCCTTTTATCACCACAACGAAACCAAGCTGGACCTGGTTAGCGCTTGCTGGGAGCGTTCCTTCGCGGTGCTGCGACACACGCTGCAAGCGGCGCAGCTGAGTCGCGAAACGGGTTGGAACCGCTGTTGTGCTGCCCTCTCTTCGCTGGTGCGTTTTCAGTTGTCCGAGCGTGGCCCCCTGCTGCGGGCGTCAGCCATTTCAGCCTTGCCGGATCATGTTCACCGAGATCAGGTGTTGCACACTTTGCAAGCACTGACCGAGCGCATCGCCAGCCTGCTGGTCGATGGTCTTGCCGACGGCTCAATCCGCCCTCATGATTCGTCCGTTTGTGCGCAGCTGGTATCGAGCACGATCAATGCTGCAGCAGAACTAAAACAATGGGTGCCAGGCATCAACATGGGAAACGCAACCCGCTTGTACGCGCGTCCGGGGCTTTTGGGCCTGCTTTGTGGGGAATAGAGAAATTGAAACCACCTTCCGCCACCTTCCATTTACCAAGGAGTGCCATCGCATGACCCAAACCAACTCGCCCGTCATGAAGTTCTGCAAGGTCAAGGGGCATCGTCTCGCCTACGTGGAAGCCGGTTCCGGTGACCCCATCGTTCTGCTGCACGGCAACCCCACATCCAGTTTTCTGTGGCGCGATGTCATCCCGGCCCTGGCTGGCTGCGGCCGGGTCATTGCGCCCGACCTCATTGGCCAGGGCGATTCCGACAAGCTCCCCGCATCCGAGGGGCCTGATCGCTACAGCTTCGAAGTGGCCTACACCTACCTCGACGGCCTTCTTGACGCCCTGGGCGCAAATCAGAAGGTGACCCTGGTGCTGCACGATTGGGGCACGGCGCTGGGCTTCCATTGGGCGCGCTTGCACCCACAGCAGTTGCGCGCTATCGCCTACATGGAGGGCATTGTGATGCCACTGCCAAGCTGGGACGACTGGCCGGAGAAGGCGCGCGGCATCTTTCAGGGCTTCCGCTCCGCCAAGGGGGAAGACTTGATTCTGAAGCGCAACATGTTCATCGAAGGCGTGTTGCCGAGCTCGATTTTGCGCAAGCTCAGCGACGACGAGATGGCGCACTACCGCGCGCCGTTCATCGCTGAAGCCGACCGGCAGGTCACGCTGAACTGGCCGCGCCAGATCCCGATAGCCGGTGAGCCGGCGCACATGGTGGCGCTGGTGCAGCAGTACGCCAACTGGCTGAGTCAGAGTTCCGTGCCCAAGCTGTTCATCAATGGCGAGCCCGGTTCCATCCTGGTTGGCGTACAGCGAGAGTTTTGCCGGAGTTGGCCGAACCAGACCGAGGTCACCGTGAAGGGACTTCATTTCATCCAGGAAGACTCTGGCGCCGAGATTGGCCGTGCTGTCGCTACCTGGCTCTCAACACTTCAATGAAAGAAACCACCATGCCAGATGTTCCTGTAGTCATGGAATCCATTCTTCTGAAACGCGATGGTGCAATCGCCACCGTCACGCTGAACCGGCCAGCGGCACTGAACGCACTGTCGCCCCAAATGAACCTGGAGTTGTCCGATGTCACATCCGAGTTGGAGCTTGATGAAAGCGTGCGCTGCGTTGTCATACAGGGCGCCGGTGAGCACTTCATGGCTGGTGGTGACGTCAAGGGCTTCAGCGAGGCAACGCTCGACCCGCAACTTCGCAAGCTGGCGCTGGAGCGCGGCATCAGCGAAACCCACAGCATCATCACGCGTCTGCGGCGCATGCCCAAGCCGGTGCTTGGCAGTGTCAGGGGTGCGGTAGCTGGGTTTGGCATGTCACTGATGAGCGCCTGCGACCTCGTGATCGCCGCGGACAGCAGCTTCTTCACCCTAGCCTACTGCCATATTGGCGCTTCTCCCGATGGTGGCGCGACCTACGCTTTGCCACGTTCGGTCGGCGTCAAGCTGGCGATGGAGATCGCGCTGCTCGGCGACCGTTTTGATGCGCAGCGTGCATTGGAGTTGGGCCTGGTCAACCGCGTGGTTGCGCTGGCCGAACTGGAGGCATCAACCAACAGACTGGCGGCACGACTGGCCAAAGGACCGACTGCCGTTTATGGCCGGACCAAGCGCCTGATCAACGAGTCTCTTGACCACACGCTGGCAGAGCATTTACAGGCCGAGCAGGACAGCTTTGTTGCTTCGGCCTTCGGCGCAGACTTTACCGAAGGTGTGCGCGCCTTTGTGGAGAAGCGCAAGACGGTCTTTGTGGGCCGCTAGTCTTTGGGGGTGCTACCAAAGTCAAAGGAAGCTTCAATGAATCGCCCGCGTCTTGTGCCACGGATCCTCTGGATACTCGTTGGTGCCTCCATGGGCATGACCATCGCACTGTTGTTGGCTGGTCCAAGCACAAGTCCCTTTCTGCTGGCGTCACTTGGCGGTTCAGCGGTTTTCCTTTTCGGTCTCACGCGCGCACCGGCAGCGCAACCTCGGTCACTATTCGGTGGCCATCTCGGCGCAGCATTCATCGGTATTGCCTGCTACCAGGCATTTGGGGATGCGCTTTGGGTTTATGTCTTGGCGCAGACGGTTGCACTGTGTCTCATGCTTGCCACCAGAACGGTTCATCCTCCAGCTGGGGCCAACGCGATTTTGATGGTCCACGTTCATGCATCGTGGGCAGTACTTTTACATCCGGTTCTGGCAGGAGTCACCTCGCTTGCGCTGGTTGCCGTTGTCTGGAGTCGTCTGTACCCCAAACTAGTCCATTACCCCGTATCCTGGGTAGAGCCTAATCCGGCCTGGATGCTATGGGGTGGTTGGGATCGCTGAACCGATGACTGTTGTCTGGTAATGAACTTGCGTAACATGGCGCTTTCAATCAAGGAGAAAAGCGTTGTCAGGACGACTTGAAGGCATGGTTGTGATCATTACCGGCGCGGGCTCGGGCATCGGCCGCGCGGCGCAGCCAGAGGAGCTGGCGCAGGTCGCACTGTTTTTGGCATCCTCCTATTCAAGCGCTGATGCTGGAGGCCACCTCCTCGGTGCCGCCGTCGTCACAAAACGTTGGCCTCAATTCTTCAACAGTCCAGTTCGCCGATCAAGCCGCCATCACCGGAGCGTTGAGGCTGGACGTGAAGATCACCAACAATACGGGTGTTGATATCAATCCGGGCTTTCTGCAGTTCGAGATACTCAACACCGAGACCGGCACCAAGTCGATCGTGATGCCGGCCTTCAGTTCCTGGTACGTGGGCGGTATACAGTTCCCAATCAAGGCTGCAGGCCAGCACTTGCTTCGGTTCCAAACCAACGCCTTTTATGGCGAGGCGGTCAAGGGGACTTTCAAGGTCTACGTGATTGACTTTTCTGGAGCCTCCGGCGCTGTTGGCAAAACGCTGGACTTAGAGGCGACTCTGACCTCTTTCAGCATGTGAGCGCGGAGCAATGCAGAACCTGAAACTGCTTGCGGTCGCTTTGCTGGGGGTTGCCTTGATCTGGTACCTGCTGCCGGTTTCAACGCCGCTTAAGGCCACCCAGGGGCCACCCAGGGCGAGTGCCAAGGTGTGTCGCGAGTCAGCACAGCGGAAATTCCAGCACCCAAAGGGGAGTCGGCAAGTGTTCCCGCCGCTGCGGCCACGGCGCAGTCGGTACCGATCAAGGCGCAGGCTCAAGCGGCAAGCACAATCCGACAACCATGCCCGAGTTGACGCGAGCGCTGGAGCAGGTGCAGAGTGTGCAGATGGCGGGGCGTGACTGGTCGGTGCTGCGTACCAAGGATGTCGTCAACGACCTTGGCAAGCAAGTCGTATTGGTGCTGCGTGATGAGATCAGCGGACAGTTGGAATACCGGCAGTCAGCCTTGCGCGTGGTGCTCAGGGACGGCGTGGACTATGAAACCTTCATCAGCGCTCTACCCAACGCAAAGCGCCTGTTTGTCAATCCGCTGTATGGCGAAATTGGTGTTGATGCGGCGTCCATCGGTGCTCAATATGCTGCGCTTATCAGCGACCCTCGGGTACTGCGGGTCAACTTCATTCCGCTGGCGACGCCGGTCAGGGCGAGTTAGGCCGATCAGGCGACTCTGTGATTTACGTCAACATAATTCATCATCCGCTCATCGCGCAAAGACAACCAGGAGGTTATAAAGGTGCGTTTTGAGCAGTTCGACAACGGGGCAGGCCAATACCAATTCAGCATATTTCCTTACGACCGATTGCAAGTTGGTCAAGTTCAGAAGGTTTGCGGTATTCATCGCGCTATGCTTTGTCACATAAGAGGAACACCATGAATCGCTTTGCAAAGATTTCGATTGTCGTTTTCACCTTGATAGTGGCGGGGCAAGCTCCTGCACAGGATCGTGTGGAGAGTGGTTGCTTCACAGACATTTACGGAAAGACTATTTGCGCGCCCCCCAACGGCGAGCTATACAGGAACTATATGGGGCAATTTGCTTGCGGTCTGGGGCAATGCGTCAAAGATGCTTGGCACGAGGGGCAGATCATCTGTTCATCACAGCCTGGTGGCTTCGCCACCAAAGACCCGTTGTCAGGGAAAATTAGTTGCACGGGTGGATGTGAACCGGTATCAATATCAAATTGCCAAGTTCCGCGTTAACGCATGAGACGGCGCGACAGGTCGTTGCGGCGGGCTCTCCAGTTCGCATCCAGTGACGCGGCAAGCGACCGGACGGACCGCCTTTTGAAATTCCTTCACCGGTTCAGCACTTCGAACCGGATCCCGGCGAGTTGCAGGCGCTCCAGCAGCGCGTTTCCCATGGCCTGCGCCGGCGTCAGTACACCGCCCACTCGGGGCAGCTTGTCAAACGCCAGGCACAAGGCAGATTCAGCCAGCATCTTGGCTGTCTCGCCATAACCCGGGTCGCCGCCGCTGACCTGGGTCACGATTTTCTTTGCACCACCTGTACCGATAAAGGTGACCTTGAACCAGCCCTTGCTGCGCTGCTCGGGGCTCGGGCCATCACCGGCCTGCCTGATGCGCAACAACCGGTCGCGTGTCAACCTGAACTGGGCGCCGGCGAAAACGGCTGCGACACCTCCCATCAACATGGCCACACTGGTGAGCTTCTTGAGCAGCAAGAAATGCCCGTAGCGGAAGTCCGGGCCGTAGCGATCCAGTGCGGCGGCCGAGCGGCGCACGATCTGCGGATCGATGGTCGGCATCGGCACTGCCCAGCCATCGAGTTCTTTTTCAAAGTGAACCGACTCGCCGGTCGAGCCGATCTTGCGCCCCGCCGGCAAAGGCTGCGCCTGGCGTCTTTGCTTGCTGAGATTCAGCGAACTCCTGAAGCGAGAGAACGCCGTCACCGCCGAGTGCAAGGTGCCGCCCGAAAAAGTGCCACCGGCTCGTACAAAGCCCTCGATCTTGATCGGCACATTGGCGGGCAACTGCCCAACGGTGAACCAGACGCCGAGGTCATGCGGAATGCTGTCGAAGCCACAACAATGAACGATGCGCGCACCGCTCTTGGCCGCCAGCTCGTGATAGCGCAGCCACATCAGGTCCACGAACTCCGGCTCTCCGGTGAGGTCCACGTAGTCGGTGCCGGCTTTGGCACAGGCCGCCACCAATGGCTCTCCGTAGTGGATGTAGGGGCCGACGGTGGTGATCACTACTCTGGCGGACTCCGCGACATGCTGGATCGACGCGGGGTCGGCCACATCCGCCAGCAGGAGTTTGATGCCGCTGCAGCCTGGCGCGAAGGCAGCAAGTCGCTCCCGCACCTTTTGCAGCTTGTCCAGACTCCTGCCTGCCAGGGCCCAGCGCAAAGTCGGGCCGCCGTGGCGGGCCAGGTACTCGGCGGTCAACGTGCCGGTAAACCCGGTGGCGCCAAACAGCACAATGTCAAATTCCCGCTTTGCTGCCACAAGCTGCTCCTGAAGAATGATCCGGCGATAGTGCTGCCGTGAACTTTGGCGACACCCACGTGTTGATTCGTCGCGCCGTTGAATCTATATTAGCAGCGCAAGTGCCAATATATTTCACTCGCCTCATCTGACCAACCAGAGAATACATCATGGACTTCGATCATTCGGAACGCGCGCAGCTACTGATCCCGCAACTTGAACGCTTTATGGCGGAAGAAATACTTCCCAACCAGCAAACCTATTACGACCAGCTGGTCCACTCGAATGACTACCGGCAATGGCGTGTCCCACCCATCATGGAAGAACTGAAAGCCAAGGCCAGGAACGCTGGGCTATGGAATCTGTTCCTGCCTGACGACCAGTACGGCGCGGGTTTGGACAACCGGGATTACGCACCGCTGGCCGAGATCACCGGCCGTTGCTCGATCGCGCCCGAGGTGTTCAACTGCGCCGCACCGGATACCGGGAACATGGAAGTGCTGGTGCGTTACGGCTCGCCCGAACAAAAGGAACGCTGGCTGAAACCCTTGCTGGCGGGTGAAATCCGTTCCGGTTACTCGATGACCGAACCGGCCGTGGCTTCGTCCGATGCCACCAACATGAAAGCCACCTGCGAGGTCGACGGCGACGAGGTCGTCATCAACGGCCAGAAGTGGTGGACCAGCGGCGCCGGTGATCCGCGCTGCAAGATCCTGATTTTCATGGGTGTCACGGACCCGGGTGCCGACCGGCTCAAGCGCCATTCCATGGTGCTGGTGCCGCTCGATACCCCCGGTGTCAAGATCCTGCGCATGCTGCCGGTGCTGAACTCGCTGGACGAGCCGCACGGCCATGCCGAGATCCTGTTCGAGAACGTGCGTGTGCCTCTCAGCAATATCATCCATGGCCCGGGACGCGGCTTCGAGATCGCCCAGGGCCGACTGGGTCCGGGTCGCATCCACCATTGCATGCGGCTGATCGGCGCTTCCGAACGCGCCCTGCAGTTGTTGTGCCAGCGGGGACTCGGTCGTATCGCTTTCGGCAAGCCCCTGGTTGACCTGGGCAGCAACCGCGACATCATCGCCAACGCCCGTCTGGCGATCGACCAGGCGCGCCTGCTGACGATGAAGGCGGCCTGGGCACTGGACAAGCGTGGCACCTTTGGCGCGCTCAATGACATCTCGGCAATCAAGGTGGTCGCACCCAACGTCTTGCAGCACATCGTCGACGCCGCGATCCAGATTCACGGTGGTGAAGGTGTGGCAGACCCGGAGTTGTCGCGGCTACTGGGAATGGCCCGCGCCCTGCGCCTTGCCGACGGCCCGGATGAAGTGCATCGCCGACAGATCGCCAAGCTGGAACTGTCCAAGTATCTGCGCAGATAGAAAAGGAAAGCATCATGAGCCAGGCCGATGCGCTCATCAATCAACGACTGGCTGGCTTGAGCCGGCCCTAGCGGACTGGTTGTGGCATATATAATGCCATTAGTTTTTTATCAACTGCCTTAAAGGAGAACGGCATGAGTTATTCGATTGAAAGCAACCTCGGTGAGCTTCTTGACAACGAGCAGACCAAGGCGATTTTGGAACAGCATTTGCCTGGTATTTCCAACCACCCTTCGATCGGAATGGGGCGTTCCATGCCCCTCAAAACAGTTGCCGGTTTTTCCGGCGGCATGATTACCGATGCACATCTGGCCAAGATTGCTGAGGACTTCGCCAAGCTCGCATAAGGTCAGAGCGCGCCGCCCCCGTGCTCTGACACGCATGGATGGGCCGCTGCAAGTCGATCACGCCCACGAGTTGGGACCGTGAAATTTGCCAGAAACGATTTCCAGCCCACTAAGCCTTTGACGGCGAATGCGCGCGCTCGCCTGGAAGGTCCGACTTGGTCTCGATATTCAACTGGCCGGCAAGTCCGGCGATGCGGTGCTTTTCGATTTCGCGATATTCGGGCGACCGCGTGATCTGGCGAAACACGGCACGCGACGGGTATTCCATGAGCCCCACCGTGTCCCACATCTCTTCGACCTCACCCACCATCAGACCAGAGACTTTTGCAGAATACAGCAGCCGCCCACCGGCCGCCTCGACCAGAGCGCGCATCTGCAATGCATAGCGCGTATAAGCTGTGCGGCCACTGACGTCCTCACCATTTTCGTAGCTTGCCTTCTTCTTGAACTTGAGAAGATTGACCATCACAAACGGACCGTCCTCGGGAGCGGAAAATGTAGCACTGACTTGTTCTGCCGTCGGGAAGACGCTGTTGCTGACTTTCATGGGTGCTGGGCTCTCAAGTGTGGTATTGCTGGTTTCAGGGGGTGCAGCCTGGATTTTCAGTTGGCCCAGTAAACATAGGCGTCGTCGGGGCTCTGGGGCTCTTTGAGCGTCTTGTCCAGTGCGAACGCAGCTTCAATCAATGCCGGCCAGAGCGGCTTGGCCTGCTGCTTGTTGAAGCCCTCGATCAGCGCCTTGAGTTCGGCCACCTTGGCCGGCTCGCTGGCGGCCAGATTGTTCTTTTCTCCTGGATCCCTGGCAAGGTTGTAGAGCCAGTCCTGCTTCGGCAGTTGCATGACCTGCAGTTTCCAGTCGCCATCGCGCACCACAACGTAGTCACCACTGCGCCAGAACAGTCGGTCATGCGGCTTGCCCGCTGCCTCGCCAAGGATGAAGGGCAGCAGATTGACGCCGTCGATGATCCGATCAGTTGGCGCCCGAGCACCCGCCGCCGCCGCTGCGGTGCCGAAGATGTCGAAATGGCTCACCATGGATTCGTAACGTGTGTTGGGCGGAATTGTCCCCGGCCAGCGCATGAAGTACGGCACGTGCGTACCGCCGTCGAAGAACGTCGCCTTCCAGCCGCGATAAGGCAGGTTCAAGCCCGGGACACCGATGTAATTGGCACCGCCGTTATCACTGGTGAATACGACCAGCGTGTTGTCGTCGATGCCCTGATCTTTCAGCGCCTTCATGACACGCCCGACATTGCGGTCGAGTGAGCGGATCATGGCGGCATAGACGCGCGTGGTGTGGTCCTGGATGTTTGATAGCGCTTCGTAGTCGGCGCGTGTAGCCTGCAGCGGCGTGTGCGGCGCGTTGTAGGCAAGGTACATCAAAAAGGGGCGGTTCCTGTTGGCTGAGATGGCCTTGACTGCTTCGTCGGTCAGGTAATCGGTCAGATAGTTGCGCGGCTGGAACACTTCGCTGTCGTTAAAACGCACGCCCCAGGGCGCGCTGGCCCACAAAAATTGGTCAATCATGTCGAAGTCCTGCTTGGAGTTGACCACATTGGGGTCACTCTCGGGCAGGAACATCGAGGCGCCGTGCTGCAAGGAAAGTGATTCATCGAAACCGTGGGCGTAGGATCGATATGGCGGGCTGTCGCCCAGATGCCATTTGCCAAGATGCAGGGTGTGATAGCCCGCTCCCTTGAGCAATTTGGCGATCGTGACTTCGCTGGTCGGCAGGCCCATGTCTTCGTACACCGGCATGTCGCGCTCACTATCCGCGTGATAAATCGTTTCGTGCAGGCTGCCTGGCGTGTGATGCTTGCCCACGAGGCGGGCGAATTCCACCGGCACCGGGGTGAATTCAAAACCGAAGCGGGTCGCGTAGCGCCCGGTCATGATGGCAGCACGCGAGGGCGCACAGGTGGCGTTGCCGGCGTAGCCTTGCGTGAAGTTGACACCCTCGCGGGCGATGGCGTCGATATTCGGGGTCGGGACGCTGCCAGCGGCGATGCCACCACCGTAGAACGTGATGTCGTTGAAGCCAAGGTCGTCGGCCAGGATGACAATGATATTCGGACGCTTCTTATCGCCAGGCTGAGGACTTGCGGGGCCGGCCTGCCAGTTCACTTCCCGGAAAGGGGCGCTGTACTTGCGCAGGACATACTTCACATACAACACCATCGCGCCTTCGCGGCCGCCGATGGCGACCAGACCGAGCCCGCCAAACAGCATGAGGACGACCAGACTCCAGACGATGCGCTTGAACATTTTCCAGTCTCCTTGATGAGTCAGATACAAATGCCTGCGAACTGTGCGTTCAGCCGTACTTGCTGGCCATGTCTCTGACCGCTTCCTGAAATTCCCGCATGGTATCGGCAATGATTTCCGCCACGGTCTTGACGCTGTCGATCCGTCCCGCAACCTGACCGCACAGCGCAATCGAGGCTTCCATATCGCCGTTTACATAGAGGTCCAGCATGTTGCCGAATTCCGCCATCAGGGGCGGGCCAGCGTAATTAGGTACGAGTTCGCGTTCCAGGCGCGAGGTCTTCTCGGTGCGCAACACACGAACCACCGGTTTGGAGAACTGGTTGAGAAAGATGGTGTCGGTCTCTGCCGCATTCACAATGGCCTGCTTCCAATTGGCATGCACCGGGCTTTCTTGCGAGCAAACCATTCTGGTTCCCATCTGGATGCCTTCGGCACCTAACGCAAACGCCGCCGCCATGCTGCGGCCACATGAGAAACCGCCGGCAGCGATGATCGGTACGCCCACCTTTTCAGCGATCAAGGGCAACAGCACGATCGACATCACCGGCTGCGGATTCTTGAAGCCACCGCCCTCTGCGCCCTCTACCACCAGACCATCGACGCCAGCTTCGATCGCCTTCAATGCCGCCTTCAGCGTTGGCACCACATGGAACACGGTCAGGCCAGCCGCCTTGAGCGGTGCGGTGAATTTGGTCGGGTCACCGGCACTGGTGGTGACAAACCGTATCCCCTGGTCGACCACAAACTGGACGATGCCCGGATCGCGGACGTAAGCCAGCGCGATATTGACACCGAAGGGTTTGTCGGTGAGGTCGCGCATCTTTGCAATCTCGCCCTTGATGACATCGAGCTGGCCCGATGAAGTCTCGATGATGCCCATGCCACCGGCGTTCGACACCGCTGCGGCAAGTTGCGCTCTTGAAATCCATGCCATCGGCGCCTGCACGATGGGATATTCGACGCCAAGCATCTCGGTAATACGGTTTTTGATTGCCATCTAATTTCTCCGTTCTGAAATTTCAGCGCTGGGTGTCTAAATATGTTGGCACTTTAAATGCCATTATATGAAGCAAGGGCTCTGCATCACAAGTTCTTGCAGCTTCCCTTTGCTACGCTTGGGCTTGCACGTCGCCTCTGAGTAGCGTGCGAGCCGCGAGCAGCAAGGCCAGTAGTACAAGCTCGATGACGGTCGAGCGCAACCCTTCGCTACTGACCCCATCTGCGCCGAGATGAATCAGCCGCAGCAACAAAAAGGCGGCCATAAACACCAGCGGCACCGTTAGCCACTGGGCGTGACCACGGCGCAGGCCAAACAGGGTGAACAAGCCCAAAGCAACAAAGCTTCCACCCAGGTCAGCGCGCACGGTGCCCATGCCATGCACACTGGTTGCGGCAATGGCGAAGTCGCCCAGCACCTTTGGCACTGCTGCCGCAAAGCCCAGTCCGACAAGCAGCATGCCCAGAGCGGTCAAAGCCAATGCGATGCGTAAAAGGTTCTTCATGGGCTTTTTCCAAAAGTGATCAGTTTCGATTCAGGGGTCCTGCTTTAGAGGACCGGCTGACCGCCAGCGATGCGCAGCATCAGTTGCGCCGTCGCTGCGCCCGCATTCTGGTTCTGTCCAGTGACAAGGCGTCCGTCGGCCACCACATGTTGCGCAAAAATGTCGCGCCAGGCGCGGGCGCTCTCGAACAATGCCCCGGCTGCGCGCAGATCACGCTCCGGATGTTCTGGTGTGAACTCAATGCCCAACTCTTCAATCTGCCGGTTGGTCACGGCCGTCAGGTGCTTGCCGCGCACCAGTGGCGAGCCGTCAGACTCCGTGGCGTGCAGCAGACCCAACGGGCCGTGACACACGCCGCCCACCACTTTGGCTGCCGCCCAGGCGCTGGAAACACCGTGCGCCAGTTCCGCAGACGTTCCAAGGTCGTAGGCAGCGCCCCAGCCACCGGCGAGAAAGACGATGTCATACCTTGAGAAGTCGACTTGCGCTACTGCCGGTGAGAGACGCGTCTTGGCCTGAAAATCGGCATCTTTCAAGTAACGCTTGTCGGCAGGCGAAGCCAGGAACCAGCGTAAGGAATCGGGTTCGATCGGAATCTCGCCACCGTGGATACTTGCCACGTCGACCTGCATGCCAGCGTCGAGGAAAGCGTAGTAGGGCGCGGTCATTTCGGAGGCAAACACGCCGGTCGCCTTGCCGTCCGTCTGTCCGGGCTTGTTGAGCGTGCCGTGGCTGGTCGTGACGATCAACGCGCGCTTGCCCGGCAGCCTGTATCTCGGCCCGTCATACGCCGGATGCAAACCCAGACCTTGCAGCACTACCGGCAAGCCCTGCCAGAAAAACAGGACGACCGCCAGCACCATTGCGCCAAGCCATCGGGATGTCGAACTCTTCATGGCCATCTACTTTCAAATGGTTAAGGCAATAACCAGTTGCCCGGTTTGGCTGATGGGCCCGACCATGCGCCGACAAAAGCCGGGCCAGGTGGGCTGACACTGCATCAACAGCACCACCTGACCCTCCTTCGGTCCCTGGAAAAACAATATAGTGCGGCTCAAAAATCCTTAACAAAGCGCAGCTGCCAGTAGCTGCCGTACTGCGCATTGTGGGCGGCAAAGTTCTTCGTATAGTTGAGGTTGAAGCCGGCGTCCTTGCCGGGGATCTTGAAGGACAGGAAGGGGCCGACGCCGCTGACCTGATAGCGCACCAGCGGGTTGGTGCCGATACCGGTTCCGCTGTCATCGGTCACCTGCTCCGTATGAAACACGTTGGTGCCTATGGCCCAGCGCCCGCCCCCGAACACCTTGACGATTGCCGCCTCGGTGTACAGAAGGTTGCCGGTGCGGTAGTCGGTGTCGCCGTTGGTGCCGTTGATCATGTAGGAGACGCGCCCGGCCACCGTAATGCCGCGGTCCCAGTCTGTGCTGGTGTTGTTCGGATTGAGCGAATAGGTTACGGCAACCCCAGGTCGCACCGAGATGAACGGGCCATAGCCGATATTGGTGCCGCGATTGGCGTCGTAATTGCCGGTAGGAACAAAGACCGAGACGCCGGCGGCGATCTTCAGGCGATCTTGGTGACGGATCCAACCGACCTCGAGCTGGGTATCGCCAAAGCCGCTGATGCTCATGTTCTGGGTCGCCAGTTTTGCTGCCAAAGCGGCCGTGATCTGGGCTTGCGTCGCTGCCGCCACGGCATTGACGACAGGCGCCTGCGCGGGCGGAGGGGTCGGCGCCACGCTGAAGCCGATCGGGATGTCCATGGTGCGATCCTGCTGCTGGTAGGAGCCCTGCAGGAGAAACGTCATATGGCCGCCGGCATAGGTTTCTACAGTTTGATACCCGCCCACAAAGGTCAGCACTTTCTGGTTGTTCAGAAAGGTGACCGGACCGTCTCCGTATAGTGTGTAGGTCCCGTTCGGGATGACTCCTTTGGAGGGTGTTGCGGTTTGCAGCGGTACTGAAGAAGGAATCGGGTTCTTGCCCAGCGGCGCGGTGGACGAGGTGATGTCCTGGCCAGAATCGGCCGCCACACCGGTGATATGCGCATAGGTGAGCAGTATGCTGCCGAAGAAGCCCGGTGTGTCAAGCGGCGCGGCGATCTCGCCGCCAAAGGTGCCCAGGGGCGCCTGGCGCGAGCGCGAACCCTCCGAAGCGTTCACGTGCGTAGCTACGGCCAGCACGGCCAGGCAGGTGGCGGTCTTGAGAATTGGCATTGCTGGTCTGATCCTGGTGCTGGGCATTTTCATTGTGATGTCTCCAAATGAATTTCGGTTAAAAAGGCATCGGTTTCGTTAGGCTTGTCGACATTTCTGATATAGTTATTTTCCGTACACCTATGTACGGATAGGGTGCAATATAGCACCCAGTTGCGAGCCGATGTAAGAGGGTTTTCACTAGGTATCGCGTGAACCGTCAGTCAGTCGCCGAAGCCGTCCTGGCGTGAGTCAGAGTAGACCGATGTTGGAAAGATCAGAAAGCAGATGAAACCAGCGAGCAAAACCAAGACGCGCGTATCGGCACCGCGGCTGACCAGGGAAGACTGGCTGGACGCGGCGTTCAAAGCGGTGGTGGAAGGCGGTTTTGACAAGGTGCGGGTGCTGGTGCTTGCTGATCAGCTGGGCGTGACGCGCGGCAGCTTTTACTGGCATTTCACCGATCACGCCGATTTGATTGCCGCACTGTTGACCCGCTGGCGCAAGCGCGAGGTCGAACTGGACCAAAAGATCAGAGGCCAGGCCACGGATGACCCACAGGCCGACCTGAAGCAAATGTTGGAGGCGGCCCTGGCGCACGCAGGAAGCGATGTTGAGAACCTGCGTTTCGAGTTGGCCCTGCGCGGGCTTGGGCGCCGCGACCCGGCGGTTGCAACAATGCTGCTTGAAGTGGACCAATTGCGGTTTGATCTTTTCGAGCAGGCGTTCATGCGCCTGACGGGCGAGTCAACGACCGCGGCTGAATTGGCCGCGCTCTTCTACCTGGCCATCGCCGGTGGCCATCAGGCATTGAGTCGGCCATCAAGTACGGTCAAGGCGAAGAAGCATCTGAAGGCCGTCATCACGAAGTTTCTGATCGATAGGCAGACGCCAAACATCTGAGGCAAGCCTTCAGGTGCGCCTGGCCGGTCAGCCAGCTTTGCTTCGCGTCTTGGGAGCAATCCGCTTGCGCGCCGGCTTGTGGATCTTCAGTGCCTGCTCCAATTCCGCAATCGCTTCGTCGGTGTAGTCCAGCATGCGCTGCAGTGCCGGCACTGAGCGGCGGCAGGCGATATAGCCAAAGCCAAGATTGTCGCCGTAGCCGCTGATCGTGATGTTCAGCGCGAGGTACTGTGTTGGAATGGAAACCGGGTAAACCTCTTCCAGCCGGGCCCCATTGAGGTACAGCGTTTCGCGCGGTCCCGGCACATTGGAGATGATGACATTGAAAGTGGGATGTTGCCTGGCGCTTCCGATCAGCATGGCCGGACCCATGGTTGAAATCGACGCGATACCGTGCGCCAGTTTTTGCAGGCGTGGCATGCTGCTGAGCCGGTTCTTGGCATCTGTGGTGGACTGCACGATGCGCGCCAGGCGCTTGAGCGGATCACGAAGATTTGTCGCCAGATTGGCCAACAGGAGAGAAACCTGATTGCCACCCGCATCGGTCTCGCCCCGCAACGAAACTGGAACCATGGCAATCAGCGGTTTCTTTGGCAGTGCTTTCTGTACTTCAAGGTACTTGCGCAAGGCACCGGCGCAGATCGCGAGTGTGACGTCGTTGACGGTGGCACCGGAGGCATCGCCGATGCGCTTCAGGCGCGTGAGCGAATAGGACTGGGCGGCAAAGCGCCTGGAACCCGATATCTCGACATTAAACGGTGTCGCTGGCGCCTGAAATGGCAGGGCCGATGCCTTGTCTGCCTGGCCTACACGAAGCATATCCAGAAGCCCGCTGCCTATGCCCGGCAAAATCTCGCGTCCGGCCCGCGCGGCGCTGGCCAGTTGCGAGATCAGGCCGGTCGGCGCTGCGGCACGTGCCGCGCCGGTGTACTGTTTGAATTTCTGCGCCCACAGCGGCGGCTTGCTCTCTTCGGCACTGCGGGACAGACTCTGCGCCATGAGTCGAGCGCCACTGACACCGTCGACCAGAGCGTGATGAATCTTGATGTAGGTGGCAAACCGGCCAGCAGGCAATCCTTCGATCACGTAGGCCTCCCACAGCGGACGATTGCGGTCCATCAGGTTGCCGTGCAGGCGTGACACCATGGCCAGCAGCTCTCGGATTCGTCCGGGCTGCGGCAGCGCCAGATGCCGAAGGTGATAGTCGAGTTCGAACTCCTTGTCCTCTTCCCACTGCCACAGGCCCAGCCGCAGTACCGGCCGCAGATTGAAGGGCGGCTGCGCTGAAAGGCAGCGGCCCCAATCGGCCAACAACTCACTGATGAAATGAGGGCCTGCGCCGCTCGGCGGCGAATAGATGTTGAGCCCGGCCACATGCATCGGTTGATTGCGCGTTTCCATCCACAGGAATGCGGAATCCACAGGGCTGAGTAGTTGCATGAACGAGTGCTTTCAGATCGAAAAACGCCCAGTGTAGCGAGCGCTCAGTCGATTCGCTCGACCGCCGGCATGCCCCACTGACCGCTCAGCGCTGGCGCCTTCGGCCAGTAAAGACGAGCGTTCAGGATGAACGACTGCCCTGGCCTGACCGGCAACCAGTTGCGCTTAATTTCGCCGTCAGGCGCATTGGCCTGCAACAGCAGATCAAGCGATCCATCGGCGTTGAACAGCAGGGGGTCGCGGTCGCCGATGGCAAAACGCTGCAGCGGGTTCTCGATGAAGAAGTCATCGTCGCCATAGGCGGTGACCGACCAGAACGCGTTCACGGGCGGCAGTTCGCCGGCGTTGAAATGAATTCGATAACGGTGACTGCCATCAAGCGCCTGCCCCATGCCATCGACTCGCGTCTGCGGATAGATGGCATCAGCCGGCAAATTGGCGCCGAGCCCGATCATGGCGATCACGGCGCGGATGTCGTAGCTCGTGCCGTAATTGCCGAGCAAGGCAGGCGGCGTTTGCCAGCCTCGCACTAGGTCACGCGGCTTCTTCAACTCCCTGGCTATCTTGAAGTCTGCAAGCCAGCGCCCCAGACTGACGCACCAGCGGTCCAGCAAATTCCAGTTGGGCGGTTGCCCCGGTGTGATGCCAAGGTGCGAGAGTTTGGCCAGCATCGGAGCATCCGCAGCGGCTGGCGGATTGTTCACCATGAGCAGCGCAAAGCGGGTGAAGAAATCTTCCGCAGTCATGGCTTGCATCTGTTGAATCGGCGGCCTGGGTTTTGCCGTGGCCGGTTGCCAGGTTGAAAGCGACGACTCATGGCCTGCGGGGTCTGCTTGCCAGTCGGCCAGGGTGCGCAGCTTGATGCCGTCCTGCAAACGATGTACCACAGGGTAATCGACCGCCCCATTGGTTTGGGTGCGCCCAATCAACCAGACCATTTGCGTCGGTGCGCGCAGCAGCGTCAGACCGGTCGGCGTCTGCCCTTGCCATGAAGGTCCGGCCAACAAGAAACGGCCTCCTCCGGTGCCGAGGATGCGCGTGCCGGGAGCGGCAAAGACGTTGGTCCAGGCGTCCATGAAAGGCATTACTTCATAGCGCTGGCCATTGGGTGGCAACTCGAACACCCACGGCCCTTTGCTGATGTCGACAAAGCCGGTGGTGTAAAGCGTATCTGCGTTGGGACGGACCACTTCGCGGAAGCTCGCGTCAGGAAACTGGCGCACCCGGCGCAGCTGGTTTTCCGGTCCGATCGTCAGCGCAGCATTGGCGCGGGTCAGGTCCATGATGACCAGCGGGTAGCCAAAGATATAGGCTTCGGCGCCAAGCGCAACTTTCTCGGCCTTGGCGTACAGCACGCCGCCGATCGCCACGACAAGAATCAGAAAGGTGACAAGACCCTGCTTGAGACGCGTCAGACCTTGAACAGAAGGTAGAGTGCTGACAGAGGCAGGGCTATGCTGAGAAGAGCGCGGCATGCCTCAGCGCTCCTGACCGACCACCGAATACTGCGCCGCGTTGTCCTGCAGCCAGCGCTGCGAGCGGCTGGCGTCATGCTGACTGGGATGAAAGGCGGGCGACAGGTAATCGCGCCACAAGCTGAAGTTGCCGCGGATCATCCCGTCCCTGGCAAACAGCAATCTGGCGCCGCTGGTCCAGGTGCTCCACTTGAACAGACTGCCGTCGTGCCACAGATTGCGCACGGTTTGGCGCAGCACATCGGACAGAAATACGAACGTGACGTAATGAAAGGTCCTGATACGCCAGCGCTGGCCACCGCCCAGTGCGGCGTAGAGATCGAAGGCAGTGCAGCGGTGTTCCGACTCTTCGGCGGCGTGCCACTGCCACAGCGTCTGCAGACGGGGCTCGGCGCCCTCCAGCGCCTCGGGGTGCTGCATCATCCAGTTGGCAAAAAGGGCGGTGAAGTGCTCGGTTGCCGCCGTGGCCGCAACATGCAGGCGCAGATCGCGATGCGCGTTCTGCTGGATGCGCCTGGCAGCCCGGCGCGCAAATTCGTTTTGGTAGCCGAGCTTTTCGAGGTGGTCGTTGAACAAGGCATGAATGCGTCGGTGTGTCGCCTCTTGACCAATGAAGCCCTGCACCTCGGGCGCCATGCGCTGGCGCTCGGCCTCGGGCAAGGCTTTCAGACCGTTGCGCACCGAGTCGATGAAATACTGCTCACCGACCGGAAAGCTCATTGACAACGCACTGAAGAACGCCGAACGAAAGGCATCACCGCCATTCCAGCGACTCGGAAAAGGCGTGCTCAGATCGATCAGAAGACGACGGACGACAAGTTCGGTCATGTTTCAATACACCAATGTACTGAGACAGTATAGTGGGATCATTGGTAAATCGCCGCGGCAGCCGTTCAGGCCCAACCCAGCAGTCGCAGCCCCAGGCCGGTCAGCGCGCAGGCCGCAATCACGGGGATGACGCCGAGCTTGTAACGCAGCGATGCCACTGCAGCGACCAATGAAATCGAGAGCGCTGCCCCGTCAAGCCTTGAGATGAAGCCGCCTGTCGCGCCGCTGCGGTAAGCGATGTGCGCGATGAAAAAAAGGCCGAGGCTGGCGATAACGCCGACCACTGAAGCGGTAATGGCGGTCAGTGGCGCGGTGAACTGCAGCTTGCCGTGGGTCGATTCGACCAGCGGACCGCCGGCCAGAATGAACAGGAACGAGGGCAGAAAAGTGAACCAGGTGACGAGCGTGGCGGCGAGCGCAGCGCCCGCGAAAAGCGCGTCCGGCCCCAGCACCTGTTTGCTCCAGCCGCCAACAAAGCCGCCAAAAGCCACGTAGACCCAGCTCAAGCCGATCAAGATGAAAAGCGAGGGCAGCACAAACAGTGCTCCAGCCACAATGCCGCCCCAGCTGCGGTGCATCAGCCAGCCGATGTAGGTCGCCAGTTGCTGCGCCTCTGGGCCTGGCAGCAGCATGCAGTAGTTCAATGCGTGCAGGAAGCGGCCCTCCGAAATCCAGCGCTTCTCTTCCACCAGTTCGCGGTGCATGATGGCAATCTGACCCGCCGGTCCGCCAAAGCTGATGAAACCAAGCTTGAGCCAAAACTTCAGGGCTTCGAAAAAAGACACCTGGAAAGGATGCACAGAGGCGTTTGTGGTGTCCATCGAAAGGACATTGAAGATTGCAGCTATTGGATGGGGAACTGAAACCCCGACCAGTAAACTTTAGAGTAGCCAGCCGACTCAGTCACGGATGTTCGCCGCCTTGACGATTGCGGCGTAGCGGGCCTGCTCCTTTTGCACGAAGCGTGAGAAGTTCACTGCGCTGCCACTGCCAGCGGTAGCGCCGCCTTCGGCGAGTTTGTTGCGTACTTCATCAGAACGCAGAACTTCCATCAGCTCGCGGTTCAGGCGCTCCACTATGGCGGGCGGGGTCTGGGCCGGGGCAAAGAGGCCGGTCCAGGAAACCATGTCGAAGTCCTTGAAGCCGGCGGTCTCGGCCACTGCAGGCAAGTCGGGCAGCGAGGGCAAGCGATGAGCCTCGGTGACGGCAATACCCTTGAGTCTCTTGCCCTGGATGTGGGGCGTGGCCGTGACACTCACCACCATCGCGAGATCGACCTGATTGCCGATCACGTCGGTCACGATCTGCGCGCCACCGCGGTACGGTACATGCACCATGTAGGTCTTGCTTTGCTCCTTGACCAGTTCCATCGCCAGATGCAGCACGGTGCCGACACCCGAAGTGGCGTAGCTTAACTGACCGGGCTTCTCCTTAGCCAGGCGGATCACATCGGCCAGATTGTTGGCTGCCAAACCGGGCCGGGCCACGATCACCATCGGTGCGGTGGTGACCAACCCCACGGGTGCCAGATCCTTCAATCCGTCGTACCGGACTGCCGCCGGATTGACCAGCTTGGCAATCGCGACCGGGCTGTCAGCGCCGAGCACCAGGGTATAGCCGTCGGGCGCTGACTTGACCGCCTTTTCGACGCCAACAGTGCCACTGGCACCCCCCAGGTTCTCGATGATGACGCTCTGTTTCAAGCGCTCCGCCAGCTTTTGCCCGACCAGACGCGCCGTCACATCGACATTGCCGCCAGCACTGAAGGGAACGATCAGGGTGATGGGTTTGGCCGTCGGCCAGATGCTCTGGGCTTGTGCGGACAGGCCGACGCAACAGGCGAGCAAGGCAGCTGCGAGGCGAAATGTTGCTCGGCGGGAAATGTGATAGGACATGGTCAGACTCCTTGATCAATTGAAGAAGATGGGGCTGGCCACAGCGGCCGCAGTGCCTCGAACTGCGCCAGTGATTCGCTGCACCAGGCACGCCGCGTGCTGTCGTCGATCCAGGCAGCGGCCAGGCCGTTCAGCATGAAGCTGCGCAAGTCCTCGATGCCGAAACCGAAGTCGCTCACCATCATGGACCAGGCCTTTGTTGGCGTGACATGGTGCAGCGTGGGGTCGTCAGTGTTAGGGTGGATGCGCAGTCCTGCTGCGGGCATCCGACGGATCGGGTGGTCCAGCGCCCAGCGCTCTGGCGCCAATGTGCGCAGATAGTAGGAATTGGTCGGCACGACGGTGAAGACGATGCCGCGCTCGGCGCACTGCCGGCAAAATTCTGGCGAATCAAGCACGGTGTAGCCATGGTCGATGCGGTCCACCCGCAACAAGTCCACGACCGTCTGCACGTTGGTCCACGGCGTGCCGAATTCGCCAGCATGAGCCGTGGTCTTGAGGCCGGCGCGCGTCGCGGCGCTAAAAGCAGCGGCGAAAAGTTCCGGTGGGCGGTCCACTTCGCGGTAATCGATGCCAATTCCAAGCACCTTATCGCAACGGTGCTCGCTGACCGATTGCACCATCTCCAGCGCAGCCTGGGGCGACGCCTCGCGGTCGATCGCTGCGATCAATCGACCGATGATGCCGCAATCAGACTGGGCGTCGGCAATTGCGCGCACGATAGCAGGCAGCGCCTGCGGGTAAGCGATGCCCGAATCGCGCGCCGTGCCGGTTGGGTTCCAGAAGAACTCGGCGTAGCGGACCTTGTGGGCGGCGGCGTCCTGCAGGTATTCGTAAGTGATGCGGTGCAGGTCGTCGGGCGAGCGGATCAATTGGGCATCCAGTGTTCGCAGCACCCGCAACACGCCGATCGGTTTGTCGCCGCGCGTGTAGAAAGCTTCGATTTCGGCCTCACTGATCGATGCACCGGCACGTCGCACCAGGTCTGTGAAAGTACTGCGCCGCACCGTCCCCAGCAGATGGCAATGCAGCTCGACTTTGGACAGGGCGCGTGTAAAGGCTTGAATCAACCGGCCTCCTGCGCCAAAAACTTCTCAACCAGACGCGTCCAGTAGGCGGCACCAACGGTCAGGTTCTGATCATTGAAATCGTACTTGGCGTTGTGCAGCATGGCGCCGCCCTGGCCGTTGCCCAGGCGCAGGAAACAACCGGGTCTGTGCTGCAGATAGTAAGCAAAGTCCTCACTGCCGGTAACCGGGCCAAAGGGCGAAATAGTGTGCTCTGCACCGACCAGTTCGGTGGCAACCTCTAACGCAAAGGCAGTCTCTTGCGCGCTGTTGACGACCACTGGATAACCTTCCTGGTAATCGATCTCGACCGTGCCCCCATAGCCCTGTACATGCAACGTGACCAGTTCGGTGATGCGCGCACACAAACGCCGGCGCACCTCGGCGCTGAAGGAGCGCACGCTCAGGCTCATGCGGGCGGTCTCGGGGATTACATTGGGCGCGATGCCGGCGTTGAGCGTGCCCACCGTGACGATGGCCGTTTGCGTCGGGTCGATGTTGCGCGAAACCACCGTCTGCAGTGCCATCACCAGGCTGCCTGCAATCAGCACCGGATCAACCGTCAGGTGCGGCCGCGCCGCATGACCGCCGCGGCCATGAACCGTGATGAAGACGGTATCGGACGCCGACATGAAGGGCCCGCTACCAAACATGAACGTGCCAACCGGATATCCCGGGTGGTTGTGCAAACCAAAGATCGCATCGCACGGGAAGCGCTCGAACAAGCCGTCCGCAATCATGCGCTGAGCGCCGCTGTCGCGGCCCGCTTCTTCAGCGGGTTGGAAAACCAGATTGACAGTACCCGAGAAGTTGCGTGTTCGAGCCAGATGGCGCGCCGCACCGAGCAACATGGTCGTGTGACCGTCGTGGCCACAGGCATGCATGACACCGGCATTTTGGCTGGCGTGTGCGTTGCTGCTTTCTTCCATGATCGGCAGTGCATCCATGTCGGCGCGCAGGCTGACACTGCGAGTGCCCTCGCCATGCCGGAGCCGACCGACCAGACCGTGTCCGCCAATGTCGCGGGTAACCTCATAGCCCCATTCGGCCAGGTGCGTGGCGACCGTCTCCGCGGTTGCAAGTTCCTTGAAGGACAGCTCGGGATGCCGATGCAGATGGTGACGGATCCGGGTCAGAAAATCTTTTGAGTCGGCCAGATCGGAAACCTGGCAATAGCTCTTGTAGTCTTTGGTCATGATGCGCAATCCTCAAAAGTTTCAACGCTGGAGCCCGTGTGGTGTCTTGCCATCGCCCAGATCCCAGTACAAGCCGGTCATGATCGTCAAGGCCTCCCGCAACAGCTCAGGCGGCAGATGCTCGTTGGGCGCATGTTGCGAACAACCCGGATAGGAATGCGGTACCCAGAGCGTTCGCAAACCGAGGACTTCAGCAAAGATGTCGTTCGGCAGGGAGCCCCCCAGGTTGGGCAACAGGGCCGGCTTCTTCTGGCTGGTTGTGGCAATTGACGTCAGCGCCCAGTGCACCCACGCATCGTCCGGGTCGAGCCGGGTGGCGTGAAAAACCTCATCGCGCGCGGAAGCGACCTGCACCATGGAGAAGCCTTGACGTTCAAGGTGGCGGCGTAGCGCCGGCAGGATTTCGTCGGGATCAATGCCCACCACAAAGCGCAACTGGCAACGCGCCCAGGCGCGCGGCGGAATTGCGTTGACCGGCGCATCGGGATTACCGGTCTTGAAGGCCAAAACTTCAAAAGAGCACCAACCAAAGACGCGCTCGGCCGGTGACAGGCCCGACTCGCCCCACTGCAGATCGATGATGGGACCGTCGACGCCACCATCGACCTCGCAGTCAACGAGGGCGCGACGCACGGCGGGCGGCATGGTCGCCGGCACCCACTCAGGAATTCTGATTTGACCGGTAGGCGAGACGATGCTGGCGATGGCATGGGTCAGTTGAATGCCGGGGTTCGAAATCAGACCACCCCAGTTGCCCGAGTGATGCGCCCCTTTGCGCGCTTCGATCACCAGATCGAAGTTGAGGCAGCCGCGCGAACCGAGGAACACGGTGGGCCGCTCCGCGCTCAGACGCGGACCGTCGGATGCGATCATCACATCGGCTTCGAACAATTCCTGGTGAATTTCACACAAGCCGCGCAAACCGGGTGAGCCAACTTCTTCGCCCATTTCGATCAACAGTTTGGCGTTGAAGCCGAGCTTGCCGCGGACCCGCAGGACATTTGCCAGCGCCTGCAGATTGACCGAGTGCTGGCCCTTGTTGTCGGCAATGCCACGGCCGTACCAGCGACCGTCGCGTTCGGTCAGCTGCCAGGGAGACAGGCCTTCCTTCCACTCGGTCTCCAGGCCGCGAATGACATCGCCGTGAGCGTAACCGAATACGGTTGGCAGGCCTGCGTCTTCGATGCGCTGTGCAAACAGAAACGGCGACTGGGCACGCGGGTGAGCCAGCGTCTGGCACGCGAAGCCCATGGCTTCCAGCGCGGGGCGCATCTCGGCATCGAGATAACTGGCCAGGACCTCGGCGCGCGCTGGATTTTGGCTCTCGGTAGGCATGGCGATGCGACGCGCGAGAATCAGCTGGAACTGACCCGAATCGAATTGCGCTTGCGCTTGCTTAATGGCTTGTGACCGCGTCATGACAGTCAACTTGAAAGCGTGTAGACCGAGGTTCCGGCCAGTAGATTGGGCATGAAGCGGACGGTCCGCCCGTCCTGAATGCCAAAGCTGTCGAGCACGCACAAATTACTGCGCTGCGCCAGCAGCGCCAGATCGGCGTGTGTCCCAACGCGGATATTCGGCGTGTCGTACCACTGATAGGGGAGTCGGCGCGTCACCGGCATTCGTCCCCGCAAGACACTGAGCCGATTCGGCCAGTGCGCAAAATTGGGGAAAGCGACAACGCCAACGCGACCCACGCGCACGGTTTCACGCAACATCACCTCGGCATTTCTCAGGTGCTGCAAGGTATCTATTTGCAACACCACATCGAACGACGCGTCGTCAAACAGGGACAGGCCCTCATCCAGATTGAGCTGTATGACATTGACACCGCGCTTGACGCAAGCCTGCAAATTGGCGTCGTCGATCTCGATACCGTAGCCGGTGCAGCCACGCGCCTGCTGAAGATAAGCCAGCATCGCGCCATCGCCGCAGCCGAGGTCCAAAACACGCGATCCCTCGGGCACCAGTCCTGCCATGATTTTCATGGTAGCCGTATCGCTCATCGTTTCATCCCCAACTCCTTGGCGATGTTGTCAAAGTATGAGCCGATAACGCCCATGTAGCGCGGATCATCAAGCAGGAAAGCATCGTGCCCATGCGGCGCATCGATCTCTGCATAGCTGACGTCACGTCGGTTGTCGAGCAGGGCCTTGACTATCTCGCGGCTGCGCTTGGGTGCAAAACGCCAGTCGGTCGTGAAGCTAACCAGCAGGAATTTGCAGGTGGCGCTTGCGAGCGCCCGACTCAGGTCTCCGCCATAGGCGCGAGCCGGGTCGAAGTAGTCAAGCGCCCGGGTGATCAGCAAATAGGTATTGGCGTCAAAGTATTCGGCAAACTTGTCTCCTTGGTGGCGCAGATAGCTTTCAATTTGAAACTCGATCTCTTGTGTGCTGTAAAGGTAATCCCCCACGCGGGTGGCTTCGCCTGCCAAGCTGACCGTCGCCCGCAACTGGCGCCCAAACTTTTCATTCATGACGTCGTCGCTGAGGTAGGTGATGTGGCCAATCATGCGGGCGATGCGCAAACCACGCTTGGGGATGACACCGTGTCCGTAAAAATGGCCTGCGTGAAAATCAGGGTCGGTAACGATAGCGCGCCGCGCCACTTCATTGAACGCGATGTTCTCGGCGGTCAGATTCGGCGCACTGGCCACCACGACCGCGTGGCGCACGCGCTCGGGATATTGAAGCGTCCAGCTTAAAGCCTGCATGCCTCCCAGTGAACCTCCCATCACGGCGGCCAAACTCTCGACGCCCAAGACGTCCAGCAGCCGGGCTTGCGCATTGACCCAATCCTCAACCGTCACCACAGGAAAATCAGCGCCATAGACACGGCCGCTGTCAGGGTTGATGTTCATCGGGCCGGTGGAGCCAAAGCAGGAGCCCAGGTTGTTGACTCCAACGACAAAGAACTTGTCCGTGTCAATCGCCTTGCCAGGGCCAATCATGTTGTCCCACCAGCCTTCGGACTTCTCCTGCCCGGCATAGACACCGGCCACATGGTGGGAGGCGTTCAAAGCATGGCAGATCAACACCGCATTCGATTTATCAGCCTTGAGCCTGCCGTAGATTTCATAACTCAGCGAATAGTCGCGGATCGATGCGCCGCTCTGCAACGGCAAAACGGCCGCAAAGTGCATAGACTGTGGCGTGGCGTTCATAGCTTGGGCAACAACTAACCGGTTACGCCCCATGCGGAGTCGGGTGACCCGTTTGAGGAGAGCCTTCCCAGCAGACTTTCCAAGTTGGTCGGCTTCAGCGCCCTCGATCCTAGATCGAGTCGGCGCGAAAGCTGAGTATAGATGCAAGTCCCGATTTCACTGGACCGGAGGCTTGCAAAGTCAGAACTTTACCGGTCGGCCGCCTATGCGCCGAATGAAGTCGCTCGACGCATCGAGACCATTGGCGTTGCCAAGACGCGTCTGTCGGCTGTGCTTAATCAAGGCAACAAATTCGGGGTTCAAGTTCCACTTTGGCGCGTTTGTTGCTTTACTTTGGTGCGTTATTGACTGCGACGAGATATTCGCACCAACACAACACATTTCATTGAAAGAGATCTTTATGCAAGCACTAAAACAGGGCGCTGACACCCTGTTCATTCTTTTGGGCGCAGTCATGGTGCTAGCCATGCACGCCGGATTTGCTTTTCTGGAACTGGGCACAGTACGCCGAAAGAACCAGGTCAACGCCTTGGTCAAGATATTGGTCGATTTTTCGGTCTCCACCATTGCATATTTTCTGGTTGGCTACTCTGTAGCTTATGGAACTGGTTTCTTTGTCGGGGCCGAACAGTTGGCCGCAAAGAATGGCTACGAGTTGGTCAGGTTCTTCTTTCTGCTCACCTTTGCTGCGGCCATTCCAGCCATTATTTCGGGTGGCATTGCCGAACGCGCCAAGTTCTGGCCGCAACTGACTGCCACTGCCATCATCGTCGGATTCATCTATCCTTTCTTCGAGGGTGTTGTTTGGAACCAACACTTTGGTATGCAGGCATGGATAAAAGACCTGACCGGCGAAGAGTTTCACGATTTCGCCGG
This sequence comes from uncultured beta proteobacterium, assembly GCA_903906695.1. Taxonomy (GTDB): domain Bacteria; phylum Pseudomonadota; class Gammaproteobacteria; order Burkholderiales; family Burkholderiaceae_C; genus Rhodoferax. The sequence continues at coordinate 733 of CAIVLG010000092.1, read as the reverse complement.
CAGCGTGGTGGTCCACGCATTGGGCGGCTGGATTGCCTTGCCTGCTGTAATCTTACTCGGCGCCCGTAGTAATCGCTATCGCAAAGATGGCGCCATTTCGGCACATCCGCCCTCAAGCATCCCATTTCTTGCGCTGGGTGCCTGGGTGCTAACGGTGGGCTGGTTCGGCTTTAATGTGATGAGCGCGCAAACGCTGGACAAGATATCGGGTCTGGTAGCCGTCAACTCACTTATGGCCATGGCCGGCGGCACTCTGGCCGCGTTACTGGTCGGCAAGAATGACCCCGGCTTTGTCCACAATGGTCCGCTCGCAGGTTTGGTGGCCGTGTGTGCTGGCTCGGACTTAATGCATCCACTAGGTGCCATGGTGGTAGGCGGTGTGGCGGGTTGCATCTTTGTCTACATGTTCACGTTGACACAAAACAAATGGAAAATAGATGACGTACTCGGGGTGTGGCCCTTGCACGGCCTGTGCGGCACCTGGGGTGGCCTGGCGACCGGCATATTTGGTAGCAAGGCCTTCGGGGGCCTGGGTGGCGCAAGCCTGGGCGGACAATTTATTGGAACTGCCCTCGGTGTGATTTGGGCCTTGATCGCAGGGTCGTTGGTCTACGGGTTGCTCAAGTCCGGCGTTGGTTTGCGCCTGAGCCAAGAACAAGAATTTGACGGCGCCGACCTGTCAGTTCACAAGATCAGCGCTTCACCTGAAAGAGAAGCCAATTGGTAAGAAAGT
>CAIVLG010000091.1 GCA_903906695.1 uncultured beta proteobacterium | reverse complement strand
CCAAAGTACCTGAGCTCGATGAGTCAATGCGTGTCATCGATGCGCGCAACGCCTTCATGATGCAGAGTCTGCTGCAGACCGTCACCCGTTCAGGTACTGCCGCTTCTGCACAGGCAACCCTGAAACGTCCAGACCTGTATGGAAAAACCGGCACCACCAATGACTCCATGGATGCCTGGTTCGCCGGCTTTCAGCCGACGCTTGCTGCAGTTACCTGGATCGGCTACGACACGCCACGCAAACTCGGCGACCGCGAAACCGGCGGCGGCTTGAGCCTGCCGGTCTGGATCCGGTTCATGGAACAGGCGCTGAAGAACGTGCCGGTGCTGGAGCCGCCTGCGCCCGAAGGTGTGACTTATTCCGGCGGCGAATGGTTTTATGATGAATACGCCAAAGGCGCTGGCATCAGCAGCCTGGGACTTGGCGACAAGGTAGCGGCAGGTTCCGATGTTCAAGCCCTGCCAGCCGCAGATGAAAAGAAGAAGATTCTCGACCTGTTCAGAAACTAATCACTTTGCGGGACCGACCGGCTGAAATTCCAAACGGCAACCGGCTTGGGCACTGGCAAAATGCGATAAGCAGGCAAAGAACTCACCCTGTCCTTTGCTGTCAGTCCACTGCCCACCATCGAATTTGAAGTGATAGCCGCCGGACCTTGCAGCCAGCCACACTTCGTGCAAGGGCTTTTGAAGATTGATGACAATCTGGCTGCGATCCAAGAAGACCAGTGTGACCATGCCACCGACACGCTGGTTGTCGAGATCGGCAAGGTTCTCGTCGTTGATACGATCACAGCCTGCTTCGACAGAGCGCAGCAGACTTTCAGCACGATCCATGTATTCGGAGTCGGTCATTACAATTTCACCATGTTGCGTTGCTGTCAAATTCTAGTCAGTACCATTGTCCTTTGCATCGGTGTGGCGGGCGTGTCGGCGTGCGGCCAGCAGGGCTCGCTGTATTTGCCGACCGAACCGGTCGCCGCGAAACCGGCAGCGCCTGCGGCTTCAAGCGCAGCCAATTCGCCTGCCCGCACTCCCACCCAGGCGCCCCCATGATGCACCAAAATCTTCCCGGCCAACCCCATCTTGCCTATCGGGGCAACGAGCTCTTTTCGGAAGACGTGCGTTTGAGTGATCTGGCAAAGCAGTTCGGCACGCCGCTGTTCGTCTATTCGAAAGCTGCCATGTTGTCAGCGCTGCAAGGGTATCAGCGTGGCTTCGCCGGTCGTCATGTTCAAATCTGCTACGCGATGAAAGCCAACCCGGCACTGGCCGTGATTCAGGTCTTTGCCCGGGCCGGTTGTGGCTTTGACATTGTCTCAGGTGGCGATCTGGCGCGTGTTCTTGCTGCGGGAGGTGAAGCCGACAAGATCATCTTCTCCGGGGTTGGGAAGACCAGAGCGGAGATGCGCAGTGCCTTGGATGCCGGCATTGGCTGCTTCAACGTCGAGAGTGAGGCGGAGCTCGAAGTTTTGAGCGATGTTGCCTTGTCGATGGGTTTGCGCGCACCGGTGAGCATTCGCGTCAATCCGAACGTCGACCCCAAAACGCACCCCTATATCTCGACCGGCCTCAAGAATAGCAAATTTGGCATTGCCCATGAGCGTGTGCTGTCCAGCTACCAGCGCGCCGCTGCGCTGGCCGGTTTGCGGGTGGTAGGCATCGACTGCCACATTGGCTCGCAGATCACGCAGGAAGAGCCCTATCTTGACACCGTTGACCGGATGCTGGATTTGGTCCAGAGCATCGAAGCGGCGGGCATTCCGATTCGTCACATTGACTTTGGCGGTGGCCTGGGCATCAACTACAACGGCGAAACTCCTCCCGATGCCTGCCAACTTTGGGAAAAACTTTTGGCCCGACTCGACGCCCGCAGCTTTGGCGACCGTCAGTTGATGATCGAACCGGGTCGCTCGCTGGTTGGCAACGCGGGTGTCTGCCTGACAGAAGTTCTATACCTCAAGCCCGGAACTCCAAAGAACTTCTTGATCGTCGACGCCGCCATGAACGACTTGCCCCGGCCCGCGATGTATCAGGCGTTTCACCAGATCGTGCCGCTGCAATCTCGCACAGACGCCTCCAAGCATTGGGACGTGGTGGGTCCGGTCTGTGAAAGTGGCGACTGGATCGGGCATGACCGCGCATTGGCATCACAGCCTGGCGACCTGCTGGCGGTACTCTCAGCCGGGGCCTACTGCATGAGCATGGCGAGCAACTACAACTCGCGTGGCCGCGCATCCGAGATTCTGGTGGAGGGTGAGCAGGCGCACCTGATTCGCCGCCGGGAAACGATTGCCGATCAGATGAGCTCGGAAATCCTGCTCTGAAGCCAGCCTGGAGTGACCTTCATGAAACGACGCACCTTGCTGCAAAGCGCCCCCGCCCTGGTCCTGGCACCCGGTCTGGCACCGGCGCAATCGGCCTACCCGACCAAGCCCATTCGCTACATCGTGCCAGTCGCCGCCGGTGGTGGCAGCGACATGGTCGGACGCACCGTGACCGAGCGCTGGGGTCAGCAACTCAAACAGACTTTTATCGTCGACAACCAGGGCGGCGCGGGCGGCGTCATTGCCTGCCAGGCAACAGCCCGCGCGGCGCCTGACGGCTACACGCTGATGCAGGGCTACGTCGCGACCCACGGCACCAGCCCCGCCACACGCAAACTGCCGTATGACCCGGTGAAGGACTTCACCGCCATCGGCATGATAGGCGCCACCCCCAACGTGCTGGTCGTCAATGCGGCCCTGCCGGTCAAAACCGTCAAGGAATTTATTGACTATGTGAAGAAGAACCCAGGGCGCATCAGCTACGGTTCCGCCGGCCAGGGCTCTCTTACCCATCTGACCATGGAACTGTTCAAGCAACAGATCAATTCCTACATGGTGCACATCCCCTACCGTGGCATCGCCCCAGCCTTCAACGACCTGCTTGGTGGACAGACCCAGGCCATGTTTCCGGGACTGGCAGCCGCCATCCCTCACATACGGTCCGGTCGCATTCGAGCGCTGGCTGTGACGGGCCTGCAGCGACACCCTCAATTCAAGGACTTGCCGACCCTGGACGAATCGGGTTTCAAGGGCTTCGATGCGCAGCAGTGGTACGGTGTGGTCGGACCGGCAGGCATTCCGGCCCATCTGGTACATCAACTCAACGAAACCCTTGCCTTGGTCCTCAGGTCTCCCGAACTGCGCGAGAAACTGGCCATTGAAGCGATCGAACCCAGCGTGATGACGCCCGAACAATTTGCCGGTTTCATCAAGACCGATATTGCACGCTGGACGCAACTGGCCCGCGACCGCCACATCGAACTCGACAGCTGATCGACCCAGCAATCAGATTGATAGCCCTGTCCGCCGGAGAATTACCATGGCCCGCAATACCCAGGTCAGCGCCGACCACAACGCCCCAGCCATCACACAATTGCTGGCTCACTTTGTCGCCAACCATCCAGGCCATCTGGCCGCAGGCTGGAGCCAAGCGGTGGACCACGAGGCACATCGCACTTTCTTGAACTGGGTGGGCTGCGCCGTCGGCGCCGCAAGACACGAAACAGCCAATGCGGCCCTGGCGGCAGTCAGGCTGTTGCAGCCAGCAGCGCAGGCCAGCATGCTGGGCCGCGCGGACAAGGTCGACATGGCGAGCGCAGCGCTGCTCAACGGCATCACGTCCCACACCTTTGACTATGACGACACGCATCTAAAGACCATTATTCATCCAGCCGGACCGGTAGCTTCCGCCCTGTTGGCATTGGCCGAGCACAGCGATGCTTCGGGGCGCGAGCTGATCGATGCGCTGGTGCTCGGCATTGACGTCAGCTGCCGGGTTGGCAACGCCATGTACCCGGATCACTATGACCGCGGTTGGCACATCACCGGCTCCACCGGCATGCTGGGTGCGGCGGCAGCCTGCGCCAGACTGCTGAAGCTCGACGCACACAAGACCGCCATGGCGCTGGGCATCGCCGCCTCGCAACCAGTGGGCATGCGCGAACAGTTTGGCAGCATGACCAAACCCTTTCATCCAGGTGCCGCAGCGCGCGCCGGTCTAATGTCAGCACTGCTGGCACAACAAGGCTACACCGCTAGTTCCAAGGCGCTCGAAGCGCCACGCGGCTTCATGCAAACGGTCTCCACCAAGAACGACTGGAGCGAGATCAGCAGCGAACTCGGTGAGCGTTTTGAAATCTCGTTCAACAGCTACAAGCCCTTTGCCTGTGGCATCGTGATTCACCCCAGCATCGATGCCTGCTGCCAACTGCGCGCCCAGGGCGTGCTGTCGGATCAAGTGGAACGCGTCGAACTTCGGGTGCACTCACTGGTGCTGGAACTCACCGGAAAGAAAGAACCTCGGGACGGCCTGCAGGCCAAGTTCAGCGTTTATCACGGCTGCGCCGCCGGATTGACCTTTGGCCGCGCCGGCGAAGAAGAGTTCTCGGATGAAATCGTCAATCGCAGCGATATGGTGGAACTTCGCCGCAAAGTCAGTGCCACGGTGGACGATTCGATTCATGAGGCCAGTGCCGATGTCACGGCACTGCTGAAAGACGGGCGCCGTGTGCATGTCTTTGTCGAGCATGCGATAGGTTCGCTGCAAAATCCGATGAGCGATGGTCAACTGGAAAACAAATTCCACGGTTTGACGAACCCGGTGTTGGGTAGGCAGGCGACCGACGCACTGGTCAACGCTTGCTGGAGTCTCGGCACGGCAGCGAGTCTCAAGAGTCTGATCGGGCTTGCCTGCATCAACGACCAATAGCGATATTTTTTTTCATGTAGTTCAACCCACGCCAAAGCAGCAGCAAACCGAGCACCGAGCCATAGACCCACACTTCTAAAAAGTTATTCTTGGCCGAACGCATCCAGAAGAAATGCAGAATGGCCAGGGCCGCGATGACATAAATCAGCCGGTGCAATTGCTGCCAGCGTTTGGCACCCAGTGTCCGGATGGCCCGATTGAAGGACGTCAAAGCCAGCGCGCTGAGCAGCACGAATGCCGCAAACCCGACCAGGATGAATGGGCGTTTGGCAATGTCCTTGGCGATATCCGTCGCGTCAAGACCCATATCGAACCAGCTGTAGCAAAGCAGGTGCAGTACGCCATAAAAATAGACGAACAAACCGATCATTCGTCGAAATCGGGCCAGTGCCGGCGTGCCGGTCATGATGCGCATGGGCGTCACTGCCAGCGTCACGCAGAGCGAGCGCAAAGTCCAGTCGCCGGTCGAACGCAGCAGGGCCTGGGCCGGGTTGGCACCCAAATGATCGCCAATGGCAGCAAGAAGCAGCCAGCAAAGCGGAAGCAGCGACAAGGCAAACAGCACCGGTTTTGCCAAACGATGCAAGAGCAGCGATTTCAAAAATTCTTCTTCAGGTCCATGCCGGCATAAAGCTGCCCGACCTGTGCCTCGTAGCCGTTGAACATCAGGGTCTTTCGCTTCTTGGCGAACAGGCCATCCTCGCCGATGCGGCGCTCGGTCGCCTGGCTCCAGCGCGGGTGATCCACATCGGGATTGACGTTGGAGAAGAAACCGTATTCATTGGCCGCTGCCTTGTTCCAGGCAGTACCCGGCTGCTTCTCGGTAAAACGGATTTTGACAATGCTCTTGCTGCTTTTGAAGCCATACTTCCAGGGCACCACCAGACGCACCGGCGCGCCGCTCTGCTTGGGCAGGACCTCGCCATACATGCCAAAACCCAGCAAAGTCAACGGGTGCATGGCTTCATCCATGCGCAAGCCTTCAACGTAGGGCCAGTCCAGCACCCGTGATCCTACGAACGGCATGGTCTTGGGATCCGCCAAGGTGACAAATTCGAGGTACTTGGCACTGCCCAACGGCTCCACTTTGCGAATCAATTCGCTCAGCGAGTAGCCAATCCAAGGAATCACCATTGACCAGCCCTCGACGCAGCGCAAGCGGTAGATACGCTCTTCCTGGACGCTGAGCTTGAGCAAGTCCTCCAGCGAATACCTGGCCGGTTTCTTGATCAAGCCTTCGATCTCGACCGTCCACGGAATGGTCTGAAGGCTGTGGGCATTTTGCGCTGGGTCGGACTTGTCAGTGCCGAATTCGTAGAAATTGTTGTAGCTGCTCGCATCCTTGTAGTCGGTCAGCTTTTCCATCGTGATGGCGCCAGCCAGCTTTGATTTCAGACCCGGCAAGGGCGTCAGCCTGCCCGGACGTGGTGTGGCATTTTGTGCCAGAGCTGAGTGTGAAGACCAGGACGCGATTGCGGCCCCGGCCACGCCGCCAGCCATCAATTTGATCAGATTACGACGTTCCTGATAGACGCGCTGGCTTGTGATTTCGCTGGCGAACGGGTGAGAGAAGCCGTCTTGGCTGGTTTTGATGAGCATACTGCTGTCCTCGTTTCAAAGATGAGCGGCGGACGGGGATTATTCTTACAGCAATCGATTACCCCCTTGACTGTCATGGGCCTGGCTGCCAGGCGGCAGCCATATTGGAGGACTACTAATGAAGGCCGGCGACGTAGTCGGCCACGGCCCTGATTTCGCGGTCATTCATCTTGGCCGCCACCTGCGTCATCTGCGCGCTGTTTTTGCGCACACCGTCGCGAAAGGCCGTCAATTGAGCCACCGCATAATCCGCATGCTGTCCGCTCAAACGCGGGAACTGAGCCGGGATGCCAGCGCCGTTCGGGCTGTGACAACCAGCGCAGGCCGGCACCTGACGATCCGCAATGCCGCCACGGAAGATGCTCTCACCCAGACTGACCAACACCCTGTCCTTGGCAAAACCGGGCTTGGCAGTCCTGGAGTTCAGCCAGTAGACAATATTCTTCATATCCGCTTCGGAAAGTGTCGCTGCCATCCCCGACATGACCGGATTGGCACGCTTGCCGGCTTTGAATTCCTGCAGTTGCTTAAGCAGGTACTCCGGGTGCTGCTGGGCCAACTTGGGGTTGACGGGAACGACCGAGTTGCCTTCAGGTCCGTGACAGGCGACGCAAGCCGAAGTAAAACTAGCCTCACCCTTGACCACATCAGGTTTGTCAGCCTTGGCCAGCTCGACCGCGGCCGACGCTGGTGCAGCCGGTTTGGCTTCCTGCGCAAATGCAGAAAGAGCAGGGCTGGCCACGCAAGCCGCGAACATGAGGGATGTGAACAACTTCATAGGGGACGTCGTATCAGGTGAGCAAGACACGCTGATTCTACAATGCGAACCGTGGATCTAATCCTTCAGCAATCATGATCGACAACTCAAACCTATCGGCACCAGTCGCTGCGGCCAGCGAGACCAAACTCGCTGCGCAAGCCGCAATGAGTGCCGCTCTGGGTTGGCTGCACACCGCCAGGTTCCTGACGACGGCGCCCGAGTTGCACTTTCTGCCACCCATGGTTGTACCCGAATTTGCCTTTGTGGGTCGCTCCAACGCTGGCAAATCGACCTGCATCAACACCTTGACACAGCAAAAACAACTGGCCTTTGCTTCCAAGAAACCAGGCCGCACCCAGCATATCAATCTATTCGCGCTGGGCAAACAGGGTGTGACCGATGCCGTGCTGACCGACCTGCCCGGCTATGGCTACGCCGCCGTGCCGAAGCAGGACAAGATCCGCTGGCAACAGGTCATGGCCAACTACCTGGTGACGCGTGAGAACCTCAACGGCGTCGTCTTGCTTTGCGACCCGCGCCACGGCCTGACCGAACTCGATGAAATCCTGCTCGACATCATCCGTCCGCGGGTTCAGGAGGGCCTCCGGTTTCTGGTCGTGCTGACCAAGGCCGACAAGCTGACCCGCACTGAACAGAACAAGGCTTTGTCGATCATGAAGTTGCAAGCCGGTGGCGGCGAGGTTCGCCTCTTTTCGGCCACCAAACGACAGGGGATTGAAGACGTGGCCCTGCTGTTGTGGCAGTGGGCCCACCCCGAAGCCGTAGGCTGATGAACATCGAAAAATATCAACAAGCTCTGCCTCACGGCATCACCTTGAGTTGCCGCGCTGCCGGCGAGCATGGGCGCCCCGTTCTGATGTTTTTGCATGGTTTCCCGGAAGCTGCTTTTGTCTGGGACTTTCACCTCGATTATTTCTCTCGCCCGGAACATGGTGGCTATCGCTGCGTGGCGCCAAACCTGCGCGGCTTCGAACACTCAAGCGCGCCAAGCGAGGCCGCCGCCTACCGACCCAAGTACCTGGTGCAGGATATCGTCGCCCTGATTGCCAGCGAGGCACTGGGGCACGGCGACCAACTGGCAGCCCTGGTGGCACATGACTGGGGTGGCGCGGTAGCCTGGAATCTGGCCAACCAGTGTCCGCAACTGATGCGACAACTGGTGATCATCAATTCACCACACCCCGGTACTTTTGTGAGAGAACTGCAAAACAGTCCGGTGCAGCAGGCTGCCAGCGCCTATATGAACTTCTTGATTCGACCGGACGCCGAAAAATTGCTCGCTGAGGACGACTACCGCCGGCTATGGGAATTCCTGACCCACAGCAAAACCGGATTTCAAGTGCCACAATGGCTCACAAACGAAGTCAGGGCGCAGTATCGGGAAGTCTGGCATCAAGGCCTGCAGGGCGGCTGCAACCTCTACCGCGCATCGCCCTTGCGACCACCGCGGTCTGAAGACCCGGCAGCCGCGGCGATTGAGTTGCCGTTGAGCATGCTGCGCGTGAACCTGCCCACGCTGGTGATCTGGGCGCTGGACGACATAGCGCTGCCGCCGGCCCTAATCGACGGACTCGACCAGTATGTGACGCCACTGACAGTACAGACGGTGGCTGATGCAACACACTGGATCGTGCACGAACAGCCGCATCGGGTGGCACAGATCATCGCTTCATTTATCGGCGGATTGGTTGAGTATCTAGATGTCAGTAGACCGATGGCAACCCCGGTGGCCGGTCCTTGAAGCGCTTGTGAACCCAGAAATACTGGTCCGGCATGGTGTCGATGTAAGACTGTAGTCGCTGGTTCATGAGCGCCGTATCGGCCATCAAGTCACTGCTGGGAAACCGCTCCCAATGCGGCTTGATCTCAATCTCATAGCCATGACGTGTCATGCGTGCGATCACCGGCACCACCTTGGCTCGACCCATTCTGGCAAAACGCGACAAAGAGGGAACCGTTGCCGCCGAAACACCATAGAACGGCACGAAGACCGATTCCTCAGGTCCGAAATTCATGTCAGGCAGCAGCACCAGTGGATCGCCCGCGCGCAATGCGGCGACAATAGACTTGACGCCATCCACCCTCCCAAAAAGCTGCGTATTGCCAAAGCGCTGGCGTCCGGCCAGAATCCACGCGTCAATGACTTTGTTGGACTGATTGGTGTAGATCGACGTGAACTGCCGCGGCACCTGCTGGGACAATGCCATCCCGGCCGCGTCCAGTCCAACAAAGTGCGGCAAGAAAACAAGCACGGGCTGCCCCCCTTGCAGTTCATCGACAGCACCCAACAGGCGCAGACGCTCGAGCACGACTTCGGGTGAACCATGCCAGAGCCAGGCACGGTCTAGCCAAGCCTGCGCGAAATGAACAAAGGTACTGCGCGCAACACTCCGAATTTGGTCCTCGGACCAATCTGGAAAACACAATCTCAAGTTGGTCTGTGCCACGCGGCGTCGGGGTGCAACAAGCCCATAGAGAACACCGCCCAGCAGCCAGCCCAGTGCTCGCAGCCAAGCCAGCGGCAGGCAGCCCAATAATCGCATCACGCGAATGGCGAATTTGCTAAGAACGCGACTCAACATCAGATTTCCTGCCGCGGTTGTTTATAGCGCGCGTAGCCCCACAGGTATTGTTGCGGGCAAGTGCGTATCAAGCTTTCCATTTCCCGGTTGATCAGTTCGGTGGCCTGCGTCGCATCGGCCGGCAGGCTGGCGCAAAAGGCTCGTACGTGCACCCGATAACCACGCCCCCATGACAGACGCTCACCCCAGACCAGCACGATGCTGGCACCGGTTTGTTGCGCCAGACGCGTTGACAGGGTCATGGTGTAGGCATCGCGACCGAAGAACGGAACCCAAAGCCCCAGGCCCGACGGCGGCACCTGATCGGGAAGCAAGCCCACGGACTGGCCCATCTTCAGCGCCTTGATCATCTGCTTGACCCCAACCAACGTGGCGGGAGCCGTTACCAGGCCGGGCCGGGCACGTGCCTTGAAAACCAGTTCGCGTAACCAAGACTGACGCGGTGGCCGAAACAGTGCTGTCAGGGGCTGGTCGGCCTGACCATAGCGTTGCGCATAAGCTTGGGCAGTGACCTCAAAACAGCCTAGGTGCGGGGTCAGAAAAACAATACCGCGGCGCGCCGCAAGCGCCGCTTCCAGATGCTGGACATCTCCTTCCCAACACAGCGGCACCGGTCGCCCCAGCCAAAGCCGGGGTAATTCGGCCACCAATTTTCCGCTCTCACCAACTGCTCCCAGCCATTGCCTCCATTCAATCCCCGCTTGTCGCGTGTTGGCCAGAAAACGCCGTCGATAAATGCCAGAGATCGCAAACACCAGCCAACCGGAGACCCAGCCAAGCCCGTGCGCCAGCCACAGGGGCATCCCGGAGAAGATTTTGAAAAGGCTAATCATCAATCGGATAAAATGGCGCCGTCGCTGAGTTACGGAACTACTTGCAGGGCGACACACAGGGGTTTGCCACCGGCTGCCATTGTGCCTTGTCAATTTTGACAAATCTGCTAAAGCGTTCGCTGAAAGCCCCAAGCCAAAGCAACGCGATTTTCAACTTGTTGTGATTGGAGCTTAAAACCATGGCGAACGACTTTCTCTTTACATCCGAATCTGTTTCTGAAGGCCACCCCGACAAGGTGGCCGATCAGATTTCTGACGCAATTCTCGACGCAATCTTCACGCAGGACCCCAAGTCACGCGTTGCCGCCGAGACCCTTTGCAACACTGGTCTAGTTGTATTGGCGGGTGAAATTACCACCAACGCCCATGTGGACTACATCCAGGTGGCACGCAATACCCTCAAACGCATCGGCTACGACAACACCGATTACGGCATCGACTACAAAGGCTGCGCCGTACTGGTCGCCTACGACAAACAAAGCAATGACATCGCGCAGGGTGTCGATCACGCCTCCGATGATCATCTGAACACCGGCGCCGGGGACCAGGGCCTTATGTTCGGATACGCCTGCAACGAAACGCCTGAATTGATGCCCGCTCCGATCTACTACGCACACCGTCTGGTCGAGCGCCAGGCCCAGTTGCGCAAGGATGGGCGACTGCCCTTTCTGCGCCCGGACGCCAAGAGCCAGGTCACCATGCGCTATGTGGATGGCAAGCCGCACTCCATCGACACCGTCGTGCTTTCAAGCCAGCACGCACCCGAGATGAGCCTGGGCGAGCGCATGACCGATGCTTTCTATGAAGCGGTGCGTGAAGAAATCATCAAGCCGGTTCTACCCAAAGAGTGGCTGACCGCAGACACCAAGTACCTGATCAACCCGACCGGGCGTTTTGTCATCGGCGGTCCGCAAGGCGACTGCGGCCTGACCGGGCGTAAGATCATTGTGGACACCTACGGCGGCGCCTGCCCGCACGGCGGCGGCGCCTTCTCCGGCAAAGACCCGACCAAAGTGGACCGCTCTGCCGCCTACGCAGCGCGCTATGTGGCCAAGAACATCGTGGCTGCGGGCCTGGCGCGGCAATGCCAGATCCAAGTGGCCTACGCCATTGGTGTGGCCAAACCGATGAACGTGACGATCTACACCGAAGGCACAGGGGTCATCTCTGACGAGAAGATTGCAGAGCTGGTCCACGATCACTTTGATCTGCGCCCGCGCGGAATCATACAGATGCTTGATCTGCTGCGTCCGATCTATGAGAAGACCGCAGCTTACGGACACTTCGGGAGAGAGGAACCTGAATTCAGCTGGGAGCGCACTGACAAAGCCCAGGCGCTGCGGGCGGCGGCGGGGCTTTAGGACGACGAAAGGCGAATCCGGCGCGCATGAAACTGCAGACACAACGCTGGATAGATCGCGGGATAGGCCAGCTTCTGTGCGGCCTGGTGTCAGTATGGGCCTGGCTGAGGTCTCTGGCCGAACCGGCACCGGTGTTGCCTGATCGGCCAGGCCATATCCTGATCATCCTGCTGTCCGAGATGGGTAGCGTGGTGCTGGCCGGACCGATGTTTGCGGCGTTGCGTCAGCGTTACCCTGAAGCCACCTTTCACGTCCTGCAACTGAAGAAGAATCAAGAGGTCTCGCTGCTGCTTGGGCTGGCTCGGGCTGAGCACTTGCATGCCATTGACGACCGAACGGGTCCGACGCTGTTGCGCGATATCTGGCGGGTCAGTCTGGCCCTGCGCCGACTGCCCTTGGACGCCGTGATTGACTGCGAACTGTTCTCGCGCATCAGTGCACTGCTGTCCTATCTGAGCGGAGCGCGCCTGCGCGTCGGCTTCACGCCGCACACCCAGGAGGGCCTGTACCGCGGCAGTTTTATCAATCGCGCCATACCCTACAACCCGTACTGGCACATCAGCAAGCAGTTTCTGTCACTTGTCGATGCACTGGAATCGGTCGGCATGCCACGCAACAAGGCAGCTCCGATCCGCGAATTGCCATCGGACACGCAACTGACGGTGCCCTTCGCCAGCCAGCAGTTGCAGGACTATCGCGGCAAAATGATTGCCGACTACCCCGCTCTGCGTGGCAAGAAGATTGTGCTGCTATATGCCGGCGGTGGCGTGCTGCCGGAGCGCGCCTGGCCCGCCAGCCACTATGCCGAGTTGGCAAGTGGTCTGTGCCGCGCCGGGCACGGCGTTGGGCTGATCGGCTTGCGTGAAGATGCAGAGCTGGCCGTGGCGCTTGTGAAGCAGGCTGGCAGCGACTTTTGCGTCAACCTGACCGGCTACACCCGCAACATCCGCGAGTTGCTGATGCTGTTTCATGGCACAGATTTGCTGATCACCAACGACGGTGGTCCCGGCCACTTTGCCAGTCTGACGCCGATTCGTACGCTGGTATTCTTTGGTCCCGAGACCGGCCGTCTGTATCGGCCATTGGGACCCCGCGCAGAGGTGCTTGAATCGGGACTGGCCTGCTCGCCCTGCCTGTCCGCTTACAACCATCGCGAAACCTTTTGCGACGGCGACAACCAGTGTCTCAAACGGATTGCAGCAGCACCGGTGCTGACCAAAGCCCTGGCCATCTTGACCTCCAGCAGCGCAGTACCGTGACAAGAAAATCACCGAGCGGACGACTGCGTCTGTATCAACTGATGCGGTGGCTCACTGGTTTTCGTTACTTCAAGTTCGGACTGGTAGGCGCCAGCGGTACAGCGGTCAACATGGTCGTTCTGTTTCTTGCACAGGAGTACTTGTTTGCCTTCATCGCGGTGCCGCGTAGCAGGCTCTACGCGTCGCTCGCGTTCGCGATCGCGCTCGCCACCATCAACAACTTTACGTGGAACCGACTCTGGACCTGGGCTGACCGACTGCGTGATGCCACCAGATCTGCACAAACCAGCTTGGCTAGCCCTACGCAGGTCAGCTTGTTGCTGGACCAGTTCGGTCGCTATACGCTGGCTTCGTGGTTCGGCATCGCGCTGCAATACGTTTTGACCTTGTGGCTGTCGCACAGCCTGCACTATCTGCTGGCCAACGTCGTCGCCATCATGGTTGCCAGTGTGAGCAATTTCCTGGCCAACGACTACTGGACATTTCGCCACCGTCCTCCACAATAAGGGGCATGAGTCACCGACCGCCTTCTTGGCCGCCACGCCATCACTTCGATGCCCGTGTGCTGGCTTGGCTCGCGTTGCTGGTGCTGGCCGTCGGCATTTACGTCCTCGGTTTGGACGGTCAGTACAACCCAAGCAACGGCGATGAGCTGGTGTACGTCCACATCGCCCGTCTGACAGCGGCGTCGCAACATTGGCTGCCGCTGGTGTCAGACCTGGACCACATGCGCAACACCAAACCACCGCTGCTGTTCTGGCAAGCCATGATGGCCGGTGATTGGGGCCGGCACTGGAGCCTGGCGGCGCTGCGCGCACCGAGCCTGCTCTACACCCTGATGACCGCAGGCGCACTGCTTTTGAGTGTGCTGAGAATTACTGGGAATCTGCGCACAGCGTGCCTGGCAACCAGCGTCTACCTGGCATTTTTTTGCACCTTCCGCTTTGGTCGGACGTTCCTGACCAGCGCCCCCGAGACTTTCTGGCTCAATGTTCCAATGTTCTGGCTGCTATGGCGTCGACCGAGTCAAACAGCAGCCAGCCAGACCGATCAGCCGGGCTGGCTGGCCCACGCCGGATTCGGTCTGGCGATGGGGCTGGGACTGGCCTACAAATCCTTTGCCCTGATCGCGCCAGCAGCGGCGACGCTGTGGTGTTCCCAAATGCTGTGCGCCCCCCCATTGTCCTGGAGGAAGACCCTTGGTACGACCCTTAAAGTGAGCCTGAGCGCGACTCTGGCACTGGGCATCTTTGCCCTGTGGTTTGTGCTGGACCCCGACCCTGGCGCCGTTTGGCGGGAATTTGTCATCGGTGAAAACGCCAGCAAATTGTCAAGCGAACAGGGTTACTGGCAAGTCGCCCTGTTCGGCGGTGGGTTCAGCATCTGGGCGCAATTGCTGGCCTATGTACAGAACGCCGGGCTGCTGGCCTTTGTCGTGCTGGGCTTGATCGGACTTGGACTGAGGGTGATGCTCGACCGCAAATCACGTCGTCAGGCACCGGCGGTTCACTGGATCATCCTTTTGACCTGGCTCGCAGTCTGGTTGATCGTCTTTACGCTGCCGAGCCAGCGTTCGGCCCGTTACGTCATCCCCGCCATGCCAGCCTTGGCCATCGTGCTCGCGCTCTGTTGGGAGCGTATTGGGCGCACGTGGTTCGTCCTGTCCTTGCTGTTGTGCGCCGTATTCATCGCCGGCCTGGGACGCATCGCCTGGGCTGCGCACGAGATCGGCATCGGCACGGCACTTGAACTCGACGCCACCGAGCTCGCCGTGGCGGCGGGTCTGCTGTTGGTCACGTGCGGTCTGTTTAAGCCTGCATGGACCCGGGCCAGTTCGGTGGCCGCTTGTCTTGCTGTTTACGCCTCGTTCGGTCTGGGCACAGCACCCTTGAACGGCGCCGCGGGACACTACCCCAGCGAGGTCGCAGCGAAGCTTCAGCAGGCCCGCATTGCGGTCCCCAATGGCTTCAACGGTCAGTTCGAGCGTTTTGAATTCCTGCTGCCTGGCAACCAGTTCATTCCTTACGATAGCGACGAACGCGCCGCTTCCCGATCCAACATCAACGCTGCAGAATTAAGCCGCTTACTGGCCAGCCACGATGCCGTGATCTGGCTTCAGTCGGAACTTTCAGAAAAGACACCACCCTGTGTGCCAAACTGCAGTCTGCTCGGCTCGCGCTGGGAAGTCAAAGGGCGTCACCAAAGCGGTGACATCACTTTGGAAAATCTCTGGTATCCACAACTTTGGCTGTTCAGGCGCGAGTGGCTGGTGACGAATACCGCGCCGCTCAACGACGACGCACAACACTGACCAGATAGCCGATCTGCAGTACCAACCACAGCCAGGGGTCCAGCAGCGCATCCCAGACATTGCCAGTCGGTAGTCGGCTTGACGCATACAGAGCCAGCACCATCAGCGGCAAGGCCGATGCCAGAGATCCGCGCAGTAGCCAGAGCAAGGCGGCAAATGCGAGTACCGTAGAAAACGCGCTGCTACCAAAACCCCAGGCGTAAAGCGAGACCGGCAACCACGCCATGGTATCGAGCAGTAAGAACCAGCCAAGCACAATGCCAAGCAGAAGCTCAATATTCAACGCGCGAAGATCGAGTTGCGCCAGCCAATCAGTCGGCCCCTGGCGCCGACGTGCCTGGTGTACCAGCCAGCCCACGCAAATGACAATGCTGGTCAGACTGGGGCTTTGAAAAGCCAGCCCGAGCCAGTGGGCCGGCGAAGCAGGGCCTGGCCACACTGTCCACAGCATCACCAGCAAAGTCGCTCTCCAGCGATGGCCACTTGCCAATTTACCCCCAAGCAGCAACACGGCGCTGCCCAACACAATGGCCCAGCCGACGTGCAACATCAACCACAGGGCTGTAGCACTCGGAAGCAGCGCAGGTTCTGTCGAAATGAAAAGACTTGAAAGGGCACTGGCATCCATGATGTAGGGCAATGCAGCTAGCGACTGGTTGCCGAAAACGAAAACTGTTGCCAGGCGATCGCTTGACGCTGATCGGTGTAACTGACCCACAAGCTATCGTCGGCCCATGCCAGTGCCGGATAGGAGTATTCGTCATGCCCTGCTCCATGTGCCAATGCCTGCACAAGAACCCAGTTCTGACCATCGGATGAAGCACTCAAATCCAGCGCCGATCGAGCGTTGGGTGAAGAGTTGTGTGCCAGAAACATTCGTCCTGTTGCCAGACCCAGCCCGGCCACCGATGAATCGGGGTTATGCAGAGCCAAGTCGGGCAGATCGGCCCAGCTACGCCCACCGTCCAAAGTCTGTGCCACTGCCACCTTGCCAGCAGGGCGCTGATCACGCATCAACGCCAGCCAGTGTGATTCGGTCGCCATCAACAGCGTCGGTTGCAACAGATGATTCCGACTGGAGATTCTCACCATGCCGAGAAACTCGCCACTGGCGTCAAAACGCAGCGCTACCGGGTACTTGATGCCCATTTCAAAATGCACCGGCAACACCATGCCACCGTCTCTCAAGGGCAGTGGTGCAGTGCGCACCAGAAAACTGGTATTCCATAACCAAGATAGGGGCAATACCCGGTCCACTTCAAAGGACAGTGCAGCAAAGTCCTGGCCCTGATTGCTTTGACGCAAATGCAAAATGCGGGCCGAGGCCCAACCGCCCAGTCCAGTTGCGACTACAAACAGATGGATCCTGCCCTGCTTGTCGCGCCAGGCCACCGGGTTTCCCAAACGTCGCAAGCCAAAGCCCAGTTGCTCGGCCACGGCGTGACGATTCACGACAAAACGCGCAGCACTCCATTGCTGTGTAGCGCGGTCAAAACTTGACGCTGCTATCTGCACATCGGCAGCACTTTCGCGCTCGCCGGCAAACCAGAACGCCAGCAGGACCGATGGGCCTGTGGCTGGCATAGCCAGTAGGGAACTGGCGTGAGCGACCGGCATATTGACGGGAACCGGAATTCTTCCTCGTGCCTTGAGGGCCAGCACGCCTTGCGCTGGCAATTCGGCAGCCGAAGGCCAGACGGCTTTGGGTTCGGCTGGCAAAGGTGCACGCGGCAACCGGTCAAGCAGCAGCAAGGCACTGCATAACAATGCGATGCCTCCCATCCGGAATCCGGAAGAACGGGCAGAAGTATTCAAGAAATTTTTCAACACCGCATTCAATCATAGCCATCAAGCAGCTCAGGCGTTACTGCGACAAGACATGCGTTAAATAATTCACCCGTCTTTCAATGCAACGTCGTTTACCGTTTCACGCGGGGCAGGCGCATGATTAATGAAATTCCCGACTGACCGTGTTCAAGCCACCCAGTAGCGGTGTCAGATCGCGCAAGCGTCTGGCAATCAGGTGGCAGACCGCGCCACCACTTTCAACATCACGCCGCCAGACTCCGTACACCGCCAGCAGGCGCGACCTGATCAACTCGCTGCGTTGCCTGTCTTTGAGTACCTTCCAGACTATCACATTCACGCTGCCGGTTTCGTCCTCCAGCGTGACAAAGGTCACTCCCTTGGCGGTCTGAGGTTGCTGGCGCATCGTGACCATGCCGCAGGCTTGAACCTGTTTTCCGTCCGGCAGGTCGCGCAGTTGTGCCGCGGTGAGCAGTTTTTCCTTTGACAACTGCTGGCGCAGGAGGGCCAGGGGATGGCGCCGCAAAGTGAGTCCCACTGCGGCATAGTCAAAGAATATATCTTCGCTTTCACAGGCAGCCGGCAACTCCAACGCTGGTTCAGCTACAGGCGCCGCTCGCATCAGGCCGGGCGCCGGTTTGAGAGCAGCAACCTGCCAGACCTGCTGGCGGCGATGGCCAGACAAACTCATCAGCGCATCAGCACTCGCCAAGGCTTTGAGATCGCCCTGATCGAGCTCCGCGCGCAACGCTAGGTCTTCACTGCTGGTGAAGGGGCTTTGCAAGCGCGCACCAACGATGCGCCGGGCCGCTTCGAAACCTAGCCCTGAGACCAGGCGAAAACCCAGACGGACATCGGGTTGACGGGGAATCAAAGAATGGGAGTCTGACCCCAATTCTTCAAGCATGCAGTCCCAATCACTGTGCATCACATCCACCGCACGCACTTTGACACCGTGGCGCTGTGCGTCCTGCACCAACTGCGATGGACCGTAAAAACCCATTGGTTGACTGTTCAGCATGGCCACCAGATAGCAGGCCGGTTCATGCAGTTTGAGCCAGCAACTCGCATACACCAGCAGCGCAAAGCTGGCGGCATGACTTTCTGGAAAGCCGTATTCACCAAAGCCTTCGATCTGTCGAAAAATGTTGTCGGCGAATTCCTTCGTGTAGCCACGCTCGATCATGCCACCCACCATGCGGTCGTAGAACTTGTGCACGCCGCCCTTGCGCTTCCAGGCTGCCATCGATCGGCGCAGACTGTCGGATTCACCGGCGCTGAAGCCCGCCGCCAACATGGCAATCTGCATCACCTGTTCCTGAAATATCGGCACCCCTAGCGTGCGAATCAAGGCCCCCTTGAGTGCCGCACTGGGGTAGACCACCTGGTCGGGATGCTCGCGCGCCTTCAGGTAGGGATGCACCATGCCGCCCTGGATCGGCCCTGGTCGCACGATCGCGACTTCGATCACCAGATCATAAAAACACTTTGGCCTGAGACGAGGCAGCATGCTCATCTGGGCCCGGCTCTCGATCTGAAAGACGCCCACCGTGTCGGCCCGGCAAATCATGTCGTAGGTGGCGCCATCTCCGTCTGGAATATCCTGCATCAGGAACGGCTTGCCGCTGCGTGCGCTGATCAAGTCCAGGCAGCGGCGAATGGCACTGAGCATGCCCAAGGCCAGCACATCAACCTTGAGCCAACCCATGGCATCCAGATCGTCCTTGTCCCACTGGATGATGGAGCGCTCCGGCATGGCGCGTTCTCCACCGGCACCAGGCGCGTGAGCTTGCCTTGCGTTAGTACAAAGCCGCCCACATGCTGGCTCAAGTGTCGCGGAAAGCGCTGCAACTGGATGCTCAAGTGCAGCCAGAGTTGCATTTGTCGTTCAGTCGGAGGCTTGAAACTTGGCCCCAAGCACTCCAGCGCCGACTGCAGTCGCTCAGTCAGCACCTCGCGACTGTACATACCGGGGTGCTCTTTGGCCAGCGACCTGATCAGTGCTTCGTCGATATCGAGTGCACGTCCGACGTCACGTAGAGCACTGCGCGGACGGTAGCTGATGACGACAGCTGTCAGGGCGGCACGCTCGCGTCCGTACTTGGCGTAGATGTACTGAATCACTTCTTCACGCCGGTCGTGTTCAAAGTCGACATCGATATCGGGCGGCTCGTTGCGCTCGCGACTGATGAAGCGCTCAAACAGCATGTTCGAGAGTGCCGGATTGACCTCGGTAATCCTCAAGCAGTAGCAGACAACCGAATTGGCGGCCGAGCCACGACCTTGACACAGAATATTGCGACTGCGGGCGAAGGCCACAATGTCATGCACGGTCAAAAAATACATCTCGTATTTGAGTTCGACAATCAGTGCCAGTTCGTGCTCGATTTGCTGCGCCAGGTTGTCGGATAGGCCCCGGGGGTAGCGCTTGGCGGCACCCTCCAGCGTAAATTGGCGCAAGGTTTGCGCCGGCGTCAAACCGGGCAGTACAGTTTCCAGCGGGTACTGGTAGCGCAACTCATCCAGACTGAAACGGCAGCGCTGCGCGATCAGCAGGGTATTGGCCAGCAACTGCGCCGGATAGATGTTGGCCAGCCGCTGGCGTGAACGCAGGTGGGCTTCGGCGTTGGACTGCAGCTCAATTCCACACTGCGCCACCGACTGCCGCAGGCGAACGGCCGTCATCACATCCTGCAGCGGCTTGCGTGAGCGCAGGTGCATATGAACATTACCGCTGGCCACCAGTGGCACATCCGTGAGCTTGGCGACCTGTTCCAGCCGGTGCAGCAAAAGCGCATCCTCCATGCCCAGCAACAACTCGACCGTCAACCAAAGATTAGAAGCAAAAAGAGTTCTGGCCCTGATGGTTATTGCGCAGGCTGCTTCAAAATCAAGCGCTGCTGTAAGCGCCAGCATAACCTCGCAACCTTTTAGCATCGCCCAGTGTGCATCTGGCCAGGTCACTTGATAGCTGCCTTTGGCGGCAGTACTCCGCGCCAGACTGATGAACTCGCACAAATTGCCCCATCCTTGTACGTGCTGCGGCAAGACGACGATGGTGAAGCCGGCCAGCGCAAACTCGGCGCCGGGCAACAACTGCAGACCAAGCCTTTTCGCTTCGGTATGGGCGCGCACCAAACCCGCGACCGAACACTCGTCCGTGATCGCCAGCGCCGCGTAACCCAACGCGGCGGCACGTGTCACCAGTTCTTCAGGCAGCGAGGCACCACGCTGAAAGCTGAAACTGGACAGGCAGTGCAGTTCCGCATAGGCTGGCAAACAAATCTCAGGCAAAGAATCCATGCAAATACCACTTTGGCTCTGTGTCTGTTTTGGCAACTGACCCGGCCAGTCTTTCACGGTAAATCCACAACAAACCAAACTTCTCACTGCGCGCCAGAAAATAGTCTCGCAAGGCGCAGCTGTCAGCACCACTCCACCCAGTAGCTTCCAACCGCTGCGGACCGACCAGCAAAGTCAGCGGACCTGAATACTGTGGACGCCGGCCATGTACCGCCAACTTGAGCGGCCTGCCCAACAGCCAGGTCGGGTACAACGTGCTTCCCTTGAGTTTTTCTTTCGTTCCAGTATTTCCCGTATTGACTCTCCCAGTTGCCTGGTGTGTGACCAAGATTGCTGCTTGCCAGTCTTGCATTCGCTCCGGACGGTGTTCGGCGCAAGGCTTAACTTGCAATACCTGCTGCGCTCCCAAGCGCGCACTCAGGCGCTCTATCAGCTGCTGCAGACTGTCTCCCGGGGTGTTTTCGACCGACAGCAAACTGATCGTTTTACCGTTCAATTTTTCGGTTTCCAGAGAACGCAAATGCAGGTACAGAACCGGTGCCGGCAAGCTGAAACGCGCCAGCTGTTCGCCCAGCAGACGTTGCAGATGGATCGTGTCAGAGCAAGGCTCGGCGCTGCGCAGCACCAACTCGCCCAGATTGGCAACGTTGCGCCGTGCATCCATGGTCCAGCTCAGGGCCACCGCCAGTACACCCTGGTGCCGCGCTTGCAACCACAATTGCAACTGATTGAACAGGCGGCGTGCGCCAAACAACAGCACTGGTGCTGTTTCCACCTGAGCGCCAAGCTCCAGAGTGGCCTCGAACATGTCGGGAAACTGCAACCAGACGTAGCTGTCGGGCCCCTGCCCGTAGGCGCGATCCAGTGCATCGAGCAGGCTCGCCCCAAAGCGCCGCGCCACACCGGCTCGCGGCAATAAGCGTAATTGTCTCCAGTAGATACAACCTATTTTTTCCAGGGTGTCCAGATGAGGGCGCGCTGCTGCCAAAGCCGTCAAGGGCAGGTCGTCGGGTGCCGTTAGGGCTTCTGAAATTGCCGTCTGCAAACGCGCCATTGCTATCAACGAGGTAGCTCCTTGCGCATATTTGACCTTGGCAACCGGCTTTTCAGATTCATAAATATGACGCAGCAAGGATGCTCGACCGTGCCACAGGCGTTCACTGGCAGACAGTTCCAACAAAAGCACATCATCGACTCGCACCACTTTCGGTGTGAACTGCAAAGCCCACCAGCCCAGTGCCGTGATTTGATCTGCCAGTACAGGCGGATCACTCTCAGGCAGTGCTTGCAGTGCGAGCCAGAACATCAAAATCGCCTTGCAGAAGACCATTGGCACGAACACACTCAGGCACGGACTTTGGCTCAGCAGTGCTGCACTGGGTATTGCTGCACTTCAGCAGGACACCCAGCCGTGCTGGTCGGGTTGACAGCAACAAAGGCTGACACAACGCCGGACCGCGGCGTTTAATGATGTGCAATAAAAGCGCGTCACCGTCCGGCTGGTTTGCGGCCAATAGTCGCAGCAACGCTGGCGAGGACTCACTTTGCGCTTGTGCTGGCCGCATTAAGAACAGGAGTTTGTTGTGTAGCTGCGCTGCCATTTGCAGTCGCCGCAGTTGTTCGGCACGCGCCTGTGGCAACCAGACCAGCACGGCCGCTACTCCATCACAACGCAAAGTCTGCTCAGCTGCCCACAGGCGCTCGCCAGGCGACACGGCAGTCACCCAGAGCAGCCGCCGTATGTCCAACCCCTGGGCCACCAGTCCCGGTCCAAAAGGCACATGCGGCGCACCCACCAGCACCACACGGCCCTCTGCCAGACGACTCAAAGCGGGTAATAGTAAACGCCATTCGTTGTGAACTTCAGTGGGCTGCAAAATTTCGCTGATAGCCCCCACCGGCCAGCCCGCACCAGGCAACTGTACGTCCAGCACCGCATGACCGGTGGCGAGTGTCGCCCCGACGGCGCAACCCAGCTCGGTAGCGCGCCAGACGGCAGCGCCAAAATCAGGTAAAGGATCGGACAGGAGACTCGCGACCATCGAAAACAACGTTAAGGGGGTACGTTTAACTGTACAAATATGATGGGTATCCACTTAGCTCCAGTATTCGCTGAATACTGGATGGATATCCAGTTTATTGCATTCTATCGAATGCGATGGAATATTCAAGTCTTGGGCTTGGTTTTGCGCTTTGTGGGTTTGCGGCGCTTGGTGCTGGTTGCCACTTGCGCATATGTCACGGGTTGCGTGGCCACGGCCTGTTGCAATAGCCTGTAGAACAGCATCCCGCGAGAATTCGATGTGCGCCGATTGAAGCGAAACACGAACTCATCCAAATAGGCGTCCAAATGTTCGGGTTGAACCGAGCCATGGTGTGTGCCCAGAATCCAGCGCTGCACAAGCGCTGCTACCCGATGCACCCCGGCCATGGACACATGGGCTGGCACGTCCGAGCCGAGCATCACAGTGCGCTGATGGGGGTAGCCTAACTCCTCCAACTTCAGATAGGCGGCTGAGCCATCGGTATGGACCTGGGCGCCGGGCTCGACCACCTCTTGCACGAACGGAATCACGCAGGCGGCTGAGTCATTGGCGATTCGGCGAAGGCGGATTCGCCCGAATCCTTTGGGCTGTAGTGTCTCCACGGCTATGACTATCTGAATCTTCGTCGTCTTGCCCTTGCGCCCCACAGGTGAGATGGGGGCCTGGCGGTCGGTGATGGCCAGATAGGTTTCGTCAACTTCGACCTGGCCTTTAAGTTGCTCGCGGCCCGGGCGGACCATCGCGCGACGAAACCGGTGCAGCATGGTCCAGGCGGTTTGGTAGCTACCCAAGCCCAGTACGCGTTGCAATCCCAAAGCGCTCACGCCCTGCTTCTGATTGGTCAGATACCACGCCGCAGCCAGCCACACGCGCAAGGGCGTCCGGGTCTTGTCGAAGATGGTTCCCGAGGTTACGGTGCTTTGTCGTTGGCAGTGGCGACACATCAGCCGCGTGCGGCTGGCGCGGTAGGCTTCAGCGGCACTGCCGCAATTCGGGCAGACAAATCCGTTTGCCCAGCGGAGTTTCTCTAGGTAAGCGAGGCAAGCTTCCTCGGTGGCAAACCAGTCGAGAAAATCGTTCCAGTTCTGGGGATAGTCCTTGCCGGGGATTGGCGCTACTATATGAGTTTCCATCCAGTTATGTTACATCAACTGGAGCTAAGTGGATACCCATCATATCCATACAGTATTCAGCGAATACTGGAGCTAAGTGGATACCCATCATATTTGTACAGTTAAACGTACCCCCTTAACGTTGTTTTCGATGGTCGCGAGTCTCCTGTCCGATCCTTTACCTGATTTT
>CAIVLG010000090.1 GCA_903906695.1 uncultured beta proteobacterium | reverse complement strand
CACTATTTTTGCGCGGGCACGGTAACGATGCGCCCGCCTCGCATGCATCATGCGACCACGATGGCTCAGCTGATAGCGCCGGCCAGCGGCGCGTCGGCGATCCCGTCGAACGCCCGGCGCACAGTCGCAGCAATAAATCTGGCCGCGGTCGCACTGCCTGCAGACCAGGACTTGAATGCCGCGTAACCGTTCACATCCTCGAGTCACGCTGCGGCGGCAACCACGGTCTTTGCGGCAGGGAGGCAGGGATGAGGCGCGCCTTTTCTGGCGGCGGCGATCATCTGAGCGGCAAATACCCATGGGTCAGCACCGCGCTTGCGGCACGTATCGATTACGCTGAGGCCGGCGGCGTAGAAGCGGCTGCCCTCGTCGGTTCTGGTCCCGAACGAAATGTAGCGTGCGATGACGGCATGGCGCAGGGCGCGCTCAGCGTCGTTGTTCGTGGGTGGAAGCCACGGATTATCGACGAATGCCATGATGGCATCCCAGTCGTTGAGGATTTCCCGAGCCAGTGCCCGCACCTTTTCCTCAATTTCCCACTGGTTGCACTGGCATGACCATTTGACTCGCGTCATCAGTCGTTTGATCCGGTCATCCGGTCCACCCTCGGCAACTTCATGGATCAGTGCACGCAAATCCCGAGCTAAATCGTGCCCGAATGCCGAACCAGCCCGGAAAAAGCCCTTTTCCAAGGCGACTGCCTTGCGGATGATATGGGCCAGACATCTTTGCCGCCGTTCGATGTCCCGGTAAGCTTTATAGCCGTCACTGACCAGAAAGCCCATAAAGGCTTCGCCGATCAGCAAGGTCAGTTCGGTCTTGGCGCGGCTACCGATGTGGTAGACCACGGCGCTCGACGTGACAACCACCCACAGCCAGCACAGGACACCGGCCTGGTACCAAGGCGTTTCGTCGAGGTGCGCCAAGTCGGCGACATGGACCTCTTTGAGCAGGTCCTCGACCACCGGCTCGCTGGCCGCGCCGAATTCGTGGGCACAGCGATTGATGCTCGCAGTGCCCAGCTCGAAGCCGAGCCAATCGGCCAGGAATTCCTGAATCTTGGTGCGCGACAGCCGGTAGCGCAGCGACAGCGCCGCGATGAAGGTGGCCAGCAGCGGGCCGACCAAACACCGCTCGGTCAGTTCCAGGTCACGCTTGCGGCCTTCGATCACAAACTTGGCACCGGTGCCCGGCCGAGCCTCCGTCTCGTGGCCGCAAACCGAGCACATCGCAACGTGATAGCGGTGCTTCAGGCACGTCAACCGAAGGGACAGCGGTTCGCGGTCGAGTTCGTAAACGTAGAGGACTTCGGCGATCGACCGGCGCTGCGCCACTCCCAGTGTCGCCCCGCACTGCGCGCAGTGAGGCGGATCATGATCGACATCGCCGGTAGAAACGATGGGTTGGGTGCGCCAGAACCCGGGCATGCCAGGACGTTTACCAGATGGCTTGCGCGGTGGTTTTACGGGGGCATTGCCACCTTTCCCCTCCTGGCTCACCGCTCCATTACGGTTCTCGTTTGAAGCAGCCACGTGGTTATCGCCGCCAACGGCATCAGGTTCGGCACCGGCCGGCTTCACTTGTCTGCCTTGGTCTCGCTGTTCCTGCTTTTTATATGGATCGTCCCTTGAGGGCGGCTGGGAACTGTTGTCCGAAGTCCGTCCAAGCCGGTTCGCCATATCCAAGGCCAGCTCGATCAGGAGGTGGGTCGTCCGCTCAAGATCAGCACGCGATAGCCCCCCGATCAGTTCGGGCGTCAACTCCAGCACATCTCGCGGCGTCAGGCGTGGCATACCAACGGTAGAATCGATTCCGAGTCGGAACGCAAGCCCTTGTAAACGACCTAGCTCGCTTTTTTGCCCCCGACGATGCGGGCTTCGACTCGGGGGTCTGAACGGTTACGAAGAGCTTCACCAGCTCCATCTAGGCCATGTTCCAGCAAGGCTTCAAAAGCGCCTTCCAGGGGGTGACGTTCAACGCGCATTGCCATTCAATCGACTCCTTCGTGGGTGGTATAGATACCTCGAAGAAATCGT
>CAIVLG010000089.1 GCA_903906695.1 uncultured beta proteobacterium | reverse complement strand
TGGATCGAGAGTTGTTCATGAAGAACCGCTTTGCGTGCGCCGCTGATCTGATCTGCCAGTTGTTCGGCCAAGGTGGGAGATATGTAGCGCCCGCCAGCAAGAATACGTTCCAACGCGGTAACAAGTTCTTTGGCGGCATGATCTTTGGCCAGATAACCGGCCGCACCCATCTGGAGTGAGCGCTGGGCATAGGCGGCTTCCGAGTTCAAGCTGAGCACCAGGACTTTGGTGGTCGGGGCCGCGCGCAGTATTTGCGAAAGCGCCTCGATGCCACTGGTGTCGGGCAAGTTCAGATCGACGACCGCCAACTCGAAGGACAAATCACCAACTGCTGCCATCGCTTCGCCGAGCGTGCCTGCCTCGCGGATCGTCGCCGTTGGCCAACGCGGTTGCACGAGTTGTCGAACGCCAAAGCGGAAGATGGGATGGTCTTCAACAAGCAGCAGGTTCATGCTCATGGGCACCGTTGAGTGGCAGATCAACTTCAACCAGCGTACCCTTCTTTGAATTCGACTCAATGGTGCAGCGGCCACCCATGATTCGGGCGCGTTCCTGCATGCCGGCCACGCCCATCGCATCAGCACGGGTATTGCGTGATTTGAGCCCCCGCCCATCGTCCTTGATTCGAAACACATATTCGTTATTGCCACGCCGTCCGCTAATGGTGACATGTTTGGCAGCCGCATGCTTGAGCACATTGGTCAGCGCTTCTTGCGCGATGCGGAACAGGCTCAAGGCCTGATTCGCATCAAGCGCTTCCTGGGAAGCGACGTCGATCTCGAAGTCCAGATTCACGACCCCGAGCATCTGGCCGCACAAACGATCGAGGGCTGCCGCCAGTCCGAGATCATCGAGAAGCGGCGGCCGAAGTTCAGCGGTAATTTTGCGCGTCGCTGCAATGCCCATTTCCAGCGCCTGCATGATGGCCGACCCCTGCTCCTTCGGCAACGCATCGCGTGGCAGCGATTGAACAATCAATTTGATGGCGGTAAACACTTGCCCGACCTGGTCATGAACTTCGCGGGAGATACGTTTACGCTCATCTTCGACGGCGGCAAGCTGTCTCTTCGAAAAATCCCGGCGTTCGGTTACATCGTTCATGGCAACTTGAACCGATGGCGCGCCGTCAAACATAACCGACGTGCTTTGCACCTCGACCGCCAACGTGCTTCCATCGAGCTTGAGGAGTTTGTATTCAAACGCTGACAAACTGCCAGCTTGCTCAATGCTCAACCTGACCCGCTGCCGTGCAACTTCTCTGAAGTCCGGATGAACCAGGCGGAACATTTCGGTTCCCAACAGCTCTGTTGCAGAACTTGCGCCAAACATCCTGATCGCCGCCGCATTGACATAGACAATTTGTTTGCCGTCGTGAACGATCAGCGGCACTGGTGCCCTGTCCGTCAGGGTGCGGTAACGCTGCTCGCTGTCGATCAGTTCCTGCTGGACCTTTTTGAGCTCGGTGATGTCGCTCAAGGCCAGACGGACGCGCCAGCCACCAGCTTCGTCGCCGGCCAAGACGGCTTGCAGATGCACCCATCTATGCGCGTCGCCCGGCAGCACCAGCCGCACGTCGCACTCTTGCGGCTCTTGGGTCTGCATGCTCCTTCGGAGCAGCAAGTAGAAAGCGTCCTGATCTTGCGGCAGGATGAATCGGCTCAGCGCCTGTTCGGACAAAGTGGCCCTTGCCAGCCGCAACATGCTGGCTAAAGTGAGATTGGCCTTCAGGATCAGCCCCTTCGGGCTGACCGTGCAATAGCCCACCGGTGCCAGGTCATAGAGTCCAAAATAGCGCTCACGTTCGGCGTCCAGCCTGCGCTGCGTCTGGCGCAGTTCCTCGTTCTGCATCTCGATCTCGATCTGATGCACCTGCAGTTCGTAGAGCGTCTTTTGCAAGGCTTCAGGAGACAGCGGCAGCTCACCACCTGCGGACTGGGACGCTTCGGTCCGAGCCCTGGCGGCAGCGTGCCGGCGCAGCACCTGCGGGTTGGACGCAACCGGAGTCTGTACCCCTCTTGTCATCTTCTGCCAAGCCTTTACGGCCTGCGAAGTGCTCTGAAAACACTGGACTCCCGCCACCGACGAAGCCCTCAACCATGAATATCCCTCTCCGCCAGCCCAGATCTTGCATCCTTTGGGCAAAGCGGAGCGCAGTTCCTGCAGGTAGGAGCGTGCCACATGGGGACGCAAGACAATGCTGGCAGAAATCGCGAGCAGTGTGATATCCCAATCCTTGACCGCCTGCACCACTTCAGAGACCGGTGTCTGGACACCCAGATTGAAACAGTCGGCACCTTGGAGCGTGAGCGCCGCCTGCACCGCCAGTAGCCCCAGTCCATGGAGTTCGCCCGGCGGCGTGGTCAACAAGATGCGCACCTGAAAATGAGTTGGCTGGCGGCCCAGCAAATGACTCTGAACCGTAGCCATCACCGCCTCGGTGTAGTGGTGCTCGGCGTGCGTGCCAATGCGACCGCCGGCCCAGGCGTCGCCCACAGCCCGATTGAAAACGGGCAGCCGGAGTTCAACAAACTCCAGCAGGCCTTCTGTCTGGATCAGATCGGCCATGTAGTCTTGCACATCGCTTGGTGCAGAACCTGGCGCCAGACAGGCCAGCAGCTTTTGAACGTCGTCGTCAAGAGCAGGCGGTCTCGATTTGCCAGCAGTACTGGCCAGCAAGGGCTCAATCTCGGGTTGGCTAATTTTCAAGGCTTTCATAACTTATGACACGCATCAAACAGATGCCATCATGCCCGACTTCGCCACCACGGGTTTGCGGGTTCCTGAATCAAGTTCAGGACCGGCTCTTCCCGCAATGACAAATTTCTCCTCAATAGCGGTAGCTGTCGGCCTTGTATGGTCCTGCCTTGTTGACGCCGATGTAGGTTGCTTGCTCGTCGGTCAGCTCGCTCAACATGGCGCCAACCTTTTTCAAGTGCAGTCGCGCAACTTTTTCGTCGAGGTGCTTGGGCAGCACATAAACCTTGCCGACCTTGTATTCCTTGGGCTTGGTGAAGAGTTCAATCTGGGCGATGGTCTGGTTCGCAAAACTGGAGGACATCACAAAGCTTGGATGACCGGTGCCGCAACCCAGGTTCACCAAACGGCCCTTGGCCAGCAGAATGATGCGCTTGGCCGCTGTCTTGCCCTTGGCCGGGAAGATTACATGATCGACCTGCGGCTTGATCTCTTCCCACTTGCACTTGTCGAGTGATGCGACGTCGATCTCATTGTCGAAGTGGCCGATGTTGCAGACGATCGCCTGGTCTTTCATGGCTGCCATGTGCTTGTAGGTGATGACGTTCTTGTTGCCAGTGCAGGTCACGAAGATGTCGCACTTGTCGGCGGCGTATTCCATGGTCACGACCTTGTAGCCTTCCATTGCCGCCTGCAAGGCATTGATCGGGTCGATCTCGGTCACCCAGACCTGGGCCGAGAGCGCGCGCAGCGCTTGCGCAGAGCCCTTGCCCACATCGCCGTAACCGGCAACGCAAGCCACCTTGCCGGCGATCATGACGTCGGTGGCGCGCTTGATGGCGTCCACCAGCGATTCACGGCAGCCGTACAGGTTGTCGAACTTGCTCTTGGTCACCGAGTCGTTGACGTTGATGGCGCGCAGTTTCAGACTGCCCTTGGCCGACATTTC
Source organism: uncultured beta proteobacterium (assembly GCA_903906695.1). Taxonomy (GTDB): domain Bacteria; phylum Pseudomonadota; class Gammaproteobacteria; order Burkholderiales; family Burkholderiaceae_C; genus Rhodoferax. The sequence goes on along the minus strand of CAIVLG010000089.1, from coordinate 141 downwards.
ATTGAGGCGGTGCACGCCAGTGGTGGTTTCTTCGGTGACGCCGATGATGTGCTTCAGGCGCCGGCTGTACCAGGTCGGATCGACCTTGAGCTTGGCCTTGATCGCGCTGAACAGGCAAGTCTCCTCCTCGCTGCCGGGTTT
>CAIVLG010000088.1 GCA_903906695.1 uncultured beta proteobacterium | reverse complement strand
CCGCTACTACCTCACGCGCTTGGGCCGCAGCGCCATCGCTGCCGCTGGCTCTTTGACCCGCTTCAACATAGTTCCAGCCATGGCTGCAACACTTTGAAGTCTTCTCAGAAAATGCGAAGACATAACTTGTTAGAGACTAAACATCTCCCCTTGGATTTCCTCGAGGCGAGCACTGTCAAACGCGCGCTAAGTCACGCGTTTTGGGGCGTCCCGGTAGAATCGGAGCGCCTCACTTGCGGGTCGCAAAGCGTGCGCTTTTCGGGGCCGTCCATATTCGAACCCAGAGCTATGCTTTACCCTCAAGTTTTTGATGTTATCGTCGTCGGTGGTGGTCATGCCGGAACTGAGGCGGCGCTGGCCGCGGCGCGCATGGGGTGCAAGACGCTGCTTCTAAGCCATAACATTGAGACCCTGGGCCAGATGAGTTGCAATCCATCCATTGGAGGTATCGGCAAAGGGCATCTGGTCAAGGAAGTGGACGCCATGGGAGGCGCCATGGCGGCGGCGGCCGATGAAGCGGGCATCCAGTTCCGCATCCTCAACTCTAGCAAGGGACCGGCCGTGCGAGCCACGCGCGCCCAGGCGGATCGGCTCTTGTACAAGGCGGCGATTCGTCACAGGCTGGAGAATCAGCCCAACTTATGGTTGTTTCAGCAGGCAGTCGATGACTTGATGGTGGAGGGCGACCGTGTCGTTGGCGCGGTGACGCAGGCCGGCGTCAAGTTCTGCTCTAGGACAGTTGTGTTGACGGCCGGCACTTTTCTGGATGGAAAGATTCATATCGGTCTGAGTCATTATTCGGCAGGCCGGGCGGGGGATCCACCTGCGATCCGTCTTTCGAGCCGGCTGAAGGAACTCAAACTGGCGCAGGGCCGATTGAAGACCGGGACACCGCCGCGTTTGGATGGTCGTTCGATAGATTTCTCCAAGTGCATCGAACAGCCCGGTGATGGCATGCCTGGCGGCACCCGTTCGAGTACGCCGGTGTTCAGCTTCCTGGGTCGTGCCGAGCAACATCCGACCCAGGTCTCATGCTGGATCACGCACACCAATGCCCGTACCCATGACATCATCCGGGGCGGTCTTGACCGCAGCCCGATGTTCACCGGCAAGATTGAGGGTGTGGGGCCGCGTTACTGTCCCAGCGTGGAGGACAAGATCAGTCGTTTTGCGGACAAGGAAAGTCACCAGATTTTTCTTGAACCCGAAGGCTTGACGACTCACGAGTATTACCCCAACGGCATCTCCACCAGCCTGCCTTTTGATATCCAGTATGCCTTGGTGCGGACGATGGCAGGACTCGAAAACGCGCATATTCTTCGGCCCGGCTATGCGATCGAATACGATTATTTCGACCCGAAACAGCTCAAGGGCAGTTTCGAAACCAGAGCGATAAGCGGGCTTTTTTTTGCTGGACAAATCAACGGCACGACTGGGTATGAAGAGGCGGCGGCACAGGGCTTGTTCGCCGGCATTAATGCCGCGCTGCAGGCTGGCGCCAAGACGGGTTGGCAGGCAGAAGCCTGGATGCCCGGTCGGGATCAGGCCTATCTCGGCGTGCTGGTCGATGACCTGATCACCAAAGGGGTGTCAGAGCCTTATCGCATGTTCACCAGTCGAGCAGAGTTCAGGCTTCAACTGAGAGAAGACAATGCGGACGCGCGGCTGACAGAGACAGGGCGCAAGTTGGGCCTCGTAGACGACCCTCGCTGGGATGCGTTTTGTCGCAAACGCGATGCTGTTTCACGTGAAACAGAGCGGTTGCGATCGCTTTGGGTCGGGCCAAGAAATCTGACCGTGGCGGAATCTGAACGCGCATTTGGTAAATCGCTTGAGCACGAGTACTCACTAGCCGACCTGCTGCGTCGACCCGATGTAAGTTACGCCGAGTTAATGTCGTTGAATGATGGCGTGTATGCCAGGCCGGAATTTATCGCTGACGTGCGTGTCAATGCTGGGGGCGTGATTTCGGACCAGGCCTGGTTTGCTTCGGCGGTAGTTGAACAGGTTGAAATAGCTGCTAAGTATTCGGGCTATATCGATCGTCAAAAAGACGAGGTGGCGCGTGTTGCGCATTTTGAAAATCTTCGACTGCCGACGCAACTGGACTATATGCAGGTGACAGCCTTGAGCATTGAAGCCCGGCAGACGTTGAACAAACACAGGCCGGAAACTTTGGGGCAGGCGTCCCGAATTTCGGGGATGACGCCGGCCTCGGTGTCTATTTTGTTGATTCACCTGAAGAAGTGCAACTTGAAGTATTTGGTGCAGGGCGCGATCCCAAAGGACCCTAGTCGGGGAGCTGTTTAATGCACGTTCTGGAACGGGAATTGCGGGTGGGATTGAAGGGTTTGGGACTGACGCTGGATGATGCGCAGATTGCCCGACTGCTCGATTACCTGGATCTGATCGGAAAGTGGACCAAAGTCTATAACCTGACGGCAGTCCGAAAGCCTGCCGCGATGTTGACGCACCACGTGTTGGACAGTCTGGCGGTGATTGCGCCTTTGCGCTTGAAGTTGACCGAGCTTTGGAGCAACGGGCCGACACGTAATGTCAGAGCAAGGCCGGGCGAAGAAGTGCACACGATTCGTTTGCTTGATGTGGGGTCCGGCGCTGGTTTACCGGGCGCCGTGATTGCTATTTGCTGTCCGGATATTTTAGTCGACTGCGTCGATGCCGTCGCGAAGAAAGTTGCATTTATCCGGCAGGTTGCGGTCGCGCTGAAACTAACCAACCTGCACGGGCTGCATGCGCGGATAGAGAATTTGACAGAGAAGTATGCAATTGTCAGCTCGCGCGCCTTTGCGTCCCTATCGGATTTCGCATTGTGCTCGACAGGCGTGCTGGCCTCGGGCGGAATCTGGCTCGCTATGAAAGGTAAATACCCGCAGGACGAGGTTTCGGCTTTGCCCGAGGGTGTTCAGGTGTTTCACGTGGAACACCTGGCGGTTCCAGGGTTGGGGGCCGAGCGCTGCGTTGTCTGGATGCGAAAAGGGTAACGTAAACTCCCCCTTTCTGGAAGGAAAAAAATTCATGTTTGGCATAGCCGACTATGGCTCTTTTGTTGTTGCAATCATCGTTTTTCTGCTGATTCCGGGTCCGGGAAATCTGGCCTTGATCACTTCGACGGGTAAGGGTGGCATCAAGGGTGGTCTGGCGGCTACCCTTGGTGTCATTCTGGGCGACCAGGTTTTGATGTGGTTGGCCGTGGCCGGTGTTGCTGCACTGCTCAGTGCCTACCCGACAGCCTTCAATGCAGTCCGATGGCTTGGTGCAGCCTACCTTGCTTGGCTGGGCGGAAAAATGCTTTTTGCGAAAACCGGGTCCAAGCCAGTTTTACACATCAAGCCGCATCACTACTTGCGTCAAGCTCTCATGATCACGTTGCTCAATCCGAAGGCCATAGTGTTCTATATGGCATTCTTCCCCCTCTTTGTAGATCCAGCCCGGCACCAGGGGGTGTCAACTTTCGCTTTCATGGCTGTGACCATTGCCGCACTTACCTTTGCCTATGGCTTGACCGTGGTTTTGCTGACCCACTTCTTGGCCGAACGTCTGCGCGCGAACCCATTGGTCTCGGGTGGACTGGAAAAACTTGCAGGCTTTTTTTTGATTGGTTTCGGCGTCAAACTGGCGCTGGCACGCTGAATTTCGCCCCCGCTCCGCGCCCATTTCAGAGAAGTACTTTATGGCCAAAATCTTCTGCATTGCCAATCAAAAGGGGGGCGTTGGCAAGACCACGACGGCGGTCAATCTGGCAGCTGGCTTGGCCAAAGTTGGCCAGCGTGTGCTGATGATTGATCTTGACCCTCAGGGCAACGCGACGATGGGATCGGGCGTCGACAAACGCAAGCTCAATCTCACAGTCTACGATGTCTTACTCGAGTCGGCGTCGATAGCCGAAGCGAGGGTCAAAAGCGACAAGCTCATAGAAGGAGGGTGCAGTTACGACATTCTGGGTGCTAACCGCGAATTGTCAGGCGCCGAAGTCGAATTGGTAGATCTGGAGCGTCGAGAAAGGCGTCTCAAGCAAGCCTTGGTCCTGGTCCAGCAGGACTACGACTTCATCCTGATTGATTGCCCGCCCTCACTTTCGATGCTGACACTCAATGGCTTGTGTTGCGCGCATGGTGTCATTGTTCCCATGCAGTGCGAGTACTTCGCGCTGGAGGGGCTCACGGACCTGGTTAACACGATCAAACAGGTACATGCCAACCTGAACAAGGAATTGCTCATCATCGGGTTGCTGCGAGTCATGTTTGATGCCCGCATCACTTTGCAGCAGCAGGTGAGCGAGCAACTCAAGGCGCATTTCGGCAACAAGGTTTTCAATACCGTCATCCCGCGCAATGTGCGCTTGGCTGAAGCCCCCAGTTATGGGTTGCCCGGACTGGTGTTTGATCCTTCAAGCAAGGGGGCGCACGCCTTCGTGGCATTTGCCCAGGAGATGGTTGAGCGTATCGAAAAGATGTAGCGGAATTGGCGGGGCAATTTCAAACAGCAGCCTTAAGCCACAAAAAAGTCATAGCTAAGATGAAGTCGACCGACGTTTTGATTCTGCCTGGCTGGCAAAATTCGGGTCCTGGGCACTGGCAGAGCCTCTGGGAAGCGGCGTATGGTTATGTGCGGGTAGAGCAGCACGATTGGATGCGTCCGCTGCGCGGCGATTGGATGATGCGGCTGGAAGAAGCGGTTTTGTGGTGCCCTGAGCCCGTCATTCTTGTGGCCCATAGTCTGGGTTGTATTCTGGCAGCGGCGTGGGCCGCACATTCGTGCAATACTGACCTGGTAAGAGGCGCGTTGCTGGTAGCGCCGGCAGATGTTGAATGCGAAGCACTGAGGCCCATGCTTGCCAGTTGGTCGCCGATCTTGCTGCCGTCACTCCCCTTCAGAAGCTGTCTGGTAGCCAGTCGCAACGATCCGTACTGTGTTGAACAACGGGCACGCCAACTTGCCAATGCCTGGGGTTCTCGATTCATTGATTGTGGAGAAGCAGGACATATCAATGCCGAATCGAACCTCGGTATGTGGGGTGAGGGTCACAAACTGCTGGCCGATCTTGATCGACTGGGTACAGAAATAGAGGCGCCGAGTCCTGTTTCAGGAACACTATAAAGGGAAAAAGATGGTTACCAAAAAACCAAAAGGTCTGGGCCGTGGACTGGAAGCTTTGCTAGGACCCAACGTGAGTGAAAAGGCGGCGTTCGACGCTTCCGCCGGCAATCCGATAAGCCCTGGGTTGCCGGCATCGCTGCTCCTCAGCGACATGTTGCCTGGTATGTACCAGCCGCGAACTCGCATGGACGAAGGCGCTTTGTACGAGTTGGCCGAGTCCATCAAGGTGCAGGGAATATTGCAACCTATCCTGGTGCGTCAACTTCAGGACGGTCCGAACCAGGGTAAATACGAAATCATTGCCGGCGAGCGTCGCTTTCGCGCTGCCAAATTGGCGGGCCTTGACAGTGTGCCCGTGCTGGTGCGCGACGTTCCCAACGAAGTCGCGGCAGCCATGGCTTTGATAGAGAATATTCAGCGTGAAAACCTAAATCCGCTTGAAGAAGCCCAAGGTTTGCAACGTCTTGTAAAAGAGTTTGGACTCACTCACGAACTGGCGGCTCAGGCTGTGGGTCGCTCTCGGAGTGCGGCCAGCAACTTGCTACGACTGCTTAATCTGGCTGATCCGGTACAAACCATGTTGTTGGCCGGCGACCTGGATATGGGTCACGCGCGCGCCCTGTTGGCACTTGACCGGGCAACCCAGATTACCGCGGCCAGCCAGATCAGCGCCGGAAAAATGTCGGTGCGTGAGGCCGAGAGTTTGGTCAAGAAACTTGGCGCCGAGTTTTCACTGACTTCGGTCACACCCAAGAAAGAAAAATCACGCGATGTAAAACGGATCGAGGAGGAACTGTCCGATTTGCTAACTGCTGCGGTCGAAATTCAGGTGAAGAAGCGTGTCAAGCGGGCTGGGCGCATGGAAGAGATGGGTGAGATGACGATCCAGTTTGGCTCGCTCGATGAACTCACTAGCCTGATCGATAAATTAACGCGTAGCGCCACTCATTGAAAGCCGCCCCGGTTTAAGATTGCAAACACGTGAGTTGCATGGCCTCAATCTGGAGTCTTACAAAGCGTGCATCATTGAAGATTTTCCGAAAGCCCGCAGCCCAATCTGCCGATTCAAGAAGCTATAGCGAATAGAGGGGACGAATTTTGAATTTACGCGACAGCAGTCAAGAAACCGTTGCCGATTCCGTGCTTGAAGGCATGGCGGTAGTGGCTTTCACTTTGGCCAAACTGGCAGGTGCCCGCAGCTCTGACACTGCCAACCACATTTGGCGTATTCAGCACTATCTCAAGTGTCTGGCTCAGCGGCTCCAAGCGCATCCCCGGTTCGCTGCAGCGCTGACAGAACCCTATATCAACCTTTTGTATTTTTCAGCGCCTTTGCATAATTTGGGCACGATCGGAATTCCGGACTGGATTCTGCTCAAACCGAGTAGTCTCACGCCGGCCGAACAGGCGGTCATGAAGACCCACACCACGCTCGCCCACGACGTGATTGAGCAGGTTGAAAGGAACTTCGGCTACAAAGGCGAGCCATTCACGACGCTCAAGGAGATGGCCCATTCTCATCATGAGAAATGGGACGGCAGCGGCTACCCCCAGGGGCTGTCAGGGGAGCAAATCCCTTTGTCGGCGCGGCTGATGGCGATTGCCGATGTCTATGAAGGGTTGATCTCAAACCGCGTTTACAAAGTGGGTGTGCCTCACGATCAGGCGGTCGCTGTCATCTTTCAGGCGCGGGGTAGTCATTTTGATCCTGACATAGTCGATGCTTTCATCGAAATCCAGGATGATTTCCAAGGCATTGCGCAGCGCTATGCAGACACTGATCAGGACATGCAGAGGATGATCGAGTACATGGCCAACGCCATCGCCGAGGAAGCCGAGTTGCCGGCAAGCTAAAGTCTGAAGATCTTGCCCGGATTCATGATGTTTTTCGGGTCGAGAGCGCGTTTGATGGTGCGCATCATTTCAACTGCGCCTTCACCAGCCTCGGAAACCAGGAAATCCATCTTGTGCAGACCCACGCCATGTTCTCCGGTGCAGGTGCCCTCCAGGCTCAGCGCGCGTGTTACCAGCGAGTGGTTCAGCTTCTCCGCCAGCTCACGCTCTTCAGGTTTGTCAGGGTCAATCAAATAGCCGAAGTGGAAATTGCCGTCACCAACGTGGCCAACCAGAAAGTAGGGGATGCCGCTGGCATCGGCTTCGATCACCGAATCCAGCAAGCAGTCGGCCAAACGGGAAATCGGAACGCAAGTGTCGGTTGAAATGGCGCGACAACCTGGCCTGGACTGAATGGCGGCAAAGTAGGCGTTGTGCCTGGCGGTCCATAAGCGTGTGCGCTCTTCGGGCGTGGTCGCCCACTCGAACGCGGTGCCGCCAAACCCGGCTGCAATTTCCTGCACCAACTCGGCCTGTTCTTTTACACTGGCCGGCGACCCGTGAAACTCCATCAACAGCAAAGGCTCTTCCTTGAGTTGTAACTTCGAATGGTTGTTGACCATGCGTACGGTGTTGCTATCAATCAGTTCCACGCGCGCAATCGGAATACCCAACTGGATGATCTGAATCGTAGTGCGCACTGCCGCTTCGATGCTGGGGAAGGAACAGATGGCTGCCGAGATGGCCTCGGGTAGCGGGTAGAGCTTGACGGTCACTTCGGTGATGACGCCCAGTGTGCCCTCAGATCCCACCAGCAAACGCGTCAGGTCATAGCCAGCACTGCTTTTCTTCGCACGCGTACCGGTACGGATGACCTCGCCACTGGCGCTCACGACCTCAAGTGCAAGCACGTTTTCGCGCATGGTGCCGTAGCGCACCGCGTTGGTTCCGCTGGCTCGGGTCGCGCTCATGCCGCCCAGTGTGGCGTCGGCACCAGGGTCAATCGGAAAGAACAGCCCGGTGCTTTTGACTGCTTCGTTGAGTTGCTTGCGCGTCACGCCGGCTTGCACCGTGACTGTCAGGTCTTCGGCGTTGATCGCCTGGACCTGGTTCATGCGACTGACATCGACACTGATGCCACCCTGTATCGCCAGAACATGACCTTCTAGAGAAGTTCCAACGCCAAAGGGGATCACCGGTACGCTAAATTCGCCGGCCAACTTCACCGCGTCTGCAACGTCCTGCGTGGATTCCGTAAACACCACTGCGGCCGGCGGCGGCGCTGCAAAGGATGATTCATCGCGGCCATGCTGTTCGCGTACCACCAGTGCCGTCGAGAATTTATCCGAGAAGCGCTGCCTTAGGGCAGCGATCAGCGCAGCCGGTAACGGATGAGCTTGGTGGGTTGATGCGTTCAAGGTATGTCCCTAGATATATCGAATGTTGATGATGAACGGGCCGTGTTCTGCAGCGGTCTGCGTCTCCAGCTTGACCTGTTGGGGATGAGCTTTGCTACGTCGCGGCCGGTCCCGAAGTGCCATTAGTTTACATTTTGCTGCCACAATAGCCTTAATAGAGGGATACCGCCATGGGTCAACGACTGACGCAAATCGCCACCCGCACCGGGGACCAGGGAACAACAGGTCTGGGCGACAACACTCGCGTTTCAAAGAACAGCTTGCGGGTGCATGCCATGGGCGATGTTGATGAACTCAACTCACAACTCGGGGTGCTGCTTTGTGAAAACATGCCAGTGCCAGTTCGTGACCTGTTGGTGGAGATGCAGCACCAACTTTTTAATCTTGGTGGTGAGCTGTCAATTCCGGGATTCGAACTGCTCAAACCCGACGCTGTGCTGGCGCTGGACGCCGCACTGGCAGAATACAACGAAACGCTGCCGAATTTGCAGGAATTTATTTTGCCAGCAGGTTCGCGTGCCGCCGCTTTGGCCCACGTGTGCCGCACTGTGGCTCGACGCGCGGAGCGTGCGGTGGTGGCGCTCGAAGGCCAGGAGGCATTGAAAGATACGCCGCGCCAGTATCTGAATCGTTTGTCGGATCTGTTGTTTGTTCTGGCCCGCGTGCTTAACCGCCACCGTACGGACGGAACGCTGGGCGATGATGTGTATTGGAAAAGCGAGCGCCTCACGCGAGCGACTTAACGCGGCGCCAGTATCGCCATCGTGATGCGCGACACACAGGTCAGCTCACCCGCATCGTTGCGCAGGTCAATCTGCCAGACGTGTGTGCTGCGACCCAGGTGAATCGGGCGAGCTATCCCGGTAACCCAACCGCTGGTCGCTCCCTTGATGTGGTTGGCGTTGACGTCCAGCCCCACGGCTCGAAAGCCAGGTGGACTGGAGAGTGCCGCCCCGCACGAGCCCAGGGTTTCGGCCAGCACGACACTCACGCCGCCATGCAACAAGCCGTAAGGCTGTTGGGTACGATGGTCCACTGGCGTACGGGCCTTGATGAAATCGTCACCGACCTCCAAGAATTCGATTCCCAGGTGGGCTACTGTCGTGTTGACATGAACGGCGGCAAGGCCGGCCACCGAGATCGGCTGTTTCCAGATACGCATCAATTTTCCAATGAAGCAAAATGGAACGACTATAAACAATGGAAATGTCGGGCCTTGTCAAACAAGTGTCAGTGGCGATTGTTTTCAAGGTCAAAAACCGATTAACCTCAGCGCATGATCCAAGCCAAAGTCCCACCCTATACACCCCAAATTCGTCTCTTTCAAAACTGGCTGCGGACGCAGCGAGGCTTGTCGTTTGATTCATATGACGCCCTGTGGCGGTGGTCCACCACTGATCTGGACGCTTTCTGGCAAGACATCTGGGATTATTTTGAGCTGCACTCGCCGACGCCTTGCAGTGTGGTCTGCGATCACGCCCAGATGCCCGACACGCGGTGGTTTGTCGGCGCAAAGATCAACTACGCTCACCAGGTATTGCGGCATGCGCAAGCCGCCCAGGCGGGAGGTTTTCCGGCCGTTGTCAGTCACAGCGAGAAGAGCCTGGGCCGTTGCCCGGCTCGGGAAATCAGTTGGCCAGAGCTGCGCCGACAGGTCGCGGCACTTGCCTTGCACCTGCAGGCCCATGGCGTGCTACCCGGCGACCGTGTGGCAGCCTATTTGCCGAATGCGCCGGAAGCCATCGTGGCGTTCCTGGCGACGGTGAGTATCGGTGGCGTCTGGAGCGTCTGCGCGCCGGACATGGGTACCAACGCAGTGCTCGATCGTTTCAAACAAATTGAGCCCAAGGTGCTGATTGCCTGCGATGGTGTGAGCTACGGAGGACGTGATCTGGACCGCACGGCGGTGGTAGTCGAACTATGCGATGCACTGCCCACAGTGCAGCATCTGATCTTGCAAAATAATCTGGGATTGGCCGACCGCGCCCACAATCGATGGACCGGTCACGCACGATTCGATGCGGTGATTGCTCGGAACGACGAGCAAACGGAGGCATTTGAACCGCTTTGGGTGGACTTTGATCATCCATTGTGGATTGTCTATTCAAGCGGGACCACAGGACTGCCCAAGCCCATTGTCCACGGACATGGCGGCACCGTTCTGGTGGCGCTGGCGCTCAAGTGCCTTCACAACGATGTGGGTTGCAGTTACGCGCCGAACTCCTTGGGCGAACGTTTTCACTGGTACAGCTCGACCGGCTGGGTCATGTGGAACGCCCAGTTGAGCGGCTTGCTCAATGGCGTCACCTGCTGTATTTTTGATGGCAATCCGGCTGGCCGAACAGTGGATGCCCATGGCAACAAGGTGGCCCCAGACTGGACCACGCTATGGCGCTTTGCGGCCGAGCTCAAAGTCACATTCTTTGGTGCGGGCGCCGCGTTTTATGCCAATTGCCACAAGGCTGGCATCGACTTGGGCTCTTGTGGTGATCTGTCCCATGTGCGTGCTTTGGGCAGTACCGGTTCGCCCCTGAGTATCGATGCTCAGACTTGGGGCACCGACCAGTTTCGGAAGTTGAGAGCCACCGAAGTGAACGAGCGTGGGGGCGAACAATTTTCCGTCGGGCCGCCCCGAGGAAAATTAGCCCCCTCGGGGGGCAGCGAGTTACACGAAGTGAACGAGCGTGGGGGCGACATCTGGTGGTGCAATATTTCGGGTGGCACGGATTTCTGCGGCGCCTTCATTGGCGGCAACCGCGAGTTGCCACAGGTGCCGGGCGAAATGCAATGTCGCTTGCTGGGGTGCGCGGTGCAGGCCTGGAACGAGCAGGGGCAGGCGGTCATCGATGAAGTCGGCGAACTGGTTTGTACGCAGCCGATTCCCAGTATGCCCCTGTATCTCTGGGGCGATCCGGGGAAACAGCGTTACCTGTCGAGCTATTTCGACATGTATCCCGGAGTCTGGCGGCATGGTGACTGGCTGAAGGTGGGCCGCAATGGGGGTTGCATCATCTATGGTCGCAGTGACGCGACGATCAACCGTTACGGATTGCGCATGGGCACCAGCGAACTCTACAGCGCGGTCGAGGCCTTGCCCGAAGTGCTCGATTCGATGGTGGTCGATCTTGAATATCTTGGGCGTGAAAGCTATATGCCCCTGTTTGTCGTGCTGGGTGAGGGCGTGGCCCTGACCGCGTCGTTGCGCGAAAAAATCGTTGCGTCAATCAAGACCGCCTTGTCGCCGCGCTTTGTGCCCAACGAAATTTTTCAGGTGGCCGAGATACCGCGAACGCTGTCTGGCAAAAAGCAGGAATTGCCAATCAAGAAACTCTTGCTGGGGCAACCGATCGAGAAGGTGGTGAACCGCGAAGCGATGGCCAATCCAGCTTGTCTGGACTGGTACGTGGCGCTGGCTTTGTCGCGTCATTCACGTGAGAAACAAGATTAGCAGAGATTCGTTTTGGCAGTGGGGACCCGTATAAACCCCGATGATATTTTTGGCATGAAAATAGCTTGGCTCGATAGAATAACCTGACCAATTGGTTGGGTTCCTGCTTGCTTAGCCTCCGTGTGGTGCATTGCAGCCGACTTTTGTGCATGTCAATGAAAAATCCTGAAGTTCCGCTACCGTTAGCCGCCACTGCGTTGGCTGCTGCTCGACTGGCGGTTGAAGTTCGTGACGCCAGCGTCGTCTACGAAACCGCTGATTCGCCGGTACACGCGCTTGACCACGTTGACCTTGACATTCGCGAAGGCGAATTTGTGGCGCTGATTGGTCCTTCGGGTTGTGGCAAGACCACGTTGGTGCGTGTGATTGCCGATCTCGAAAGAATCAGCGCCGGCCAGGTGCTGGTCAATGGAGTCACGCCGCACGAAGCCCGAACGGCGCGTGCCTATGGCTACGTGTTTCAGGCGCCAGCCCTGTTCCCGTGGCGAACGGTGCTTGGTAATGTCACCTTGCCGTTGCAGATCCAGGGTCGTTCCAAGGCAGAGAGCAAGGCCGTTGCGCTGGATCATTTGGCACGTGTTGGGCTGACTGGTTTCGAGAGCAAATATCCGTGGCAGCTGTCTGGCGGCATGCAGCAGCGCGTGTCGATTGCGCGCGCCCTGTCATTTGAGCCGCGCATATTGATGATGGATGAGCCTTTTGGTGCACTCGATGAAATCACCCGCGACCGCCTGAATGAGCAACTGCAGCAATTGTGGCAGCGCGAGCGGCGCACCGTGGTGTTTGTTACGCACTCGATTGCCGAGGCGGTGTATCTTTCTACGCGCATCGTCGTCATGTCTCCTCGCCCAGGACGCATCATCAAGGTCATTGACTCGCCACTGCCCGACAAACGTCACCTTGGTTTACGCGATACCACCATGTTCATCGAAGTGGCGCACGCGGTGCGTGAGGCCCTGGCTGAGGGGCACCATGACTGACAAAGTCGTCAAAGGCAAATGGGCGCAGTTCAGCACAAGGGGTTTGCCCGTGGCATTCATGCTACTGGCGGTATTGCTGGTCTGGTACGTCGGCACATGGGTACTCAATGCCCCGGGCGCCATTGAGCGCGTCCTGCCACAGGACGGGACATGGCACTGGCGAGACTTGCTGACGGCAACCATGCAGATGCAGCGCCCGGTATTACCGGCGCCGCATCAGGTGTTACAGGACTTCTGGTCGGGCATGGTCGATTGGCCGCTGGATTCCCCGCGAAACTTGCTTTACCACGTGGCGGTGACGGCAGAGTCGACCTTGTGGGGGTTTGTGATGGGTACCGTGCTGGGCTTGGTCTTGTCCGTGTGCATTGTCCATTCGCGTACGCTTGATCGGGCCTTGTTGCCATGGATCGTGGCATCGCAAAGTGTGCCGGTGCTGGCGATTGCGCCTATCGTGCTGGTGATTCTTGGCAGCCTGGGTTTTGCCGGCGTGGCGCCGAAAGCGGTGATTGCGATGTACCTTTGTTTTTTCCCGGTGACGGTGGCCATGGTGCAGGGTCTGCGATCACCCCAACGAATCGAGACCGAGATGTTACATACCTATGCCGCGACGCGTTGGCAGGCTCTGTGGTTGCTGCGCTTACCGGCTGCGTTGCCATTCTTGTTTCCGGCATTGCGCGTGGGCATCGCTGCAGGACTGGTGGGAGCGATGGTGGCCGAATTGCCAACCGGCGCACAGGCCGGGCTTGGCGCACGATTATTGACCGGGTCTTATTACGGCAACACGGTGCAAATCTGGTCGGCGCTGGTGATGTCGGCGCTGTTGGGTCTGGCGTTGACCACGGCGGTGGCCGGGGTGGAGCGCTTGGCGCTGCGGCACAGGAGTCACGCATGAAGCGCACCACTAAGTCAACCGTGTTGCTGGTGGTCGGCTGCCTAGCCTTGGGACTCCTGTTTATGCAGTGGACACCGGCCACTGGGGAGGCGCCGCCGACGCTGCTGTTCTGGCTTGCCACGTCGGTTCTGGCCATGCTGGCGGTGCAGTCGATTCGCCGCTTGGCGGCCCTCGACGCAGGACGTATTTACGGTACTTTAACGGCTGTCCTGTTTGGCGTCTGGGTGGTCTATTTCTGGCAATTGCTGGTGGTCGCGTTTGAGGTACCCAGGGTGTTGTTGCCGCCGCCGAGCCTGATTCTGCAATCGCTGGCCGGCCATGGGCCAACCTTGTGGGGTGATTTTGTGCAGACTGTTTTGAAGGCGGTGCTGATCGGTTGGATCTTGGGTTCGGGATCGGGTTTCACGGTGGCGGTGGCGATTGATCGGATGCCGTTCCTGCAGCGTGGTTTGCTGCCACTGGCATCGTTGACGAGCACGATTCCGTTGGTGGCTGTGGCGCCAATTGCGGTGATGTGGTTTGGCTTCGAGTGGCAGTCGAAAGCCGCTGTCGTCGCATTGATGACCTTTTTCCCGATGCTGGTTTCGACCCTGGCCGGGCTTAACGCTGCGGGCAAACTGGAGCGCGAGTTGATGCACAGCTACGCGGCAAGCTATGGCCGCACTTTGCTGGCCCTGCGTTTGCCGGCGGCGTTGCCCTTCATGTTTGCTGCGCTCAAAGTAAATGCCACACTGGCACTGATTGGCGCCATCGTGGCCGAATTTTTTGGATCACCCACCTCGGGTCTGGGTTTTCGAATTTCGACCGAGGCCTCACGCATGAACATGCCCCTCGTTTGGAGTGCCATTGTGGTGGCAGCGGTGACTGGTTCAGTGGCCTATACCTTGTTGGTCCAACTGGAGAGGCGTGCCGCTTTCTGGCACCCATCGGTGCGTGAAGGTTGATACTATTTCCCGTCGCGTGTTCGGTTTCCCGGATTGAACACACTTTTTTCCCAACCCAAGGAGTTTTCCATGATTCGTTCTTCCAAGATCACACACGGCCTATTGGCCGCCGTGCTGGCCGTATGCGGCGCAACCCTCGGTGCCAGCGCCAGCGCGGCCGACAAGGTCACGGTGCAACTCAAGTGGCTGCCACAAGCCCAGTTCGCTGGCTACTATGTTGCCCAGTCCAAAGGTTATTACAAGGCCGAAGGTCTGGACGTGACCATCAAACCCGGCGGCCCTGACATCTCGCCGGTACAGGTGATCGCAGGCAATGGCGCCGATGTTGTGGTGAACTGGATGCCCGATGCGCTTGCCGCGCGTGAAGCGGGGGTACCGCTGGTCAACATTGCGCAGGTGTTCAATCAGTCCGGCCTGATGCTGACTTGCAAAAAGGCCAGCGGCGTCACTACGCCAAAAGATTTCAAAGGCAAGACCCTTGGTGTCTGGTACGGTGGCAATGAATACCCTTTCCTCAACTGGATGGCCAAGCTCGGATACAAGACCGATTCCGACATCAAGATTCTGAAGCAGGGCTTCAACGTCGATCCGCTATTGCAAAACCAGGCCGCCTGTATTTCGACCATGATCTACAACGAGTACTGGCAGGTGGTGGATGCGGGTGTCAAGGAAAGTGATCTGGTGACCTTCTTCTATGAAAAAGAAGGCGTTGCCTCGCTGGAGGACGGTTTGTATGTGCTGGAGGTCAAGCTCAAGGATCCCGCCTTTGTGGCGCGCATGGGCAAATTCTTGAAGGCGACGTTCAAGGGCTGGAATGACGCCGTGAAGAACCCGGCGGAGGCTGCCAAGATCGTTGTGGCTGCCGATACATCCGGCAGCGCATCGGAGAAAGTGCAGAAGCGTCAGATGGAAAATGTGGCCAAGCTGATCACCAATGCCGGAACTCCGAAAATTGGCTATCTGGAGCCGGCCGCCTTTGAGCGTACCGTCAAGGTGTTGCTCGCCGCTGGCAGTTCACCCGTAATCAAAAAGGATCCGGGTAAAGCTGCTTATTCGCACGTCATTTGGGAAGCCGCGTCGAAATAAGCCGCCGATAGTTCAGCGCCAAAGGGGGGTCTTATCCTTGCGGGTAGGGCCCTCGCTGCTTCGCGTTATGAATTCTGTTTCAGTTAGTCGATCGAGGGCCTCGGTCGAGTTGGCGGCAAAGGGCCAGATACGCCGGGCCAATGAAGCTGTTATCTTGACGGCCGCCGAACGCGTATTTGCCGGTGCTGGCTTTGGCGGGGCCACCATGGCGGCAATCGCCGAAGCTTCCTGCCTACCCAAGGCCAACCTGCACTATTATTTTGGCAGCAAGCTGGCTCTCTATCGCGCGGTTCTGGCGCGCACTCTCGAAGATTGGTTGGTTCCGACCCACGGCATCGCGCCAAAGGCTGATCCAAAGGCAGCGATGGAGACCTATATACGGGCCAAAATGGCTTTGACGGTTCAGCGACCGCACGCCTCCAAGGTATTTGCCAACGAACTTTTGCATGGCGCGCCGGTTGTGAAATCGCTTCTCAGCACAGAGTTGCGCGAATTGGTGTTAGCCAAGGCGGCAGTGATTGACGGGTGGATTGGCGCAGGGCGCATGGCACCGGTGGACTCGGTGCATCTCTTCTTCACGATTTGGGCGGCGACCCAGACCTACGCCGATTTTGATGTACAAGTCAGCGCCGTATTGGGGCGCCCGGAGTTAACTGAGAAAGACTATACGCGCGCCACCGAGCATGTGGTGTCGCTGATACTGCGTGGCTGTGGCTTATTGGGGACTCAGCCAGTTGGCCAAGCTAGAAACCGCAACTGCCTGAGTTAGGGACCGCGCAAACGACGATAGACACAGCACCGTCGATGGTGGCCGAAAGTCCTCTTTCCTACGCCACAAACACCCTAGCCTTGCGCGGCGTCAACAGCACGGTCTCATCGGTTTTCAAACCCAGCGCGTGGAATTGCTGTGCCGGAATCTGGGCCTCAATCAGTTCGCCATTGCCGGCAGCAGCATCCAGCGGTAGCAATTCCAGACGTGCGATCGGTCCGACCACAATGGCACGCGTTAGGCGTGCCACGATGCCGCTGGCAGCGCCGGTGTTCTGGTTGCCCGGCGTGTAACGCTCTACCTCCAGGTCATGCGG
>CAIVLG010000087.1 GCA_903906695.1 uncultured beta proteobacterium | reverse complement strand
GCCACCCTGGCTCTGCGTGATGCGCTCGCGAATCGCGTTCAAGGCGGCGCGGTTGCAGATGGCGCCCAGATCGGCACCGCTGAGGCCCGCTGTGTCAAGCGCCAGCGCTTTCAGGTCCACCCCCTTGGCCACCGGCTTGCCGCGCACCTGCACCTGCAAAATTGCCAGCCGCTGCAGCTCGTCGGGCAAGCCAATCTCGATCGTCACATCAAAGCGCCCCGGGCGCAGCAGGGCCGGGTCCACCATGTCGGGCCGGTTCGTGGCGGCCAGCACCAGTACGCCAGCGAGCTTCTCGACGCCGTCGAGCTCAGCCAGAAACTGACCCACCACACGCTCGCTGACGCCGGAGTCCGAAGCGCCGCTACCACGGCGCGGCACCAGGGCATCGACCTCGTCGAAAAACACCAGGCAGGGCGCGGCCTGCTTAGCCTTTTGAAAGACCTCGCGCACGGCACGCTCGGACTCCCCCACGTACTTGGACATCAGGGCCGGTCCCTTGACTGAAATGAAGTTGACTTGGGTCGCGCTGGCCGCTGCCTGCGCCAGCAGCGTCTTGCCGCAACCAGGTGGTCCGCACAACAGCACACCCTTGAGCGGCTTGATGCCGGCCGCCTCAAACAGATCGCCGTACTGCAGCGGCCATTCAAGCAGTTCACGCAGCAACCGCTTGGGTTCCTCCAGTCCGCCCACATCGTCCCAACCGGTGTTGGGCACCTCAACAAAGACCTCGCGCAAGGCAGACGGTTCGACGTCGCGCAAAGCGCCCAGAAAGTCGTCCTTGCAGAGTTCGAGCTTTTGCAGCGACTCATAGGGCAAAGTGGCCTGCGCAAAATCGATTTCCGGCAGGATCCGGCGCACGCAGATCATGGCCGCTTCGCGGCACAGCGCTTCCAGATCGGCACCGACAAAGCCGTGCGTGATGTCGGCCAGCCGCGCCAGATCGACATCGTCGGCCACCGGCATGCCACGGGTGTAGATTTCAAGTATCGCCAGACGGCCATGCCGGTCCGGAATCGGGATTCCGATTTCGCGGTCAAAACGCCCGGGCCGGCGCAGGGCCGGATCGATCGCATTGGGGATGTTGGTGGCAGCAATGACCACCACCTGACCGCGCGCTTTCAGGCCATCCATCAGGCTCAAGAGCTGGGCCACCACGCGGCGCTCGACCTGGTGTTCGCCGCCCAGGCCCTCGCGCTTGGGCGCTATCGAGTCGATCTCGTCGATGAAGATGATGCTAGGCGCCTGTTTGGTTGCATCGTCGAACAGCTTGCGCAAGAAGCCCTCGGATTCACCGTAGAACTTTTGCATGATCTCGGGGCCGCTGATAGAGAAAAAGTGGACGTCGGTCTCGTGCGCGACGGCACGCGCGATCAGCGTCTTGCCGCAGCCCGGCGGTCCGTACAGCAGCACCCCTTTGGGCGCGTCAATGCCGAGCCGCACGAACACTTCCGGAAAGCGCAGTGGCAGTTCGATGATCTCGCGAACCCGCTGCACCTCGCGCTTGAGCCCGCCAATGTCCTCGTACGACAGTGTGTTGCGTCCGGCCGGACTGGCCTTGGCTTCGGTCTGTGCCGGCCCCACCGACAGCAGCGTGTCGGGCGCAATCAGCACCGGACCCTTGGGCTTGGTCTCGCGCACCAGAAAGTCCAGTGAGCGACTGCCGAACAAGGTGCCACGGATGCGGTCGCCTTCGAGCACCGTCAGTCCATCCAGGCGGGCACCGATGTACTCCAGATCCCGGTCGGACAGACCGGCCGCGGTCGGCGAGAGAACAATGCGTTGCGCCGCAAGCGCCTTCACCTTTTGAATCGACACTGCGTCATCGAGCGCGACGCCGGCGTTGGCACGCGAGAGGCCATCGAGTTGCACGCGGCCACCGCCGCGATCATCCTTGTAGGCCGGCATCAGCTTGCAGACCGTGCGACGCTTGCCGGCGACCTCGACGGTGTCGCCAATTTCCAACCCCAGAGCCACGATATCGCTGGGATCGAGTCGCGCCAGCGCGCGCCCCACGTCCTTGCTCAGCGCCTCGCTGACCTTGAAGCGAGGTCGGCTGTCGTCGGTTTTTTTGGCGGTCATTTTTTCTTTCCTTTCTTGCTCAGCGCAATTTCGAGAATGTCGTTGCGGCAATGAAAGCTGAGCTTGTCGGGCGAAAAACTGGCAGGCAACAGCATTTCTTTTCGGTAGTTGGGTTGGCCGTTTTCGGTGGTGATCACCAGGATGTCATCATGAACCTCCACCTTGACATTGGCTTCCTCGGTTCCCGGCACTTCGGCCACGATCAGCAGCCGGCCCGGCTCGTCGAACAAATCGACCATCGGCTCGCGGATTTCGCGCACCGCCACCAGCTTGCCTTCTTCGTTCTTGCGGATGTTGCCGAAGGGCTCCACCCTGGGCCCCTTGTCGCCGATGCCGGACTTGATGGTGAAGCCAAAAACCCCTTTGGAGCCCTGCTCTGGCCCGAGCTTGAACTCGCCACTCTTGCTGACGCTGCCGCCAGCCTGCTCCGCTTCCTGCGCGAGCTTGCCCAACTGCTCAATCAGCTTGCCCATGCCGGCAAAAAAGCCGCCCCCTGAGGGCTCCGATGTGCCTTTGCCAAAAGCCGCTCCGAGCCGGCGCCCGATTTCATCCAGGCGCTCCTTGCCCTGCGCAAAATCATCCGCCTTCTTTCTCTCAACCATGATCTGATCTCCTATGTGTGCAAAACTTTGAGGGCTCGGCTTCAGTTTTCGTGCTCAACGGCCTTGAAGTCGTCTTTCATGAACTGGACCGAGGAAATCTGATACGTTTTCAGCTTGCTGTGGATTGTTTTGTAATCAAGACGCAGCATGCGAGCAGCCTGCGCCTTGTTGCCATGGGTTTCGGCCAGCACGCGCAGCAGAATAGCGCGCTCCACCTGGGCAGTCACTTGTGCAATCATTTCCTTCAGGGGCAAGTCCGGGTTCGAGGTAAGGAAGGCCGCCGGATCACAGATCGGACAACCCGTGCGACTCTCGATCTCTGAGCGCACCGGGCTGCGTCTTTCCTGCTGGTACGGTGTCACGGAACGACCGCGCTGGTCCAGCGTTCCTACGAGCTCCGGTGCAATCAGTCCGTCGGCTGTGTCGCACAAGAGCACGGCACGACGCAGCTGGTTTCGCAACTCGCGTGCGTTGCCTGGCCAGTCATAGCGTTGCAGGATGGACCAGGCCTGGGTCGACAGACCCTTCACCTGCTTGCCCAGCTCCGCATTGGTCTGGACCAGGAAACGTTGCACCAGAAATACCAGATCTTCCTTGCGTTCGCGCAGCGGCGTCAGCTGAATCGTGTACTCGGCCAACCGGTGGTACAAGTCGCTCCGAAAGGCCTGCTTGTCGACCATCGCCAGCAAATCGGCATTGGTCGCGGCCACCACGCGAAAATCAACCTTCTGTTCCTTGGTGCTGCCAATGCGGTGAATCCGTCGCGTCTCCAGCGCTCTAAGCAGTTTGCCCTGCATCGCCAGTGGCAGATTGCCGATCTCGTCAAGAAAAATGGTGCCGCCGTCGGCCATCTCGAAGGCACCCGCCTTGGCTTGATAGGCTCCTGTGAAGGCGCCCTTTTCGTGCCCAAACAATTCACTCTCGATCAGGTTCTCCGAAATGGCGCCACAGTCGACCGCCACCATCGGGTTGGCATAACGTCGACTTCTTGCATGAATCGCCTGCGACACCAATTCCTTTCCGGTGCCGGACTCGCCCGTGATCAGGACCGAAATGTTGGTCTGTGCCACCCGTTCGACTTCGCGCTGGATGTCCTGAATGGCTGCGCTGTTGCCCATCGAATTCATCAGGGAGTCGGACTGTCGCGCCAAATCCAGTACCTGGCGAACCTGCAGCTTTGATCGTCTTTCCTCCAGGGAGTAACGCACGGTGCGCACCACATCCTCGTTCTTGAAAGGCTTGGTCAGATAGTCCCACGCGCCGGAACGCACCGCGCGCACCGCGTCGTGGGTTTTGCCGTTGGCAGTCACCATGATCACCGGGATTGTTTTGTGCTGTGCCTTGATTCTCGCCAGCACCTCGAAGCCGTCGATGTCGGGCAAGCCGATATCCAGCATCACCAGGTCAGGTGATTCCTTGGCAAGCAGCCTCAAGGCCTCTTCACCACTGGCCGCCAGCAGCGGCGTGAAGCCGGCCTGGCGCATCAGGTTGGACAGTACCCAGCGCGCATCCTCCATGTCGTCGACCACCAGCACCTTGGCCGGCAAGTCGCTTGGGTCGGCTGAAATGGCGGCCGTCATAGCGTCTTCGCCTGTTTTTCCCGCAGCGAAGGAAGCAGCTGGCGCACCAGGATGTCGGCATCGAGCAGAGTCTCGACCGCATGGGCCAGGCCCAGAAACAGCAAGCCGATTTCACCGGCCAGCAGCGTCGCATTGATGCGGCCGGCGATGAACTTGTCGCGCGCCTGGATCAGCGCGCGACTGCGCTCCTCGCGCTGGCTTTTTTGTTCGGGCGCCGCTTCACTTCGGGCACCCTGGTGCAACTGGTACTCCTGCAGCAACAGAGCGGGGTCCTCGGTGCCCATCAGTCGGCAACCCGAGCTCATCAACTCAAGCAACAGTTTGTGGTTCTTGCTGCCTTGCGCCGCAACGTCCTTGACAATGTCTTCCTCCTTGCCGCAGATCGGCAATCCGTCCTGATAGAGCCGCACGCTGGCGTGAGGAAGGTTCAGCGACTGGATGATCTTCTGTATCCCCAGCCAGACATCTTCGATCGACTGACGATGTTTGATCCACTTGGCCTGGCCGTATCGGCTCACATAGTCCTGCCGCGTTTGCTCCAGCATCGAACCCATGTCCTGCTCGCCATGGACTATCGGAATCAAAATGAGCGTTCGCATGTTTTAAGTGCCCATAACAGGTAAGCTGGCCATAGCTGAATGCAACTTGATTTGCAGCAGAATTCTCCCGAGTGGGTGCAGATTTTGAACCATCGCAGTGTTGCTTCTTGTTATTTTTCTTGTCGTTTATTGCGCAAACTCAATGAAATGGCTTGCCTTCGAATCGTCAATCCGCCGCAACCCGTCGCCCGATACTGGGCATCGTGCGAACAAACATGCTTCACGCTGGCGCATTCACCAACGCCTCGAACTCCTTGACCGGCAGCGGCCGGCTGAACAGATAGCCCTGGTAGTTATGGCAGCCGATGCTGGCCAGAAAGTCGCGTTGCGCCTGGGTCTCCACGCCCTCGGCGATCACACCCAGCCCCATGCTGGTGGCCATCGCGATGACGGCCCGGGCAATCGCCGCGTCATCGGCGTCCATCAGGATATTGCGTATAAAGCTCTGGTCGATCTTGAGCCGCTCCAGCGGCAGCCGCTTCAGGTAGGACAGGGATGAGTAGCCGGTGCCAAAGTCGTCAATGGCAAAACCAACACCAATTACCTTGAGCGCGTTCATCTTCACGATCACATCCTCGGCATCGGTGATCAACACAGATTCGGTCAGTTCGAGCTTGAGCCGCTGCGGATTGGCTCGCTTGCGCTCCAGCGTTGCCAAGGTCTGGCTCACAAAGTTTCTTTCGCGAAATTGCCGGGCGCTGACGTTGACCGCAATGCTCAAGTGTTCCAGCTTGGGCTTGCCGGCCCAAAGCGCCAACTGCTGGCAGGCGGTCTCCAGCACCCAACTGCCTACGGGCAGGATCAGACCGGTTTCCTCCGCCAGTGGGATGAACTCGGCCGGTGAGACCATGCCACGCTGGGGGTCAAGCCAGCGCAGCAGCGCTTCAACGCCGACGATGCCTTCGCTGTCGGACACCTGCGCCTGGTAGTGCAGGACGAACTGCTTGTTCTGGATCGCCTCGCGCAGCGAGGCCTCCAGTGTGACGCGGGCATTGACCACGTCCTGCATCTTGGGGTCGAAGAAGCGCAGGGTGTTGCGCCCGCCGGCCTTGGCCTGGTACATGGCCAGCTCGGCGCGCCACAACGGTTCATCCACCTCCTCAGCTTGTTTGCCGAACAAGGCGATGCCGATGCTCGACGTGCAATGGATCTGGGAGCTGTGGAGCTGGAACATTTGACCAAGCGCGCCAAGAATATTTCCCCCAACGGCTTGCACCTGGCTGATCGCTTCCGTCGAGTCCGGGCTCAGGTTAGTCAACATGACGACGAATTCATCGGCGCCATAGCGGGCTACAAAGTCACTCTCGCGCACGCAAGTGTCCAGCCGCCTGGCAACTTCTTTGAGCACAAGGTCGCCTCGCTCATGCCCCACGGCGTCGTTGATGGATTTAAAATTATCCAGATCGACGAACAACAGCGCGCCCTGCAAGGACCGTCGCGCCGCGGCAAAGAGTTCCTGTTGCAATCGGATAATCAGCTGCCGGCGGTTGGGCAGTTGAGTCAGCAGGTCGGTGTAGGCCAGGTCTCGGATCTGCTCATCGGCCGCCCGGGCTGCACTGGTGTCGTCTTTTACAGCGACATAGTGAGTGATGCGACCGTCGTTCTGGCGCAGCGGAGAAATCACCGCGTCTTCCGGGTACTCGACTCCGTTCTTTTTCTTGTTGATGAATTCACCGCGCCACACCTGTCCCTGGTTCAAAGTCTGCCACATGTGGACATAGGTTTGCCGCGGCGTCCTGCCTGACTGCAAGATACGCGGGTTCTTGCCGATCACCTCGTCCTGCGCAAAACCAGAAGTTCGCACAAAGGCGGCGTTCACGTACTCGATCTGAGCACTCAGGTTGGTGATGAGGATGCTGCTTGAACTCTGTTCGATGGCCAGCGAAAATTTGCGAAGTTGTTGCACCTTGGCTGTCAGTTCACTTTGCCGATTTCTCAATGCAGCGAACAGACGATTGAATGCGCCAATCAGATTACCAACTTCATCGTGTGTGGCGATCGGCAGGGCTTGCGGGAGTTCTGCCATGGCAGACAGGTCTTCAATCGATCGGGTGGCGGCCATCATCGGTGCGAATTGGCGCCGCAACACACCTGACAATATCAGCCATAACAGAACGCAAGCCAGTACTGTGAACAGGATCGTCACTTGCAGCAGGTTGCGTTGCATGGTCGCAATCGGAGCAAAGGCTTCTTGCGTCGGCAGCGTGGCAATCAGGAACCAACCCGCCGCCGGGATGCGCGCCGAGGATGTCAGAACTTCAATGCCCAGGGAGTTGACGTTGATGGCAGCCGCATTGAAGCCTTTGAGGCGCTGGTCTAGCACGGTGTTGATTCCTGGATTAGGAAGCGGCGCCATGACAAAGTTCCTGTTGGCGGCAGTAACAAATAGCCTGTGCGCGGGGTCGACAACGAGATAGCCGCCACCTTTGCCGTAACGGGCATCGTTGACGCTGTCCAGGAAATTCGGATTGCTCAGGTCGGTGGTACCGGCCAGGGCGCCGATAACCTTACCCTCGGCATCCCGAATCGGCACTGTCATGGCGAAACTCGGAGCCCGGATCGACTTACCGATGACAGGCTTGCCTACTGTCGCCTCGCCTTGAGTCAGCGCTGCTGCAACGTGATCCCGGTCCATGTAATTGACACCAACCCGACCAATCAGTGGCAGCTCTGCAATTGCCATCCCATCTGAGCGCATGACAAAGATGCCGGCATTGAAGAAACTCTGTAGCAGCGGACGATCTTCAAGCAGCTTCTGCACTGACGCCGGTTTGTCGAGCAGGGTGCTACTCATCGATTGGGCAATCGATTGCAGTGCCCCGATGCGTTCATTGAAGTCGGAGTTCACCGAGGCAGCTGCCATTGAAACCGTTGCGACCTGTTGCTCGCCCAGGATACCTTGCATGTCCGCGCGCATCCTCGCGCTGATGTAAGTCCCGGCCAGCGCAACGCAGATTGCAAATATCGCAAGCGTGACAACCACCACTTTGGTCTTGAGTGAGCGCCAGCGAAACGGGTCAAGCCATCGCGCAACGATACCGGAAAATTTCATGCCCTCTAATGTGGCCCAATAGCGAACCGCGTGCCAGCGCAATCATCTTATTTTGCGGTCGGCCGCAGCCGACTTGTCTTGTAGGACAGGGCCTACACGACTATGCCATGCTGTCGATAAGCCCTTGGTTCAGGCAGTAATGGGTGAGTTCGATATTGCTGGTAAGCAGGAGCTTTTCCAATAGCCGAGACCGGTAGGTGCTGACGGTCTTGGGCGACAGGTGCATTGAGGCAGCGATATCGCCCACGCGCTCCCCCTTTGCCAGTTGCAACAGAATCCGGTACTCCTGGATCGAGAGTTGTTCATGAAGAACCGCTTTGCGTGCGCCGCTGATCTGATCTGCCAGTTGTTCCGCCAAGGTGGGAGATATGTAGCGCCCGCCAGCAAGAATACGTTCCAACGCGGTAACAAGTTCTTTGGCGGCATGATCCTTGGCCAGATAACCGGCCGCACCCATCTGGAGTGAGCGCTGGGCATAGGCGGCTTCCGAGTTCAAGCTGAGCACCAGGACTTTGGTGGTCGGGGCCGCGCGCAGTATTTGCGAAAGCGCCTCG
>CAIVLG010000086.1 GCA_903906695.1 uncultured beta proteobacterium | reverse complement strand
GGTGCAGACCGACCCCAACTTTGCGAATTACCGATATGACACGCACAGCCACCGATTGGTCCTGCTGGACTTCGGTGCGACACGACCCTGCAACGCCAGGATGTCTCTCGACTTTCGGCGTCTGATCAAAGGTGCGATGGCTGCCGACCGCGTCGCCATGAGCGCCGCCTTCATGGGAATCGGCTATTTGGGAGAAAGCACGCAGGAAAAGCATAGACAGGCTGTTCTGGACATAGCCGAACAGGCACTGGAGCCGTTTTGCCAGGAGGGGGGCTACGATTTCGGAAAGTCAGACTTGCCTGCCCGCGTTCGTTCGAGTGGCATGGTGCTCGGGATGGAGAGGGAATTCTTCCAGCTCCCACCTGCCGATGCCCTGCTGTTGCAACGTAAGTTCGGCGGCCTGTACTTGCTGGCCATCAGACTGAAGGCACGAGTGAACCTCAACGCTCTGGCGAAAACGGCGTTCGCTTCCAGCAAGCACAGTCTCTGAACTTGCTGTACGCTGCCTCAGCTCGACAGTGCAGCCTCAGACTTCAGAGCGGGCAATGCGTACGATTTCCTTCGCAATATCTTCTGGCGACAAGACAAAATCGATGCAGCCGCTGGCAATGGCACTCTCGGGCATGTCGGGCTGGCTGGCGGTACTGAGTTTTTGCGCGATGGTGATGCCGCCCACTTCCCGGATCCCGCACAATGCTGCGGCGCCATCGCCGTCGTAGCCAGAGACAATCACGGCAATCAGCTTGCCTTCCCAGTATTCGGTCAGTGAGCGCAGGAAGACGGTGATCACATCAGGCCAGCCGCGTGGCTTGGAGATCGGTTTGAGGTGGAACTCTTCACCATCGACATGCAAATCCCGGTTTGCCGGGATGATGAAGACATGATTAGGTTCTACCAACAGATTTTCCGTGATCAGTTCCACCGGCATGCTTGTGAAGCGCGGCAGAACTTCATGCAGCTGGGTCGGCATGATGGTGATGTGATTGACGATGACGATCGCCACACCCATGTCCGCCGGAAGATTCTGCAGCAGACGGATATAGGCGTCCAGACCACCGGCCGACCCGCCCACGCAAACGATAGGAAAATTCTTCATCGAACGCTCCAGGCCAGCGCAGTCACCTTTCGGTCCCACGAGCTTGTTCTCGCGCCTCCTCGTTTTCGCCCCAAATGGCGTTCAGGATGGCCAGCAGCACGGCAAAGCCGACGCCCAGGATCCAGGAAAAATACCACATATGAAATCCTTTCTTTGGCGATCAGGACTGACCCTCGATGGAGTGGCGGCTAGTAAGCGCCATGTTCGTTTTCTTTCACGTAAGCCAGGGTGACCTTGCCGCGCATGACGCGGTAGGCCCAGGCCGTGTAGAGCACGATCAGCGGCATGAAGATCAGTGTGACCCAGAGCATGATGGAGAGCGTCAGCTGGCTTGACACGCTGTCCCATACGGTCAGGCTGGCCGCCGGTAGGGTGCTCGAAGGCATGATGAAGGGAAACATGGAGGCGCCTGCGGTAGCGATGACTCCCAGCACAGCGAGTGCCGAGCAGACAAAGGCGCAGAGCGTCCGGTGTGCGCGCAGCAGTACAGCCGCCAGCAGCGCACCCAGCACGCCCAGCGCTGGCAGCAGCCACAACCAGGGTTGCACGCCGTAGTTGGTCATCCAGGCGCCGGCCTCGCGCAGCACGGTCTTGTTCATCGGGTCTGCCAGCGCACCCGCATCGACCACGGAAGTAATGCGATAACCATCCATGGTTTGCAGCCAGACGCCGGCGGCGATGAAAGCCAGCACCATGACCAGGGCCGCCGCCGTTGCCGCCCTGACGGCTCGTGCCTGAATCAGCCCTTGGGTGCGGTGCGCCAGGTAAACACCGCCGTGCAGGGTGATCATGGCGCTGCTTACTACACCAGACAGCAGGGCAAACGGGTTCAGCAACTGCCAGAAACTGCCGCTGTAAGTGCAAACCATGGCGTTATCAAACTGGAACGGCACGCCTTGCAGCAGATTGCCAAACGCCACACCAAAGATCAATGGCGGCACAGCACCGCCGACGAACAGACCCCAGTCCCACGCGCTGCGCCAGCGCTGGTTGTGAATCTTGCTGCGGTAGTCAAAGCCGACCGGGCGCAGGAACAGGGCACCCAGCACCACCAGCATGGCC
>CAIVLG010000085.1 GCA_903906695.1 uncultured beta proteobacterium | reverse complement strand
TGCCGACGAGGCACGCTTGAGGGCCGCGCAATGGTTGCAGAGATTGAACCTGCAGGAGCATTTATGGCATTTGCCACCGGCCACGTTTTCCGGCGGTGAGCAGCAGCGCGTCAATATCGCGCACGGCATGATCACCGCGTCGGCGGTCCTGCTGCTGGACGAGCCGACCGCCTCGCTCGATGCCGATAACCGGCGTGTGGTGGTGGACCTGATTCGCGCAGCGCGTGAGCAGGGCAGCGCCGTCGTGGGCATCTTCCATGACGACGAAGTGCGTGAAGCGGTGGCTACGCGCTCATTGAACGTCGAGCACTACGGCAAAACGGTAGCACACACACAGGGAAGCACAACATGACTCGACGCATCATTCAAAACGCCGTTATCGTGACGAACGACGAAGAGTTCACCGGCAGCCTGGTAATGGAAGACGGACTCATTCGTTCCATCGCCACGGGTCCTGCCTCGGTCGTTGATGCCGAGGACTGGGCGGGCGACTGGCTGCTGCCGGGCCTGGTGGAGTTGCACACCGACAACCTGGAGAAGCACCTGGCCCCGCGGCCCGGCGTATTGTGGAACGCACATTCCGCCATGGTGGTGCATGACGCGCAATGCGCGGCCGCCGGCATTACCACAGTGCTTGATTCAGTGGTCATCGGCGACCTGGATCAGGGCGGTGCGCGGGCGCAGACCCAGCACACCTCGATTGCCGCCTTGCATCAATGCCGCGACGAAGGGTTGTTGCGCATCGATCACCTGCTGCATCTGCGCTGTGAAATCTCGGTCCCCGACATTCTTGAAGTATTCAACCAGTATGCTGATGACCCCTTGCTGAAACTGGTCAGCGTGATGGATCACACGCCGGGGCAGCGCCAATGGCGCAACTTGAAGAGCTATCGCCGCTACGCCGAGCGCAATGAGCGTTTCAGTGACGAAGTGTTTGATGCCATGATTGCGCAGCGCAAGGCCGACCAGCAGGCCTATGCGGTGCCGCATCGTCAGGCCATTGTGGAGGCCGGCAGGGCACGAGGTCTTCCGCTAGCCAGCCATGATGACACGCTGGTAACAGACGTGCTTCAAGCAGTTGAAGAGGGCATAGTCATGTCCGAATTTCCAACCACACTGGCCGCAGCGCAGGCTGCGCGCGAGGCCGGCATGGCCATCATCATGGGCGGGCCCAACCTGGTCAAAGGCGGCTCGCACTCGGGCAACGTATCTGCCGCCGAATTGGCGCAGGCCGATCTGTTGGACATCTTTTCGTCCGACTACGTTCCCTCCAGTCTGTTGCTCGCCGTCTTCATGCTGGGTCATCTGGCACAGTGGACGCTGCCCAAGGCGGTAAGAACGGTGACACGCAACCCGGCCCGTGCCATTGGCCTGCAAGACCGTGGCGAACTGTCGGTGGGACAGCGTGCTGACCTGCTGCGGGTGCGCATGAACCGCGCTGGCATGCCTACGGTGATGGAGACCTGGGTCGCCGGCAAGCGGGTCTATTGAAACCATTGCATCAACAGGCATGCCATGCGTCATACCCACATCGAGTCCTACAACCTTCCGCCTGCCGTTCAACTCGGCCTGAGCCCGACCTTGGCGGCAAGCGCCGTTGTGCGCGACTGCCGCTTCGGCCGCTTTACCCAGGTTGGAGAGCTGTCGCGAATGGAAGACTGTTTGCTGGACGACTATTCCTACCTCGGCAGCGGCTGTGACCTGATGTCGGCAGACATCGGCAAGTTCGCCAATATCGCTGCCATGGTGCGGATCAACCCGGGCTTTCACCCGATGGAGCGGCCGACGCTGCACCACTTCATGTACCGGCGCAAAATGTACGGCATGGCGAAAGATGATGACGCTGACTACTTTGCCTGGCGTCGTCGGCAGCGTGTGGTGATTGGCCATGACACCTGGATTGGTCATGGTGCTGTCATCATGCCGGGCGTGCGCATTGGCAATGGTGCCGTGGTGGGCTCCAACTCGGTGGTGACCAGGGACGTTCCAGCCTACGCCATCGTCGGCGGTGTGGCGGCCAAAGTGCTACGCCAACGTTTTCCGAGGGCGATCGCCGAGGCCATTGAAGCCACCGCCTGGTGGGACTGGGATCATGAGACGCTGACCGAGCGGATGGCGGATTTCAAGGATTTGCGTACTTTTCTTGCCAAGTACGCGCCCTGACAGGGCTTGTTTATCGTTGATCGCAAGCTGCATGGCGTTGCCGGCAAAACAATTGAACACCACCCATCGGGGAAATGTTGCCAATTGGCAGCGCTTTTCCTTGCGGATGCTTTTTTTGCTTGCCAAGTCTACTGTTAATTTGTACAGTAATGGCAACTGACGTAATTCAAAACCATGCTCTTCGAATTTCCATCGCATGCCGACAGCGCCAACCATGCCTATGTCAATGGCATTGCGGCATCCCGCTCAATCACAAAGACCGAGCAAAAAGCCTTAGGGCAGTACATGACGCCACCGGCAATCGCGGAGTTCATGGCGCGGCGTGCGGTACAGGGGTTGGGCGCCGCTACCGTCAGGATACTTGAGCCGGCGGCCGGCTCTGGCGTCCTCGCAGCAACAGCCGTTGATGCTCTGCTCGGATCAGCGGATACCCCGCGTAGGATAGAACTGCTGCTCTATGAGATTGATGTGCGACTGATCCCCGGCCTGCGATACGTGTGCGATTCTCTCAAAGTGAAATGCACCGCGCAGGGGGTCGATCTTGACTATGTCGTTGCCAATGAAGATTTTCTTCTATCGGCTACTGCCCGTGAACAAAAGCCATTGGTCGACCTCGTCATGAGCAACCCTCCTTATTTCAAGCTGGGCAAACTCGATCCTCGTGTCACAGCGCATTCCTACTCGGTCTGGGGACAGCCCAACATTTATGGTTTGTTCATGGCAGCGTGTTGCGGCTTGTTGCGCACCGGTGGCAGGTATTGCTTTATCACGCCACGTTCGTGGATGAGCGGTCCCTATTTTTCGGCTGTGCGCCGTCACCTTCTGGCGCATCTCAGGCTTGACGGTATCCACGTATTCGACAGTCGGTGTGCTCACTTTTCCGGAGATGAAGTGCTTCAGGAGGCGGCCATCATCTGGGGTACGGCGCTCGCTCAAGAAGGGCCCATCGCGCTCAGCACCAGCTACGGCGCGGATGATTTGGACACGGCGCAGGTTCAGCACGTGGCGCCGTCACTTTTGGTGAGTTCCTTGAGTGCGAGGGTCATTCGTTTGCCGTCTCCTGAAAAGAGTGGGGTATCTTCGAGGTTGACCAACACCTTTGCCAGCCATGGTCTCAAGGTTTCGACCGGGCCCGTGGTGGCATTTCGTGCTGCGGCTTTTCTGCGGCATGAAGTGGCGGTTGATTCTGTACCGCTGCTGTGGCTGCAGCATGTCAAGTCGATGGCCATCGAGTGGCCCATCAAGAAGAAGCGAGAGCACATTTCTGTTCGCGTGCAAAACGCATGGATGCTGTTGAAAAACGAACCGATGGTTATCTTGCGCCGGTTCAGTCCAAAAGAAGATGCGCGACGGGTGACGGCGGCGCCCTATTTCGCAGACTTGCCCGGTTCTTTTGTAGGCATCGAAAACCATCTGAATTACATCAGTCGACCGGGTGGCGCCATGTCGGCTAAAGAGGTGGCTGGGCTCGCGGCGTTTTTGAATACTCAGAGTGTCAGTGAATATTTTCAGGCGGTCAGCGGTCACACGCAGGTCAACGCCTCCGACTTGCGGCTATTGCCACTTCCCTCCATGACCGAGTTGGAAGAGATTGGCGCCATCTTGAAACCCCGTTCGTCGCCAGAGGTGATTGACGAAGTGGTCGCGCAAGTGCTCGGTTTACCCTTTTCATTGGAGCGAGCGGTAGACTCACTCCATGCGTAAAACAATCACGACTTTGGTTGACCGCGGTATGCAGGCGCTCGTGCCGCTCAAGGAGGTTCAGGAGCGCCTTAAGCGAATATTTCCAGAAGCCTTCGCTGATCGGCGCATCCTGGTGGGGAGCATGGCGGTCCGTGTGGTCTATGTATTTCTCTACGGCGATTTTATTGAAGGCAGCGGCCACTGTCTGCGGCCAAGCCACGTCTATTTTTTTACTGGCGAGCAAGAAGAAAAGACTTCTCAGAACGAGCGTGTGCAGTGGCGCAGGGACGCTGGCAAACCAGGGTTCCGTCCTCTTGGACGGCGCTGGTATGCCGACAACAGTAGGGAATCCATTCGTGATGACCTGATGCGCAACACCATGCTTCGTTTGGGCATTGCGCACAAGCAAGCTGGTGTTGCAGTGACCTCCAGCACGCCAATCTGGTACCTTGATAAAGATTTTGCCGCGTTATTTGACTTCGGACTCAAGGGGCGAGCGCTTGATCAGGCCATTGCGAAGTGGCGCACAGCAGCGCTTGATGCAGGCACGCTTCAGAGAATGGCGCTTCGAGCCGGCGGGATTCAGAGAAGAGAAGGTGATGTATTCATCGAGATGCCCGACGGTGCACGCTTACGTGTTTCAGCCGGGCCATCCGCGCTCATTGCCAAAGACGTTATCGAGCAGTACGCACAAAAGCACCTTGAGGCACCGGAAGTTCTTTGGCTGAGTGCTTCGGACAAGAAATCGTATCCGCAATTCGTTGAACTGGCTGCAACGGTAGGACTTCGGTTCGATCTGAATGCCGAGTTACCGGATGTCATCCTGGCGGACATGGCCAGGCCCGTGAAATTCGTTTTTTGTGAAGTGGTGGCAACAGATGGACCGATCACAGAAGCGCGTCGAGAAGCACTCATTCAACTGATTGAGCGATCACGAATCCCTTTGTCTCACGTCACCTTTGTCACGGCCTATGAAGACCGGGATGCCGCGCCATTCAAGAAGAACTTCAGCCAGCTTGCCTATAACTCGTACGTGTGGTTCAGGACAGAACCTGATCTTCTGGTTCACTTGTCAAGTCTGAGGACTGCCGATTGCACTCCAGGGCAATGACCTGATTGCCAAGTACGCGCCCTGACAGGGCGGCTGCCCCGGGCCCTGACGGTGAACGCCGAATTGTCCCGAAACTGTCACAATTGGTTCACACCAACCCACTAGACTGGCTCGGTTCCATCAACTACGGACCTACGCCATGCGTTTCAAGACCGCTTCCGTCACCGTGGCCTTTTGTGCCGCAGTGTTTTCGGCCACCTGTGCCGCTCAGACCATCTTCCCGCTGACCCGCGCCGACATCCTTTCCGGTTCGCACTTTGACTTCAAGGTGGAATTCGACAGCGTGGTCGATCCGGCGCAGATCAAGGTCACCATCAACGGGCAGGATTACAGCAAGGTGCTGGGCAAGTCGGCCGAGTTGCTGGCCCGTGAAGACGGCAAGGAAGTGTCGAGCCTGCTGCTGCGTGATGCCAGCCTGGGCAGGCCGGGGTCGTACACCGTGACCGCCAGTGACGGCAAGACCAGCAAGTCCGTGAACTGGAGCGTCTATGCCACGCCGGCCAAGCGCGTGGCGAAAAACGTGATTCTTTTCGTTGGCGACGGCTTTTCGATCGGCCACCGCACGGCCGCGCGCATCCTGTCCCGGAGCATCGAGGGCGGTAAATACACTGGCAAGCTGGCGCTCGACGATATGCCCTACATGGCTTTGCTGACGACGCAGGGCACTGACTCCATCATCACCGACTCCGCCAACGCAGCGCATGCCTACACCACCGGCCACAAGTCCTGCGTCAACGCGCTGGGCGTTTACTGCTCACGTGCGGCCAACACACTCGATCACCCGAAAGTCGAGACCATTACCGAACTGGCCAAGCGACGCGGCATGGCCGTTGGCGCTGTTACCAACTCCGAAATCGAAGATGCGACGCCGGCCGCCATGGTGGCGCACACGCGCCGACGCTCCGACTTCAACGACATCGTCAAGATGTTTTACGACAGCAAGATCGACGTCATGATGGGCGGCGGCTCACCCAACTTCTTGCCCAAGTCAACCGCAGGTTCCAAGCGCAGCGACGAGGTCGATTACATCGATCGCTTCAAGCAAGCCGATTACCGCATTGCGATCACCAAGTCGGAGATGCTGGCCGCCGTCGACGACGCAAAAACGACCAAGCTGCTGGGGCTTTACAACACCGGTAATGTCGATGGTGCGCTGGACCTGAAGTTCCTGAAAAAGGGCTCGGTAGCCAAATTCCCGGACCAGCCCGATGTGCCCGAAGAGATGGCCGCGGCGCTGAAGATTCTGTCGCGCAACAAGAACGGCTTTGTGTTGATGGTCGAGAGCGCACGCATCGACAAGTACTCGCATTCACTGGACCCGGAGCGCTCCATCTACGACACCATCATGCTCGACGCTGCGGTGAAGCAGGCCAAGGACTGGGCCAAGGCGCATGGCAACAATACCCTGATTCTGGTGACGTCGGACCACTCGCACGCGGTCAGTGTGATCGGCACGGTCAACGACGACGAGCCCGGGGTCGAGATGCGCAACAAGGTCGGCGTCTACGAGCAGGCCGGCTTTCCCAACTATCCGGCACCTGATGCCGAGGGCTACCCGAACAAGGTGGATGTCTCGCGCCGGTTGCGCCTGACCTTTGGCGCCTACCCTGATCACTACGACACTTACAGGCCCTTTATGGATGGCGAGTTTGTTCCGACGATTCGCAGTGCCGACGGTGTTATGGTCGCCAACGAAAGATACAAGGACGTTCCCGGAGCCGTGCTGCGCGAAGGCAATCTGCCGAACAAGGGTGCGCGCGCCTCCAACAGCGGCGTTCATTCGGGCGACGACGTGATTCTGACGGCCGTTGGACCGGGTGCGCAAAAAGTGCACGGCCAGATGGAAAACAGCGAGTTGTTCCGCATCATGGCTGAAGCCTTGGCTTTGGCGCCGCAGCAGGGCGCAATTCCGAAAGCAAACAAGAAGTAATGTCCTTGATCAGACTTGGGTCCGGCGAATGCCTTCGCCGGACTTTTTTATTTACGCCGCTGCTGTTCTGGGCCGCCCGCAGCGAGGCCGCAGGCGAGGTGAGTCTGGATACGCTGCTGAGCTTTGATACGCTCTACAAATCGGTCGGCGTGCTCGGGATTCAATATTCCGAGCGCGCCAAACTGCTCAAGGGAAGAAGCATTCGCATGCGCGGCTACATGGCGCCGCCGATCAAGCCCGAGAGCAAGTTCTTTGTGTTGACGCGCGAGCCGGTGGCGGTCTGCCCGTTCTGCTCATCGGATGCCGAGTGGCCGGTGGACATCGTGGTGATTTACCTCAAAGGCGTGCTCGGCCCGGTCAGCTTCTCCCAACGCATCGAAGTGGCTGGTAAGCTGGAAATGGGCTCCTGGACCGACCCGCAGTCCGGCTTTGTCAGTCAGGTTCGCATTGTCGATGCAGAGGTCTCCAAGCTGTGAAGCTCAGGGGTGATTTGCGCGTGCATGAACTGGTGTTGCAGTTCGCCGGGCAGGAGAAACCTCTTTTTGCTTTGCCCTCACTCGAATTGTCAGAGGGCGCCAGCCTGGGCATCCGCGGCGTGTCGGGGGCCGGCAAGACCACGCTGTTT
Organism: uncultured beta proteobacterium; assembly: GCA_903906695.1. Lineage (GTDB taxonomy): Bacteria > Pseudomonadota > Gammaproteobacteria > Burkholderiales > Burkholderiaceae_C > Rhodoferax. The sequence continues at coordinate 45,199 of CAIVLG010000085.1, read as the reverse complement.
CACTGCCTGGCCGGCATCGCAAAACCCACCGCCGGACAGATCTTCTGGGGCGACACCGACATCTGCGCGCTGGCCGACGATGCCGTGGGGCGCTGGCGCCATGAGCAACTGGGGCTCGTGTTTCAGGACTTTCATCTGGTTGACGGGCTCAGTGCGCTCGACAACGTGCTGTTGCCGACCTATTTCGACCATTGGAAACCCGCAGCTGCAGTGCGCCAGCGTGCCCGCGATTTGCTGGCTGCGGTCGGTATCACTGCGTTCGATCGGCTGGCTGCCTTGCTGTCACGCGGTGAGCGCCAAAGAGTGGCACTGGCGAGGGCCTTGCTGCTGCAACCGACGATCGTGATGGCCGATGAACCGACCGCAAGTCTGGACCCCGATCACCGGCACCAGATCGGCGCGCTGCTGCTGAATCTGGTGAAGTCGCAGGGCGCTACCCTGATCGTGATCTCGCATGAGCCGGAATTGCTCTCCAGCATGGACTGTTGCATGACACTGCAAGACGGTGTGCTGCAGCATGCCGCCCGATGGCCATGATGCCGCGCTTCAACCCTTTTCCTTTGGTCAGGGCCGACTTGCGCCGCAACCGCCTGCTGGTGTGGGTGACCATGATGCTGGTTGCGGTCTCGGTTGCTACCGGCATTGCGGTGATTTCGCAGGAGCGGGCGTTGCGCCAAGGCAGTGCCCGTGCCGCCGACGATTTCGACTTACTGGTCGGCGCCCCGGGCAGCCCCACGCAACTGGTACTGACTTCGGTCTACCTGCGAGCGCAGGCGATTGCCTTGCTCGACGCCGACGTGTTGGCCAAAGCCAGTGTCGCCCCCGGCGTGAGATACGCCGCGCCGATTGCCTTCGGAGACAACTGGCAAGGGCATTCCATCATCGGAACGATAGCGGACTTTGCTACTCGCGGCGGCACCCTGCTGCCCGTCGAGGGGCGAGTCTTTGAGAAGCGCGGTGAAGCCGTTGTGGGTGCCGGCGTGGACCTGGCGATCGGTGCGATTTTCAGTCCGGAGCACGGACTGCACCGTGCCCCGGACGATGAAGACAGGCGCGCCGATCCAGCGCACGACGCGATTCACTACACCGTGGTGGGACGTCTGCCGGCACGCCAGAATATCTGGGACACGGCGATTCTGGTGCCGGTCGAAGATGTCTGGAACGTGCATGGCCTGTCACTTGGACACGCGACGGATGACAAACAGCTTATCGGCCCACCGTGGGATGCTGGCCATCTGTCCGGCGTTCCGGCGATTGCGATCAAACCCGATTCGGTGGCCGCTGCCTACCGATTGCGCGGGCAGTTTCGCAACGCCCGCAGCGTCGCGCTGTTTCCGGCCGAAGTGCTCAACGATCTGTACCTGACCTTGGGCAACGTTCGCGACCTGATGTCCTTGCTTGCGATCATGACGCAGGTGCTGGTGGTGGCTGCCGTGCTGATGGCGTTGCTGGTGGGTTTTTTGGCGCGCCGGCGTCAGTTTGCCGTGCTCAGAGCGATCGGTGCCAGCCGCTTCTATGTCTTCTGCGTGGTATGGATCGAAGTCGTTCTGCTGATCGTCGGCGGTGCCGCGATCGGCTTGGCGCTGGGCTGGTTCGGCTCCAATGCCTTGTCTTACTGGATGCAGTCCCAGATCGGTTTTGCCATGCCGGTGCGCCTGGGGGCTGCAGAGGGCGCGTTGCTGGCTGGCCTGATACTCTGCGGCGCGCTGGTGGGCATGCTGCCAGCCTGGCTGGTCTTCAGACGCCCGATTGCTGAAGGGCTGGTTTCGAGCTGAAACCGCCGAGCGTGACGCAAGCCCATCAGCGTTGCGCCGAACTCAATCAGACTTTGGCCGGACGCCCGGTCTTGATTGTCGGCACCGCCTTGAGTGCGGCGAGAAATGCGCTGTCGGCCATCGCTGCCAGGGCCTTGATACCGGCCCGCAGCAGTTCGCTCTTCTTGATCGGACTGGACAGTTTGCCAGCGCGCGTCTTGAGCTCGTCGATAACGACATACTCGGCCTTCGGCATCGTGAAGCTGTCGCGCACCAGCTTTGGTTTCTTTTCTTTCAAAGGTTTTACGGATTTTGGCGTGACCGTTGCGCTGACACTGGCCTTGGCCGAAGGCTTGGCGGCTTTCTTGATGGCTGTCTTGGCAAGCACCTTCTTGGCAACGGCCTGTCGCTTTGCCTTGGAGGCAGTCGAGGTCGCGGCTGGCATTGCTTCAAGCTTTGCGGGGACCGCCGCCTTGGTCGGCGTGGCCGTCTTGCTTGTATTTACGGTAGTGACCATGCTGGATTTCCTTTCATTTAACGAGGTATATAGTTTATATTATTTTTATGACAGGCAGTCAAGTCTGTCTGCTTTCAAGCGGGTCCTGGTGATTGACCCGACATGGGCCTGTCACGCCAGCGTCATTGCGCGCTCCTAGACTGAAGCGAGCAATTCTAGACCTTTGGCATTAAATGAGCGTGACAAGATTGGTGGCCGAGCTTCACTCACCTGTCGGTGGTCTTGTCCTGACTGATGGGGCTCACGGCGTCAAGCTGCCTTATGGCGCAGCGAGGCGAGGGCGGGGAGCGCTGGCCGATTTGATGCGGCGCAAAGCGCTCTACCCAGTCTATCAGCCGATTGTTTCATTGCGCGACAACTCCATTTACTCGCATGAGGCTCTGATCCGGGGTCCCCAAAACACTGTCTTTCACAGGCCGGATGCGCTTTTGTCGGCGGCGACCCAGGAAAGTCTGAACTTTGAGTTCGAATGTCATTGTGTCATCGCAGCCCTTGAGCGTTGGGGCAATCTGACTGAATCAGGTCGCCTGTTTGTCAATATCAGTGCCCAGGTGCTGGTGGCGGTTGTAAGACGGTACGGCCGCGTCGAACTGATCGATTTGATCAATGGATTGGGTGTACTGCCACGCAAGCTGGTGTTCGAGATTACGGAATACGAGCGGGTCACCGACATGGACGATCTGGCGCGCGTCGTGCAGGAGATACGCTCGGCCGGGGTGGCACTGGCCCTGGACGACTTTGGCGATGGCCGGTCGAGTCTGAGACTGTGGTCGCAACTGATGCCGGAGATCGTCAAGATCGACAAGTATTTCACCCGGAACATCAGTCAGCACGCCGACAAACTCAAGACCATTCAGGCGCTGCAGCAAATTGCTGCAATCTTTGGTACCTCACTGGTCGCCGAGGGCATCGAGACCGAAGAAGACTTACGCGTCCTGCGAGATATTGGCATTGAGTACGGGCAAGGCTATTTTCTGGGACGACCGGCCCCGTTGCCGCGTGAGCAGATTGAGGCCAGGGCGCTGGATGTGATGCGCGATAGTAGGGTCTCAGTGTTTCCCGAGTTGCGAAGGGTATCGCAGATCAGCGCTCTGAGCCGTGTTGCGGTACTGGAGGCGCCAGCAGTCGGTATGTCCACAAGCAACGACGAATTGGCAGTGCTGTTTTTCAACCACAGAACGCTTCACGCCGTGGCGGTGGTCGACGGCACACGACCGGTCGGCATCATCAACCGCGCAAATTTTCTGAACGAATACAGCAAGTTGTACTACCGGGAAATATGGGGCAGAAGGTCGTGCCTGGTGCATGCCAACCTTGAGGCCCGCGTGATTGAGCGCAACCACAATGTGGATGAGTTGATCGGCATCCTCACATCCGATGACCAGCGTTATCTCACGGACGGCTTTATCGTGACTGAAAACGGGCGCTACGTGGGCTTGGGTACCGGAGAACAACTGGTTCGATCCGTCACTGAGACACGTATCGAGGCAGCGCGCCATGCCAATCCGCTCACCTTCCTACCCGGCAATATTCCCATCAGCCAGCACATCGAGCGCTTGCTGGCAAGCGACGTTGACTTTGTCGCCTGCTATGCCGACTTGAACAATTTCAAGCCCTTCAACGACCAGTATGGTTATTGGCGCGGCGATGAAATGATTCGCCTGGCTGCCAGGCTGATCGCCCGGCATTGTGACCCGCTGCGTGATTTTGTCGGGCATGTGGGCGGTGACGATTTCATCATCCTCTATCAGAGCGCCGACTGGCGCTTGCAGTGCCAGAACATTGTCACTGAGTTTGCCGAACGCGCAGTTGAATTGTTTGACCTGTCAGCGCGCCAGGCTGGCGGCATTCAAGCGGAGGATCGACATGGAGTTTCAAGGTTTTTTCCGCTCACGACCCTGTCGATAGGCGCAGTCAAAATTGATCACCACAGATTCTCGAATGCAGAGCAGGTGGCCTCCGTCGCCGCGCGGGCCAAGCACGAGGCCAAGACCCAGGGTGTCGGCTTGCTGGTACTGGACCGTTCGGATGTCAGTAACTGGCAAGGGCAAGAGCCCACGGCGTCTTCTGCCATGCCAGCACCTCTTCATGTAGCAAATGGGTGGATTGGGGATAGCTCTGAGCCCAGCGCGTCCGGTAGCTGAAGGCGAAGCTCTTGTCGTGCTCAGTGACACGCTTGAGTTGCAGGCCATTCAAGTCGGGGTCACGCCGGGCGTGACACAAAATCACTGCCAGACGCAAGGACAGCAACTGCTGGATGAACTCTTCGTCTTCAAAGTCGACTTCCAGTTTACGCAGCTTGCCCCGGTGTCCCAGCACCAATTGGCTGAGCCGGTGCAGTTCCGACAGGGAAAAACCCATGGCATCCGAATTGTCGAGAATGTAGGCGCCGTGTTTATGGTAGTCGCTGTGCGAGATCCGGCTGCCGATCTCGTGCAGTTGGGCGGCCCAGCTCAGCTTGCGAGCGGGGCGTTCGTTTTTCCGCAGGGCGCCTGCCATATTCGATTGCAGTTGCGCAAACAGATGGAGGGCCACTTTGCTGACCCGCAGGCCATGAACCGCGTCGGTGCTGAATTTTGTTGCGAGGCGATGAACCGACTTGTCGCGCACATCGACGTGGTCTGAAGTACTGCCTATCAGGTTGTACAGCAGGCCATGGCGCAGACCGCCGCTGGCCAGTTGCATTTCATCGATCTGCAGCAGATCGAAGACCGCGCGCAAGATGCTCAGGCCGCCGCCGATCAGGGTGCGCCGGTCGTCTTTCAAGCCGGCCAGGCGGATGCGGTCGGCGCTTTGCGCGCTGATCAACCGGTCCTGCAGCCAGTCCAATCCATCACGACTGACGCGGTCTGTCGGCCAGCCGGCCGCGATCAGCACGTCGCCTACTGCACCGACTGTTCCGGCCGAGCCATAGGCCAGGTCCCAGGCATCGCGTCGGTAGGCGTTAACGGCCTCATCGAGCACTGCCTTGGCGGCGATCTCGGCCATTTGAAAGGCATGTCTGCTGAACAGATTGTCGGGAAAATAACGGGTCGACCAGGTGATGCTGCCGACCCGATAGGACTCCATCAATTTCGGCTTCCAGCCTTGCCCCAGAATGAGTTCGGTAGAGCGCCCACCGATGTCAACGACCAGACGATGTTCGTTGCTTGGCACCAGTGCCGTAGCGACGCCCTGGTAAATCAGTCGCGCTTCTTCCCGGCCCGAGATGACATCAATCGGGAACCCAAGCACCTCGTTGGCTTTGTGCAGAAACTCGTCGCGGTTGCGCGCTTCACGCAGGGTTTGCGTGGCAACGGCACTGACTTCGCTGCCGCTGAAGCCGGCCAGACGCTCGCCAAAGCGCGCCAGACAATCCCAGCCACGCTGCATGGCTTCTTGCGTCAGCTTGCGTTCTTCATCGAGCCCGCCGCCTTGGCGCACGGTCTCCTTCAGATATTCGGTGCGGTAAAACTGGTCGTGTTCAATGCGTCCAATTTCAAGGCGAAAACTGTTGGATCCCAAATCCACAGCAGCCAGGCGAGTTCCATCTTGCATCGGCGGTGTATTCCTGTATCTTGGGGTTCAGCATAGCATCCGAACCCCATCCGCCCCCGATTTACTTTTTTGGCGGTGGAATCAGGACCGTGTCGATGATATGGATGACACCATTGGTGGCCTGGATGTCGGCGCTCTGGACCACGGCGGCGTCGATGGTGACAAATTCTCCGGCCTTGGACAGAGCCACTTCGGCGCCGTTGAGCGTCTTGACGGAAGAGTTCTTGACGTCGGCAGCGTTCAGCTTGCCGGCGATAACGTGAAAAGTCAGAACGTCCTTCAGCTTGTCGGAATGCTTGGCCAGGTCGTCCATGGTTTTGGCCGGTACCGCCTTGAACGCTTCATCGCTGGGTGCGAAGACGGTGAACGGACCGCTGCCCTGCAGCGTAGCGGACAGACCGGCCTGGTTGAGCAAGGTGTTCAGCGTAGTCAAGGACGGGTTCTTGGCGATGTTGTCTGCGATCGACACCGGGGTGGGCACGGAGGCGCAACCAGACATGGCGAGCGCGACGAGGGCAAGGCTGACAAAGCGGCGATTGAACATGGAAACTTCTCCTGGTTAGTAAAGGTTGAGCGTACTTATTCTTTGTGACGTCTTCGTGACGGCTTGGTGACTCTGGCTTGCTCTCAAAAGACCTCAGGTACCACAATCTCCTGCGGCACCGGGTGTCGGACGTAGTCCTCATGGCGTTCGCGTGGCGGCAAGACAATCGTCGGGTGCCCAATTTCCGAGTACGGTATTTGACCGAGCAGGTGATGGATGCAGTTGAGTCTGGCCTTTTTTTTGTCCACGGCCTGCACCACCCACCAGGGCGCTTCGGTGATGTGGGTTCGCTCCAGCATGACTTCCTTGGCCCGGGTGTACTCTTCCCAGCGGCGTCGCGACTCCATGTCCATCGGACTGAGCTTCCACTGTTTCAGCGGGTCGTGAATGCGGCCCATGAAGCGGATGTTTTGCTCTTCGTCGGAGATTGAAAACCAGTACTTGATGAGCTGAATGCCCGAGCGAACCAGCATTTTTTCGAATTCGGGCACCGAGCGGAAGAATTCTTCATACTGCTCATCGGTACAAAAGCCCATCACACGCTCAACACCGGCCCGGTTGTACCAGCTGCGGTCGAACAGCACAATTTCGCCGGCACCCGGCAGGTGCGCCACATAGCGCTGGAAATACCATTGCGTCTGCTCGCGGGCATTCGGGGCTGGCAGGGCGGCTACGCGGCAGACCCGCGGATTGAGTCGCTGCGTGATGCGTTTGATCACGCCGCCCTTGCCGGCTGCATCGCGGCCTTCAAACAGAATCACCAGTTTGTGCCCGCTCTTGACGACCCAGTCCTGCAGTTTGACCAGCTCCGCCTGCATCCGGAACAATTCCCGAAAGTAGGTGCGACGACTCTGCTTGTAGGAGTCTGAGCCGGTGTCCAGTGTGCTGTCGTTCAACTCGTCGATCTTGCGATCTTCCAGTTCCAGCTCCAACTCTTCGTCGTAGCTGTCAGCCAGTTCTCGCCTTATGCGCTGAACCAATTCATCATCATTTGACTTCAAGCCGACCTCCGGGGTGGAACTTCTTGCAGGGGAAAAGCATAAGTATGTTCTATGTCAATCGTATGACGGTCATCCAGGGGGCAGAATGTCATATCAATGTCATAGAAGCTACTTACAGTCAGGGCGTTATAGCCCAGTCATTTGTCATCCAACGCAAAAAGGTGTTTCAATGAAAATCAGTCTCAAAATCTCTTTGATGAGTCTCACCGGTGTGCTCGCCATGTCCGGCTTCAATTTGGCCACTGCGCAGGAAATTACCGGTGCCGGTGCCAGTTTTCCGGCTCCCGTCTATGCAAAATGGGCGGCTGAGTACAACAAAGCCACTGGCGTGAAGGTCAACTACCAGTCGGTCGGCTCGGGTGCCGGTATCAAACAGATCGACTCCAAGACCGTCGACTTTGGCGCATCCGACATGCCTCAGACCGATGAGGTTTTGAAAACCAAGGGACAGTTTCAGTTCCCGACGGTGATCGGTGGCACCGTGCCGGTGATCAACGTCAAGGGCATTGCGCCCGGACAAATGAAGCTTGACGGTCAAGTTTTGGGTGATATTTACCTGGGCAAGATCACCAAGTGGAATGACGCCGCGATCAAGGCGCTGAACCCGACGCTGGCCTTGCCCGACGTCGCCATTTCGCCGGTGCGCCGCGCCGATGGGTCTGGCACTACATTCAACTTTACCAACTATCTGAGCCGCGTCCACCCGGAGTGGAAGGCCAAGGTTGGTGAGGGCACGGCGGTGAACTGGCCGGTCGGTGCCGGCGGCAAGGGCAATGAAGGGGTAGCGGCGTTTGTCAACCGTTTGCCCAATTCGATCGGCTATGTCGAGTATTCCTACGTCAAGCAGAACAAGATGACGTACACCTTGATGAAGAACCGGGACGGCGTCTTCGTGGCACCTGATGACGAGACTTTCAAAGCGGCTGCTGCCGGTGCCGACTGGAACAAATCGTTCTATCAGCTGATCACGGATCAGCCTGGCAAGGCCGCCTGGCCGATTTCGACTGCAACCTTCATCCTGATGCACCTCAAGCAGGATAAGCCAGCCAACGCCACGGAAACCTTCAAGTTCTTTAGCTGGGCTTACAAAAACGGTGGCAAGATCGCCTCTGATCTGGATTACGTGCCGATGCCTGCCAACGTGATCGGCTCAATCGAAAAGGCCTGGGCTCAAACCGTCGATGCAGCGGGCAAGCCAGTGGCCCTGAAGTAAGCATCAAGCCCTTGTCAAAGGAGCAATCGGGTGCCAACCACACTGCTTGCGAACCAGTTTCCTGATTATCAAACTGCCAGCCCGTCAGAACGCGTCATGTCCAATCCTCCTCCGGTCAAGACGGCCCGCTCCGGGCCGATGGCAGACCGCATCTTCGGCTGGCTGGCCAAAGCTGCGGCCTTGTTTACATTGGGCATGCTGCTGGCGATTCTGGTTTCGCTGACCGTCAGCGCTTGGCCGGCCATCAGCAAGTATGGCCTCGGGTTTCTGGCCAGCACCACTTGGGATCCGGTGAAGGAAGAGTTTGGCGGGCTGGTGATGATTTACGGCACCTTGATGACGTCCATCATTGCTTTGCTGATCGCGGTGCCGGTGAGTTTTGGCATTGCTGTCTTTCTGACCGAGTTGTCGCCGGCGTGGCTAAAAAGGCCTTTGGGCACGGCGATTGAATTGCTGGCGGCGATACCGTCAATCGTCTATGGCATGTGGGGCCTGCTGGTGTTCAGTCCCATCTTGTCCACCTTTGTACAGCAACCGCTGCAGGCCATGTTTGCCGGGGTGCCGGTGCTGGGGGCTTTCGTGTCCGGACCGCCGGTTGGTATCGGCATTCTGTCGGCTGGCATCATTCTGGCGATCATGATCATCCCGTTTATCGCGGCGGTGATGCGCGACGTGTTCGAGGTGACGCCGACTCCGCTCAAGGAATCGGCCTACAGCTTGGGCGCCACCACCTGGGAAGTGGTTTCGACTGTGGTTTTGCCCTATACCAAGGCCGGCGTCATAGGCGGCATCATGCTCGGGCTCGGGCGTGCCATCGGTGAAACCATGGCGGTGACTTTCGTGATCGGCAATTTCAACCAGCTCGATTCGCTGAGCCTTTTTCAGGCCGCCAACAGCATCACGTCGGCGCTGGCCAATGAGTTTGCCGAGGCTGGCGCAGGGCTGCACCAGGCCGCGCTGATGTACCTTGGGCTGGTGCTGTTCTTCATCACTTTTGTGGTGTTGTCCCTGTCCAAAGTCCTGCTTTCGCAGCTCAGGAAGGGTGAAGGGACCAAGACATGAGCACCGGTGAACTGTTGCTGCAGGCGCAGGAGCACTCCCGCCTGGCTCGCTATGCGCATCGCAAGCGGGTCAATCAGGTGGCCTTGACATTGTCACTGTTGGCGATGGCCTTCGGGCTGTTCTGGCTGTTCTGGATCCTGATCGAAACCATTGTGCTCGGCGTTGGTGGACTGACGCTCGATACCCTGGTCCTGATGACGCCGCCACCCAACGATGCGGGGGGTCTGGCCAACGCCATCTACGGTTCCTTTCTGATGGTCTTGCTGGCCACCTTGGTCGGCACACCGATTGGCGTCATGGCCGGCATTTATCTGGCCGAGTTCGAGACCCAGGGCTGGCTGGCATCGACGACCCGATTTGTCAACGACATCCTGTTGTCGGCGCCGTCGATCGTGATCGGGCTTTTCGTCTACGCGGTGGTGGTGACGCGCTTCAAGTCCTTCTCTGGCTACGCCGGTGTCGTGGCGCTGGCGCTGATCGTGATTCCGGTGGTGATTAGAACCACCGAGAACATGCTGCAACTGGTGCCCTCAGGATTGCGCGAGGCGGCCTATGCCTTGGGCGCACCCAAGTGGAAAGTCATCATCAGCATCACCTTGAAAGCGGCGCGCTCAGGGGTGGTGACGGGAGTTTTGCTGGCGGTGGCCCGGATTGCCGGCGAGACGGCGCCGTTGTTGTTCACCGCACTGAGCAACCAGTTCTGGACCTCGAGCCTGAGCGAGCCGATGGCAAGCTTGCCGGTGACAATTTTCAAGTTCGCCATGAGCCCTTATGAAAACTGGCAGAAGCTGGCCTGGGCCGGCGTGTTCATCATCACGCTGGCGGTATTGGGTCTGAATATTCTGGCCAGGGTTTTGACACGCGGCAAGAACTGAGTCGGTTGCCGCCTTGATTTGAGAATCACTTCAAAATGAACAATGCCAACGCCACGCCTGAGACCTGCAAGATATCGGTCAAGAATCTTGATTTCTATTACGGCAAATTCCACGCGCTAAAAGACATTAATCTGGAAATACCCGAAAACAAGGTGACGGCTTTCATCGGCCCGTCCGGCTGCGGCAAATCGACCCTGCTGCGTGTCTTCAACCGCATGTATGAGCTCTATCCGGAGCAGCGCGCTGAAGGTGAAATCATGCTCGATGGAGAAAATTTGTTGACCAGTAAAAAGGACGTGGCCCTGCTGCGCGCCAAGGTCGGCATGGTGTTTCAGAAACCGACGCCATTTCCGATGTCGATCTATGACAACGTGTCGTTTGGCGTCAAGTTGTTTGAATCGCTCAGCACCACGGACATGGAAGAGCGTGTGCAGTGGGCTTTGCAAAAAGCGGCGCTATGGACCGAGGTCAAGGATAAACTGCACCAGAGCGGCGCCAGTCTCTCGGGTGGGCAGCAGCAGCGCCTGTGCATCGCCCGCGGCGTTGCCATCAAGCCGGAAGTTATCCTGCTCGATGAGCCGTGCTCGGCGCTGGACCCGATATCGACCGCCAAGATCGAGGAACTGATTACAGAGCTCAAGAGTGACTACACGGTGGTGATCGTGACCCACAACATGCAGCAGGCTGCGCGTTGCAGCGATTACACCGCTTACATGTACCTCGGCGACCTGATCGAGTTTGGCTCGACTGAGCAGATGTTTTTCAAGCCGGGACGCAAGGAAACTGAAGATTACATTACCGGTAGATTCGGATAAAGAGGAAGCAAAATGCCTGATAAACATCTTTCCACCCAGTTCGACAGCGAACTGGGCGCTGTCTCAAGCCGGGTGATGGAACTTGGGGGTTTGGTTGAAGCGCAGATTCAGCAGGCGATCTATGCGCTGTCGCAGTTCAGCGTCGAGGTCGCGAACCAGGTGATCGCCACCGAGGCCAGCGTCAACAGCATGGAGGTTGATATTGATCGTGAGCTGTCCAGCATCATTGCGCGGCGCCAGCCGACGGCACGCGACCTGCGCCTGCTGATGGCGATCTCGAAAACCACCGCCAACCTGGAGCGGGTCGGTGACGAAGCCGAGAAGATCGCGCGCATGGTGTGTTCCATCATTCAAAGTGGTTCGCCGCGCTCGCTGCCCTCGCTCGAACTCAGGGTGGCGGCCGATATGGCGGCCGGCCTGTTGCGCAAGGCGCTTGATGCTTTTGCCCGCCTTGATACCACCGCGGCCGTCCTGATCCTGAAGGAAGACGATCAGATCGATCAGGAATTCAACGGCTTTGTTCGCAAGCTGGTCACCTACATGATGGAAGATCCGCGCATGATTTCGCCGAGCCTGGATTTGCTCTTTCTAGCCAAAGCCATAGAGCGCATCGGCGACCACGCCAAGAACATCGCCGAATTCATTATTTACGTGGTCAAGGGCACCGATGTGCGGCATACCTCGGTTGAGCAGATTGAATCGGTATTGAAATGAGACAGCAACCCAGTGTTCTGATTGTCGAAGACGAGCCCGCCATTGCCGAACTGATTGCCGTCAACCTGCGCCACAACGGATTTCGCCCGACCTGGGCGATGGACAGCGCGTCTGCCCAGCGCGAGCTTGACGCGGTGCTGCCGAACGTTATTTTGCTCGACTGGATGTTGCCCGGTGAGAGCGGCTTCTCGCTGATCAAGCGTTGGCGCGCCGATCCCCGCACCAAGGCCGTTCCCATCATCATGCTGACGGCGCGCAGCGACGAGATGGACCGCGTTGCAGGGCTCGACGCCGGTGCCGACGATTACATTGCGAAACCTTTTTCGACCAAGGAACTGCTCGCCAGGATTCGTGCCGTACTGCGTCGACGTGCTCCGGAGCAAATCGGCGGTGTCGTCAGCGTTAGCGATCTTTCACTCGATTCGGCAACCTACCGTGTTTCATTCAGGCAGCAGATGTTGAAATTGGGCCCGACCGAGTTCAAGCTGCTGCATTACCTGATGACTCACGCCGAGCGCGTTCACAGCCGCTCCCAGCTGTTGGACAAGGTTTGGGGCGATCACGTCTTCATTGAAGAGCGAACCGTCGACGTGCACGTGAAACGCTTGCGCGAGGCACTCGGCGCCGATGCCGGTCAAATGATAGAAACAGTACGCGGCGCCGGTTACCGGCTGACGGCGCAATCCGCGCGGCCGGTGTTGTCACAGCTGAGTGCATGACTCTGATTGACACTGGGTCTAGCACTGCGTTGCTTGCTGTTTGACCATGTGGTGGCGGGTCCTTTCCTTTCTATGCTTTGAGCTGGTCGCGGGCCTGCTGGCCTGGCTGGCAGCGGCGCCGACCCATGCCGAGGTCACTGAACTGGAAGCGCTTGCGCTTGGCGTGCTGCTGGGCGGGCTGCTCTGGTTCCTGATTGATCTGGCTCGCGGCGCTCGCGTGTTGCGCTGGCTGCGTGCCGGCGATTTCTCCGATGTGTTGATCAGCACCGGTCTGTGGGGCGAAGTGTCGGATCGCGTGCGCCGCCTGATTCGCAAAGGCGAGCAGGCAACGCGCGATATTCAGAATCGGATGCAGGATTTTCTCTCGGCGTTTCAGGCTTCTCCGAATGGAGTCGTGTTGCTCGACGCGCAGGGCAGCATCGAATGGTTCAACCAGATGGCGGCCACGCATTTCGGCCTGGATGCTGAGCGCGACATGCTGCAGCACATCGGCAACCTGGTGCGCGATCCGGGCTTTGTCAACTATTTTGCAGCCCGGGACTATCAGAGTGAATTGATGATGGCGGGCCGCGAAAACACGGCGCTGCGACCAGTCAGATTGTCGGTTCAACTCCATCCCTATGGTGTCGGGCGATTGTTGCTGTTGTCGCGCGATGTGACGGCGCTGGAGCAGGCCGACGCCATGCGCCGCGACTTCATCGCCAATGTATCGCACGAAATACGAACGCCGCTGACGGTGCTGGCGGGTTTTGTCGAGACCATGCAGACTTGTGCGCTGGACGAGACCGAGCGCGAACGCTACCTGGATCTGATGGCGCGGCAGGCGAACCGCATGCAGACCCTGGTCAGTGATCTGCTGACGCTGTCACGACTCGAAGGCAGCCCCCCTCCGAGCTCTTCCGACTGGCTGGTAGTGTCGGCGCTGATGCGTCAGCTGGAGCAGGATGCGCAGTCCCTGTCTCAAGTCATCAATCCGGCGTCGGAGCCGCGGCACAGACTGCAATTTGATTGCCCGTTGGGCCTTGAGGTTGCCGGTGCCGCCAGCGAGTTGCTGAGCGCCATGGGCAATCTGGTCGGCAACGCCATTCGTTACACACCGGCCGGGGGCGAGGTACGGGTCAAGGTACTGTTGTTAGCGGACGGGCGGGCCGAATTCTCGGTGTCCGACAGCGGGCCCGGCATCGCGCCTGAGCATCTGCCACGCCTGACCGAGCGCTTCTACCGGGTCGACAACAGCCGCTCGCGCGACACTGGCGGCACGGGTCTGGGCCTGGCCATCGTCAAACATGTGGCGCAACGTCATGGCGCTTCGCTGAAGATCGACAGCACGCCCGGCAAGGGTTCAGTCTTTGCTATCGCATTTCCGGCGCAGCGCGTCAGAAGCTCTGCGGCGCAGGCGAACTCTGCCGATCAATTGGCAATGCGTTTGTAGATCAGCAGATTCTCGTCCCGGTCCGACGGGTGATGCACGCTGCTTTGCAGACTCCAGTCGGCGAGGTCGACGCTGTCGGGCAGTGTCGTCATGGCCTCCTTGTTCACGATCAGCCAGGGGCATGCGTCCTCGGTGGCGACCGGCTCTGCCACCAGTTGGCTGTGCCAGCGCAGGGCGGCGATGTGGCCGCGGCTCAGACCGTGCACCTTGACGCAATCGGCCGCTCCAGTCACCGCTGAGATTTGACGCATCAGCGGCGCATAGCTTCGCGCGAAGTTGAGCGCAGGCAACCACAGTGTCATCGTCAAGAGAAAGCACAGAGCGGCTCCGCCGGCCGGCAGAACCAGACTTTTCCAGATTGCCGCGCGGTTTCGACCGGCACGCCACTTCACCAGCCAGGCCCAGGCCAGCGTCGCCATCAAGGCCAGTGCAAACGGCAGCAAGGAGAAGCTGTCCTGAAAACCTGGGGCCAGTCGTGCGACGTTGGCGGCCGGTTGACTCGGCACGCCGGTCTGCAATGCGATCCAGATGATCCAGATGACCAGGGCGCAGCTGGAAAAGAACAGCAGCGTGAACCAATCAATCAGGGCCGCGACGCTGCGCTTCAGTGTGGGCAGGGCAAAGGCTGCCAGCGCCGCCAGCGCTGGCAGGGCCAGCAGCAGCGAACGGTCAGCTGCTGCGGTGCCGAAGGTGGCAGCCACCGCGAGGCCTGAAAACAGCAAGGGCAACGACAGATGCCGACTTGGTGCCGCACCTTGAATCAGTTGGTGACGCCAGCGCCACAAGGTCCACAGCACGAGCGGCCAGGCGGGCCAGGTGAACCATAGCAACAAGCGCCCCAGGCTGCGCCATTCAGTCCAGCTGGCCTCGGGCAGTTCAATGTGCCAGTGCCACAGGTTCAGCCAGAGCGCCAGCAAGTCCAGCATCACAGCCAGCAGCGCGATGCCGACAGCCCACCCGATCTTGCGCCGCGCGGAACCGGATTCGGCCGAGCGGTCGAGCAAATAGACCAGAATGCAACCGCTGCCCAGCAAGGCGGAAATGAAGGGGGCGCCAGACAGTGTCAGTCCGGTCATCCCGACCACAGCGCATAGCGCCGGTGCCAGCGTGCGATAGGGCAGGGCGGCAAAAGTGAAAAAAAGCAGCGATGTGAAGCAGAGCTGCGCCAGGGCCGATGTGGTCTCGTGCGACAGCTGAGCCAGACCCAAACAGGCAATGAATGCCAGCAGGCTGGCATCGGCCATGGCGCGTGCATAGTCGGGCGGTCGTGCCTCGCCGCCGAAGGCAAAGGCAACCGGTTGCGCCTGCGGGTTGCGCGCCAGATAGTAGCTGGCGTACCAGATGGCAAACAGGGTTGTCATCAGCATAAAAGCGAAGGGAATTCGGGCGGCAAGGTCGCTTGCCATCCAGCTGGGTGCCCACTGAATGGCCCAGGCGCCGAGCCAATAGGGCAGCAGCGAGTCGTCGTCAGGGGCCAGGCCCATCAAATGCGGTGACAGCCAATCGGTGCCACCGCGTGCCAATTCGGCCATGTAGCCATAGGCCGCCATGTCGGCGCTCTTCCATGGATCACGGCCCAGAAAACCGGGCAGCACGTAGGCCGCGCACAACAGCAGCAGCGCCAGGCGTGGCAGGCGACGAACCGCGCCTTGTGCGACGATGGCTGGGGTGGACTGATTCATAAAAAAAGACAGCGCGGTAATCCGGGCTGCCTTTCAGACAAGAAGCGTTTGCGGGGGCTACTTCGTGGCAGCTTTACCAAAACGGTTGCGAAAGCGCTCGACGCGGCCACCCATGTTATCGACCGATTTCTGGGTTCCGGTGTAGAACGGGTGCGATTCGCTCGAGGTGTCGAGTTTGTACAAGGGCAATTCGCGACCATCCTCCATGGTGATTTTCTCCTTGGCAGAGGCGCAGGAGCGTGTCACGAATTTGAAGCCATTGGACGAATCCAAAAAACAGACTTCGCGGTAATTGGGGTGAATGCCTTCTTTCATATCTTCTCCATCAGTTGCGCCAGCCGCATCTGGCCCTTGAGCAAAACATTGCGCAATTCAAAGCCCGGTGTACTTGTCGCGAAAGCGGCAGATTATAGATCAACCACCGCGTCGCATCATGTCGAAGAACTCGCTGTTGTTCTTGGTCGCCTTCATCTGCTTGAGCACCATTTCCATGGCCTCGATTTCGTCCATGTTGTAAAGGAACTGGCGCAGGATGCGGGTCTTCTGCAGAATCTCGGGTGCCAACAACAACTCTTCCCGGCGCGTACCGCTGCGATTGAGCTGGATCGAGGGGAAGACACGTTTTTCGTAAAGGCGGCGGTCCAGGTGGATTTCAGAGTTACCGGTGCCCTTGAATTCTTCGAAGATGACTTCGTCCATGCGGCTGCCGGTGTCCACCAGGGCGGTTGCAATGATGGTCAGCGAACCACCTTCTTCGACATTGCGTGCTGCGCCCAGAAAACGCTTGGGTCGCTGCAGCGCGTTGGCATCCACGCCACCGGTCAGCACCTTGCCGCTGGAGGGCACGACGTTGTTGTAGGCGCGTGCCAGCCGCGTGATCGAGTCGAGCAGGATCACCACGTCTTTCTTCAGTTCTACCAGTCGTTTGGCACGTTCGATCACCATCTCGGCCACGTGCACATGGCGCGCCGCCGGTTCGTCAAAAGTGGAGGCAATCACCTCGCCCTTGACCGTGCGCTGCATCTCGGTCACTTCTTCGGGGCGCTCGTCGACCAGCAGCACCATCATGTGGATTTCCGGATAGTTGGCGGCAATGGCGTGGGCGATGTGTTGCATCATCACGGTCTTGCCGCTCTTGGGTGGCGCCACAAGCAGGGCACGCTGGCCTTTTCCGATCGGGGCAATGATGTCGATGACGCGCCCGGTGATGTTCTCGTCGCTCTTGATTTCCTGCTCGAGCTTCATCTGCACCTTGGGAAACAGCGGCGTCAGGTTCTCGAACATCACCTTGTGCTTGTTGTCTTCAGGACCGCCGCCATTGACCCGGTCCAGCTTGTTCAGGGCAAAGTAGCGCTCGCCGTCTTTGGGCGTGCGGACCTCACCTTCGATCATGTCGCCGGTATGCAGATTGAAGCGACGCACCTGACTCGGGCTGATGTAGATGTCGTCAGTCGAAGCGGTGTAGCTGGTGTCCGGACTGCGCAGGAAACCAAAGCCGTCGGGCAGGATTTCCAGCACGCCATCGGCAATGATCTGCTCGCCGGTGCGGGCGCGCTTCTTGATGATCGCAAACATCAGTTCCTGCTTGCGCATGCGGCCGGTGTTTTCAATCTCAAGCTCTTCGGCCTGCTTGAGGACTTCCGACACGTGCAGCGCCTTGAGTTCGTTTAAGTGCATGGAATGGTTCGCTAGGGAGTTGAACGAAAAACGGGGGGGTTCAAATGAGGCGCCTGGGCGTCTTCGACCTCAGGATACTCAGCGGGAAACTCGAACCGTCCCTGATGGGGGCCGGTGAACTGGGGGGATTATGACAGGAAAATATTGAGAAATGGCATACCGGGTCAGGCCCGGCATGACGCTGATATGTGGTTTCCGTCAGGCAATTTGCTGATCGATGAACGCCGTCAGCTGCGCCTTGCTCATGGCGCCAACCTTGGTTGCGGCCAACTGGCCGCCTTTGAACAGCATCAGCGTCGGTATGCCGCGAATGCCGAATTTTGCCGGGATGTCGCGGTTTTCGTCCACATTCATTTTGGCCACTTGCAATTTGCCTTCGTAACTTGTTGACAGTTCGTCGAGTACCGGGGCAATCATCTTGCACGGGCCGCACCACTCGGCCCAGTAATCGACCAGCACCGGCAGAGTGGATTGCAGTACATCCTGGTCAAAAGACGCGTCTGACACATGTTTGATAAGTTCGCTGGCCATGGTAATTCCTCAAGCGGTGGTGGACATGCAGTTAAAGTGGGGAAATTGTGACAGAAACCAAGCCCTGCGGTCGATTCGGATTCAGCTATGACTGAGATAGCCACAAAGCATCATGTCGAGCTGGCCTGGGACCAAGTGATGGGACGCGTAGGCGTCGAAATCGCTCAGCGCCAGTTGCACCCGTCGCGCGTCGTCGTCCTGTTGCCCTTTGCCCAGCAGATGCCGCAAGCCCGCAGCGCCTGGCTCAGGGCCCGGCAAGCGCATCAGACACAAGTCCATTTCCTGCCGCGCTTTGAGACCAGCCTGAGCTGGTCGCGCAGTTTGAGTGGCTTCGTGCCTGGCGCCGAGGATTTGCGCATGGACGCGGCGCGCGATCTGTTGACCGCCCGCTCGCTGCTCAAGCGCGCCGGCCTGGCAGCGCAGCAGGACGCACTGGCGCCGCGATTGATGGAGTCAGCCTGGAGCTTGTCCCGGCTCGCCGCAGCGCTGGCGCCGAGCCAGCGTCTGCAGTGGGGCGCTGATCTGGGCCTCAGACTCGCCGCAGCGCTGGATTCACCGATGTTGGCGACGGAAGCGGTCATCGCCCGTATTGCGCTGGCCTGGGTCGCGAGTTCAAACTACGCTTCGGACGCGCTGTTTTTCGCCGCGCCCGATTTGCTGGTGCTGCTGCAAGGCTATCAGTCCGAACCGATGACTCCGGCCTTGCAACAGGCGCTGCCTGGGCGCGTCCTGCTGCTCGATCTGGCGCCTGAGATCCGCTGCAGCCGGCGCCCAGCGCTGGGCAAGCTCACTCTTCACGCCGCGCAGGATGGCGAGGACGAGGCGCATCGCGCCGCCGCCTGCGTACTGGCGCATCTGGCAGCGGGGCGCACTCCGGTTGCGCTGGTGGCGCAGGACCGCCTGTTGACACGCCGCGTGCACGCCATGCTCGCCGAACAGGGCGTCTCGGTGCAAGACGAAACCGGCTGGAAGTTGTCGACCACCCGCGCCGCCGCCTCGCTCATGAGTCTGCTGAGTGCCTGTGCCTGGGATACGGCCACCGACAGCGTGCTGGACTGGCTGAAGAACGCCAGCGCGTTTGAGTCTCAGGCAGTGCAACAGGCCGAGCAGGACTGGCGTCGGCTGCGCTCGCGTGAATGGCGCTCGGTGCCACCGGCTGACGCTCTGGTGCGGCGTGTTGAGGTGCTGCGACAGACGCTGCAAGCGCCGCGCAGCCTGTGCCTTTGGTTGAGCGATCTGCGTAGCGCATTGCAAAGCGCAGGGCAGTGGGACGGATTGCTGCAAGACCGCGCCGGACAGCTGGTACTCGACGCCCTGCGTCTGCGCCCGGGTGCAGAACTCGAATTCAGCGATGTCGCCTCGCGCATGAGCCTGAGCCAGTTCACCGCCTGGGCCAAGCAGACACTCGAGGGTATGAATTTCTCGCCGGCCCATTCGGGTCCGACCCAGGTCGTGATTCTGCCTCTGACTCAGTTGCTCGGGCGATCGCTGGCGGCACTGGTGCTGCCGGGCTGCGATGAGACCGGCCTTGCCACTTCACCCGAGCCGTCTGGTATGTGGACGCCGGCGTTGCGCGAGCTGATTGGCTTGCCTTCGCGCGAGCAACTGGCCGAGGCCGCCAGAGCAAGCTGGCACTACGCTTTGGACTTTCCCCATGTGGACGTGCTGTGGCGCCTGAGCGATGCCGGCGAGCGCGTGATGGCGAGCGGCTTTGTGCAGGCGCTGCGCTTGCAGCACCAGAGCGAACTGGCGCCCGACCCGCGCCTGTTGCGCCCGATCAGCAAGAAGGTCTGCGCCAGGCCGGCGCCAAGGGGTGAGGCCGTGGCGATTGAGCGACTCTCCAGTACCGCCTATGAGGATTTGCGGCGCTGCCCCTATCGTTTCTTTGCTTTGCGCCAGCTCAAGTTGCAGGCCCCGGACGAACTCGATCTGGAACTGGGCAAACGTGATTTTGGCAACTGGCAGCACCACCTGCTGAAACTTTTTCACTCCGCCCTGCGGCAGTCGCCTTCAACCGATCGCAGCGAGCGCGAGGACCTGCTGAATGCTGCCGCGCGCCAGGCCACGCTGGACCTGGGCTTGTCGGACAGTGAGTTCCTGCCCTTTGCCGCTTCCTGGCCGCGCGTGCGCGCCGGCTATCTGGACTGGCTGGCCTCACACGAAGCGGCTGGCGCCGTCTTTTGTGAGGCCGAGGCTTGGCGCGAAGTTGCCTTGGGACCCTTGACGCTGATCGGCAAGATCGACCGCATCGATCGGTGCCTCGACGGCAGTTCGCTGTTGATTGACTACAAGACCGAAGCCCCTGGCATTACGGCGCAGCGCATCAAGGCGGCACAGGAGGACAGCCAGCTGGCTTTCTACGCTGCCCTGCTGAGCGACGACACGCTGAGCGCGGCCTATGTCAATGTCGGCGAAAAAGACGGCAGCAGGAGCTTTGTGCAAGACGACATCGTTGACTTGCGCGATCAACTGATAGCGGGCATTGTTTCAGACATGGCGCGTATCGCGGTTGGCGTTCCATTGCCGGCGTTGGGGGAGGGGAAAGCGTGCGAGTTTTGCGCGGCGCGGGGCTTGTGTCGGAAAGATTTTTGGGAATGATGTGAAGGCAGATTATTTTGTGATTTTTCCCCCACTCACTCTCCCCCGCCTCTCTCCCGCCCCGCCGGGCGGAAGAGAGGAGCCTCATTTGGCCGCGTGTTTGAAGCTAGGACGTGCATCGGCAAGGTTTGGACCGTTGGAATTCTTGAAGTTGAGACAAATCGCTTGTCCTGTTCAAAGACCGCAGTCACCCAGTTTTTTCTGTCTTGCACAACGCACAGCGGCACGTGTACGTGTGTCGTTTAAACACATGACCAAATATGGCTGTTGGCTCCCCTTTCCGCCCCAGCGGGGGGTGGAAAGGGGCTGGGGGATAGGGGGGGAGTCTGGAAACATTGGCAGACCACCACAAAAGCCAACACCTAACCGAACTTGATCACCAGATGTCGAACTCTGAAACCCAGCCTGCGTACCAGCACAACGGCCACAGCGTCAGTGCCGAGGCCTTCTACGCCATTGCCTGCGACCCGCGGCGCAGCGTGGCGGTCGAGGCTTGCGCCGGTGCCGGCAAGACCTGGATACTGGTGTCGCGCATCGTGCGGGCGCTGCTCGAAGGGGCACAGGCACACGAGATTCTGGCCATCACTTTCACCAAGCGCGCCGCCGCCGAAATGCGCGAGCGATTGCAGCATTGGCTGGCCGAGTTCGCTGGCGCCGAGCGGGCGACCCTGATCACTGAACTGCAGCTTCGCGGTGTTCGGATCGAACGCGACAAGCCGGCGGCAACTGAATTGGCCGAGCGGCTGGCCAATCTGTATCAGGATCTTCTGGAGGGCGGCCGAGCGGTGCAGGTGCGCACTTTTCATAGCTGGTTTGCCGCCTTGCTGCGAAGCGCGCCGCTGGCCTTGTTGGAGCAACTCGAATTGCCCCTGAGCTACGAATTGCTGGAAGACGACGAGCAGCCAAAGAGACTGGTGTGGCGACGCTTTTATGCCACGTTGCTTACCGACGCGCAGGGGAGAGCTGATTTTGAGGCGGTGGTCTTCGAGTATGGCCGCGCGCAGGCCGAGAAGGCGTTGCAGACGGCGCTGGACAAGCGCACCGAATTTGCGCTCGCCGATAGCCGCGGCGTGGTCGAGGATTCGGTGCAGCACTTCAGTCAGCAGTACGCCGAGTTTGCCGGTTTGCAGGCCCCGCAAGATTGTCTGCGGGCGGCGGCACTCCGGCAAACCCTGCTCGACGCCGCGCGGGCTCTGGCTAAGGCCAGCGCCAGAACGTTTGCAGCCAAAGGCGTTGAGCTTCAGAGCGCGCTCTCAAACAACGATCTGCCGGCGGCCTTGGCCGCCATGCTGACCGACAAGGGCACGGCGCGCAAGTTCAGCGAGAACATGGTCGGCATCGAGCTGGTGCGCCAGGGGCAGGACTTGCTGCTGCGCCTGCGGGCGGCCTGCTCGCAACACGAGGCCTGGTTGTACCAGCAACGCATGGCGCGACTGAGTCGCTTGCTGCTCAAGGACCATGCGGCGATCAAGCGCGAAAACGGCTGGGTTGACATGAACGATGTGGAACGCGCCGCCATGGTGCTGCTGGGCGATCCTGTGCTCTCGGGCTGGGTGCAGGAGCGCCTGGATGCACGCATCAAGCACCTGCTGATCGACGAGTTTCAGGACACCAACCCGCTGCAGTGGCAGGCGCTGCGCTGCTGGCTTAGCAGCTATGCAGGTGCCGCAGGCTCGGCGCCCAGTGTCTTCATCGTCGGCGACCCCAAGCAAAGCATTTACCGCTTTCGTCGCGCCGAGCCGCAGGTCTTCAAGGCGGCGCAGGCCTTTGTGCGCGAGGGTTTGCAAGGTGACTTGCTGAGTTGCGACCACACCCGGCGCAACGCCCCCGAAGTGATCGCTGTGGTCAATGCGGTGATGACTCAGGCAATGGACAGCGGCGCTTATGCCGACTACCGCACTCACACCACCAGTTCCGAGCACGCGGGTAGCGTTTTTTGCCTGCCGGTGATTCCACGCCCCCTGCCAAAAGCAGTCGTCACCGATGACGCACAGAACGAAGTCGATGAAGGGCTTTGGCGCGACAGCCTGCAGACGCCGCGCGAGCAGGCTGAAGAGACCCTGCGCACGCTCGAAGCACGTCAAGCGGCGGCCTGGATTGCGCAGCACCTGGCGGCCGGCAAACTGCAGCCTTCGGACGTCATGGTGCTGTCACGTCGGCGCGCTGCCTTGCTGCCCTTGCAGGACGAGCTGCGCCGGCTGTGCATTGCGGCGCAGATCGGCGACAAGACTGATTTGGTCGCGAGCTGCGAAGTGCAGGACTTGGTGGCCCTGCTCGACCTGCTGGTCTCACCGCAGCACGATCTGTCGCTGGCGCGCGTTCTCAAATCGCCGCTGTTTGACCTCGGTGATGAAGCGCTGGTGCATTTGCGTCTGGCGCAAATTGAATCGGGTCGAAGCTGGTTCGATCTGTTGCACGGCGTCGGTCTGGTGACCGAGGATGGCAGGAACGTGGCAGCTCAATTGCAGCGCTGGAAAGGCTGGCTTGACGCCTTGCCGCCGCATGATGCCCTGCACGCCATCTACAGCGATGGTGACGTGCTGGCGCGCTTCTGTGCGCTGGCGCCGGCGCACCAGCAGGAGACGGTGCTGGCGAATCTGCGCGCGTTGCTGAGCGCTTCGCTGCAACTGGCCGGTGGACGCTATGCCACGCCTTACGGCTTTGTGCGCGCGCTCAAGGCCGGCGGTGTGCGCGCGCCGGCGGCGGTCAATGCGCAGGCGCTGCGTCTGCTCACCATCCACGGCGCCAAAGGGCTTGAGGCCGACACCGTGCTGCTGCTCGACACTGACGCGCCCGAGCACCGGGCACAGACCATGGGCGTGCTGGTCGATTGGCCGGGCCAGGCGCGGGTGCCCGAGAAGTTTGTCTTTCTGGCCAGCGAAAGCCATCCACCAGCCTGTGCGCTGGCCACACTCGAAGCCGAAACGCTGGAGCGAGAACGCGAAGAACTCAACGCCCTGTATGTGGCCCTCACGCGGGCTCGCCAGACACTGGTCGTATCCAGCGTCGCGCCCTACCGCGCCAGCGCAAGCAGTTGGTGGCAGCGCCTGGGCGAGACCGAACTGCTGCAGCCGCTGGTGATCGAATCGGCTTCGTCCTGTGAGCCGTCGGCCAATGCAGCGCCAGCACGCAGCAGCATGCCGTTTGATCTGAAGACCCTGCCTCCAGCGCCTTTGAAACAGGAACCGTTTGCTGTCGAGCAAGATGACGCTGACCCGCTCAATGCCCGCATCGGCAAGGCGATGCACCGGCTGCTTGAATGGGGTCATCTGTCGGACGCCAACACGCTCGCTGCCGCGCTTGAGTTCGAACTCACACCCGAGCAGGGGGCAAGTGCGGCCAGCATGGCGCAACGTATCTTGCAAGGCGCCGCGGCCTGGGCCTGGGACCCGGCGTTGCTGGCCTGGTCGGCCAATGAAGTCGAAATGCATGACCAGGGTGAATTGCAAAGAATCGATCGCTTGCTGCAACGCCGCGATGGCGCGCACGCCGGTCAGTGGTGGGTGCTCGACTACAAGTCGATGCAGGCACCGCAGCAGCAGGGGCAACTTGTGGCACAACTGCGCGGCTACCGCTCGGCCGTGCAGGCGATCTACCCGGATGCAGTGGTCAGGGCGGCGTTCCTGAGCGCGCAAGGCGAACTCATCGAACTGGAGGACGGCACATGAAGAAGGTGCTGGTGGTGGGCGCCGGCCCGGCCGGTCTGATGGCTGCCGAAGTGCTATCAGGTGCCGGCGTCGCGGTCCACGTGTTCGATGCCATGCCCTCGGTCGGACGCAAGTTCCTGCTGGCGGGCAAGGGCGGGCTGAACCTGACGCACTCGGAGCCGAAGCAGATTTTTGTCACGCGCTATGGCAAACACCAGCAGCAAATTGCCGCCTTGCTGGAAGATTTTGATGCCGACGCGTTGCGCGCCTGGGCCGCCGGGCTGGGCGTGGAAACTTTTGTCGGCAGCTCGGGCCGCGTCTTTCCGGTCGACATGAAGGCTGCGCCGCTGCTGCGCGCCTGGCTGCACCGCTTGCGCTATCCGCTTGTCGGGCCGGCCGTGCAGTTTCACATGCGTCATCGCTGGAACGGAGGTGCCGTCATCGCGGCAGCCGCTGCGCCCGGCGTCAGTCTCAGCTTCGACAGTCCGCAGGGCGAGCTGCAGGCGCAGGCGGACGCGGTGCTGCTGGCGCTCGGCGGTGGCAGCTGGGCGCGGCTCGGCTCCGACGGTGCCTGGGTTCCCTGGCTGCAGACGCGAGGGGTGGCGGTTGCGCCGCTGCTGCCGTCCAATTGCGGTTTTGATGTCCGGGGCGGCTGGAGTCCGTATTTCGCCAGCCGCTTTGCCGGTCAGCCGTTCAAGTCGGTGGCGATTGCGTTCACCGATTCGCAAGGTCAGCGCTTGGCGCGCAAAGGCGAATTTGTGGCTACCGCAACCGGTGTCGAAGGCAGCCTGATCTACGCGGCGTCGAGCCTGCTGCGTGACGAGATCATGGCGCAGGGCACGGCCACATTCCGGCTCGATCTGCTGCCGGATTTGGGCGCCGAGCGGGTGCTGGCCGAGGTGCGTCATCCGCGCGGAGCGCGCTCGCTCTCCAGTCACCTCAAGAGCCGACTGCATCTGGAGGGCATCAAGACCGCGCTCCTGCACGAGCTGCTGAGCAAGGAGCAGATCCATGACCCGCTGCAACTCGCCCGCGCCATCAAGGCCTTGCCGATCACCCTGGCCGGCGCACGCCCGATCGATGAAGCCATCAGCAGCGCGGGCGGCGTATTGTTCGAAGCGATGGATGAAGACCTGATGCTCGCGCGACTGCCCGGCGTGTTTTGCGCCGGCGAAATGCTCGATTGGGAGGCGCCCACCGGCGGCTACCTGCTGACGGCCTGCCTGGCCAGCGGCAGCAGGGCAGGGCGGGGTATGCTGGCTTACCTGGGCGATGACCGCAAGGACAAGACTTTTGTCCTGCCAAACGACTGATCCGGCAAAGTGACTGTGTGCGGCCGCTTGAAAACAACTCACGCCAGGCGCGAGCGGTGCCGCGCAATCTGCAGCCGGACCTGCTCCGGCGCCGTGCCGCCCAGCACCTTGCGGGCGTCGAGCGAACCGCGCAGGCTCAGCACTTGGTAGACATCTTGATCGATGGCCGGATTGAATTGCTGCAAGACCGGCAGCGGCAGTTCCGATAAATCAAGTTGCTGGGCGATGGCGGCCTTGACCGCCTGGGCCACCACTTCATGGGCGTCGCGGAACGCCAGACCCTTGCGCACCAGATAGTCTGCCAGATCGGTGGCGGTGGCGTAGCCTTTGCGGGCGGCGCTCTCCATGCGCTCGGCGTTGACACTGATGCCGCCTTCCTTGAAGCCGGTCTCAGCGTTGACCTGCCCGCCCACCATCTCGCAGAAGATGCTCAGGGTGTCCTTCAAGGTGTCCACTGTGTCAAACAAAGGCTCCTTGTCCTCCTGGTTGTCCTTGTTGTAGGCCAGCGGCTGTCCCTTCATCAGGGTGATTAGCCCCATCAGATGGCCGACCACGCGGCCGGTCTTGCCGCGCGCCAGTTCCGGCACGTCGGGGTTCTTCTTCTGCGGCATGATGGAGCTGCCGGTGGTGAAGCGGTCGGCGATTTTGACGAAGCCGAAGGTCTGGCTCATCCACAGCACCAGCTCTTCGCTCAGACGGCTGATGTGCACCATGCAAAGCGCGGCGGCGGCGCTGAATTCGATCGCGAAGTCGCGGTCGCTGACGGCGTCCAGCGAGTTCTGGCAGACCTGCGGCAAGCCTTGCTCATCGACCATTCTCAATGTTCGTGCGACGCGTTCGCGGTCCAGCGGGTAGCTGGTGCCGGCCAGCGCGGCGGCGCCGAGCGGAAGCCGGTTGGTGCGCCGGCGCACTTCGACCATGCGCTCGTAATCGCGGCTGAACATTTCCACATAGGCCAGCAGGTGGTGCCCGAAGCTGACCGGTTGCGCCACCTGCAAGTGTGTGAAGCCCGGCAAGATCACTTCGACGTTCTTCTCAGCCACATCGAGCAATGCCTTTTGCAGATCGCTCAAACGGCTGCTGATCAAATCAATTTCGTCGCGCAACCACAGGCGCACATCGGTTGCGACCTGGTCGTTGCGGCTGCGTCCGGTGTGCAGGCGCTTGCCGGCGTCACCGACCAGCTGCGTCAGGCGCGCTTCGATGTTCAGGTGCACGTCCTCCAGGTCAAGCTTCCAGTCGAACTGGCCGGCCTTTATTTCCTCGGCCACGAGCTTCAGGCCGCGCTCGACGGCACTGTAGTCTTCGGGCGTGATGATCCCTTGCGTCATGAGCATTTCGGCGTGGGCCAGTGAGCCGGCAATGTCGGCCTGCCACAGTCGCTGGTCAAAGCGAACGCTGGACGTATAGCGTTTGACCAGCTCGCTCATGGGCTCGGAAAACAGGGCCGACCAGGCCGTGGACTTGTTGTCGAATTGCTTGTGTGTCATGGGGGTGCGGTGGGGGTTGCGGCAACAGATCATCAATAATCGGGTCTCAACCTCAAGCATACGCCCCGAATCGGAATGAAAGACCTGCAAATTTTATCGGCCTTCCAGGAACTGGCGGGAGAGCACGGCAGATCAGCGCCTGCGGCGGCGCTTCTGTTTGACGTCTGCCACATCGGAGTGGCATTGCGGGCGGTGCTTTTCGTTGAACTGGTGCTGGCGCTTGGTGCGATGTTTGGTGCGTCCAATTTTGCTGACTGGTTGCTCCGCCTGGAAGTCCTGACTGGTGGCGCTCTGCCGGCGACTTTGGCTTGGCTTGTCGTGGTCTGCGGACTAAAGAATCTGCTGGAGCGCCTTTATCCGTTGGCACAGCAGATGGCGGCTGTGATGCTTGGCGCGGTGGCGGGTTTGAGTGCTTGCGGCGTGCTGGTCGTGGTTGGCTGGCAGGAGCCGATGCCGTGGCTGGCCAGCGCCTGTAGCGGCGCCCTGTTGGCGGCTCTGCTGGTGGCTGTCATGGTTCTGCGTGAGCGCAGCAAGACGCCGGCAGAAACAAAGGCTCGTCTGGGTGAACTGCAGTCGCGCATCCGACCCCATTTCTTGTTCAATACCCTGAACACGGCGATCGCTCTGGTGCGGGCCGAGCCGGCCAAGGCCGAGGCGGTGCTGGAAGACCTGAGTGATTTATTCCGGCATGCGCTGCTGGAGCCGGCGTCGGTGGTCACGCTGGCCGATGAAATTGTCTTGGCGCAACGCTATCTGGCGATTGAGCAAGTGCGTTTTGGCGACCGGATCCGCGTGGAGTGGTCGCTCGACGCGGCTGCTTCCAACGCCAAATTGCCGCCCCTGCTGTTGCAGCCTTTGCTGGAAAATGCCGTCAAGCACGGTGTCGAGCCGAGTGAAGAAGGAGCGCAAATCAGAATTTCGACCGAACGCCGCGGTTCCCGCGTGCTGATCAAGGTGACCAACACCATGCCGGGTGGCCAGGGCGCATCGGGCAGCGGGCTGGCGCTCGGCAATGTGCGTGAGCGACTGCAGCTGTTGCACGATGTCGAGTGCCAGTTTCGAAGCACTTTGAAGGACGGTATCTTTCAGGTCCGGATCGAGGTGCCGGCGTGAGCGCTGTGGAGTTTCTGCCATGCGCCTGAAGCTCTTGCTGGTGGACGACGAGCCTTTGGCGCGAGCGCGTTTACGAACCCTGCTGGCCGATTGCAAGGCGCCTGAGGCCAGCGTCGAGGCCGAGGCCGCCAACGCGACGCAAGCCATCGAGTCCCTGCGGCGTCAGAAGTTTGACCTGGCGCTGATCGATATTCACATGCCCGGCGCCGATGGTCTGACACTGGCCCGCACACTGCGCACCCTGCCCGAGCCACCAGCTGTTGTCTTTGTCACGGCCCATGCCGAACACGCAGTGCGGGCGTTCGAGCTTGAAGCGTTGGACTACCTGACCAAACCGGTGCGACTCGAACGCTTGCAGGCGGCGCTGCAAAAAGCCGAGCGCTTGTTGGCAGGGCGACGCGCGGTTGAATATGAAGCGGCGCAAGAGGTACTGATCGTCCAGCAGCGTGGCCGAACCGAGCGTGTGCCTTTATCTGAGGTGTTGTATCTGAAGGCTGAACTCAAATACGTGACGCTGCGAACCCTGACCGGAAGTTACCTGCTGGAGGACTCTCTTAGCGAACTCGAGGCCAGGTATCCGGGACGCCTGTTGCGCATTCATCGCAATGCGTTGGTGGCCCGGCGCGCTGTGCGGGCCCTGGAAAAGCAGCATGATGCACTGGAGGGTGAGAGCTGGGGTTTGCGCCTGAGCGGCATCGATGAGGTATTGCTGGTCTCAAGGCGCCAACTTGCGGCAGTGCGCGAACTTCTCGCTAACCCGTGTTTCTGAGCCCGGCGGCAATGCCGTTGATCGAGATGTGGATGCCGCGTTGAATGCGCGCATCGGACTGGCCGGCTCGGTGACGACGTACCAGCTCGATTTGCAGATGATGCAGCGGATCAATATAGGGAAAACGATGGCGAATTGAGCGTTGCAGCACCGCGTTGTGGCTCAGGCGCTGCGTGTCGCCGGTGATGCTGCCGAGTGCGGTGGCTGTGTGATGCCATTCGAGCTCGATTGCGCTGAATATCTTCTTTCGCAAACGCGCGTCGGCAACCAGTTCGGCGTAGCGTCTGGCCAATGTCAGATCGCTTTTCGCCATCACCATGTCCATGTTGGAAAGAAGTGTGCTGAAGAAGGGCCATTGCCGGTACATGCGTTGCAGCAATTTCAACCGCTCCTTGCTGCCGGCGCCACCTTGGTTTTGCAGAAACCGTTCCACCGCAGAACCAAAGCCGAACCAGCCGGGCAGTGTCAGGCGGCACTGGCCCCAGCTGAAGCCCCAGGGAATGGCGCGCAGGTCTTCGATTCGCTGGGAGGACTTGCGTGAAGCCGGGCGCGAACCAATGTTGAGTTCGGCGATTTCACGGATCGGCGTCGAGTCAAAAAAGTACTCGGTAAAACCCGCAGTCTCGTAGACCAGTTTGCGGTAGGCCGCCATGCTGTGGCTGGAGAGTTCGGAGGCCGCATCGTGGAAGGATGGCTGCGCTGATTTGGTCGGTTGCAGCAAGGTCGCCTCCAGCGTGGCGGCGACCAGGGTTTCGAGGTTGCGTCGACCGATCTCGGGGTTGGCGTATTTGGAACCGATGACTTCGCCCTGCTCGGTCAGCCGCATCTGGCCGCGCACGGTGCCCGGCGGCTGCGCCAGGATCGCCTGGTAGCTCGGTCCACCGCCGCGCCCGACAGTGCCACCGCGGCCGTGAAACATCCGTAGTCGCAGCGCTTGGGTCGGTCCAGCGTCGGGGCCGTTCAACTCGTCGAAAAGCGCTACCAGCGCGATCTCCGCCTGGTAAAGCTCCCAGTTGCTGGTGAAGATGCCGCCGTCCTTGTTACTGTCGGAGTAGCCCAGCATGATGTCCTGTTCGCAGTACTTGTCATGACCGCCGCGCTGCACCAGCGCACGCACGCCAGGCAGGGCGTAGAACTCGCGCATGATGGGCTCGGCATTGCGCAGGTCCGCGATGGTCTCAAACAGCGGCACCACAATCAGGTCGCAACGCGCATCGGCGTCCATGGTTCCCTGCATCAGGCCCACTTCTTTTTGCAGCAGAAGGACTTCGAGCAGGTCGCTGACGGACTCGGTGTGGCTGATGATGTAGTGGCGAATCGCCGCGTCGCCAAAGCGCTCGCGCATGACTTTGGCGGTTTCGAAAATGGCGAGTTCACTCACGGTTTTGGCCGAATAGACGGCGCCCAGGACGCGCAGTGGCCGCGCGTCATTCAGCAACCCCAGCAGCAGGCTGCGCTTGGCTTGTTCATCGAGCTCGGCATAAGCCGGCGCCAGCCGCGCGGTCGCAAACAGTTCGGCCAGCACGGCTTCATGCTGGTCCGAGCTTTGGCGCAAATCCACGCTGGCCAGATGAAAACCGAAGACCTCGATCGCCCTGATCAGGCTCTGCAATCTGGGCGTGACCAGGGCAGCGCCATGATGCGCAAGCAATGAGGCCTCCACCGTGCGCAGATCGGCCAGTAACTGTTGCGCGTTGGCGTAGGGATTCTGCGGTGCCACCGCATGGCGTGCGGCTTCGCCCCCGGTCAGGTCTTTCAGGCTGGCTGCGAGCCGCGCATAGACGCCAATCAGGGCGCGCCGGTAAGGCTCATCCTGGCGGTGCGGATTGCGGTCGGGCGATTGCTCGGCAAGTTGACGCATCTGTGGCAGACAGTTCGCCAGCAGTGTCGAGAGCGACAACTCGCCACCGAGCAAATGCACTTCGGTCAGGTAGTGGCGCAGTGCCACCTCGGCCTGGCGGCGCAGCGCCAACACCAGCGTTTGCGCGTTGACGTTGGGATTGCCGTCGCGGTCGCCACCGATCCACTGCCCCATCCGCAAAAAGCTGTGCACCGGGTGATGGCCGAGCTCACGCTCCAGGTTGGCATAGATCTTCGGGATTTCACGCAGGAACGTCGCTTCGTAATAGCTCAGGGCGTTTTCGACCTCGTCGGCCACCGTCAGTTTGGACAGGCGCAGCAGCCGGGTTTGCCAGAGCTGCGAAATGCGGCCGCGCATCTGCTGTTCGTTGTCGGCCAGCTCGCGTGGTGTCAACGCGTCCTTCTCGTGCTTGCCCGGGGCAGCCCTGATTTTGATGTCGTCCCGAGTGCTGAGCAACTCGGCAATCGCACGCTCGGCGTCCAGAATGCTCTTGCGTTGCACTTCGGTCGGATGCGCGGTCAGCACTGGCGAGACGAAGCTGCGCTCCAGGGTAGCCACGATCTGCTCGGGGGCGATGCCGGCCTGACGGCAGCGCAGCAGGGCCGCTTCGATGCTTCCCGGCTGCACCTCGCCGGCGCGTTCGTGGATCGCGCGGCGACGGATCTGATGCCGGTCTTCGGCCAGGTTGACCAGGTGACTGAAGTAGCTGAAGGCCCGAATCACGCTAACGGTTTGATCGTTGCTGAGACCTTTCAGCAATTTCTTCAGAGACTTATCGGCGTCTCTGTCGGCGTCGCGATGGAAAGCCACCGACAACTGGCGGATTTGCTCGATCAGTTCGAAGGCGGCAACGCCTTCCTGCTCACGTATGACGTCGCCAAGGATGCGTCCCAGCAGCCGGATGTCTTGCAGCAGCGGGCGCTCATTGTCCTGGCGACTTGGGAGTGAGTTGGATCGGGGCATTCTGGTCATGGTGTTTTGAGGGGATGGGCGCAAGATTGCTGCTGAGGCCATGCTAGCATCCCGCGTCCGCTCTGGATTAGCAACAACTCACCTTCAAGAAATACCGTTTATGAGCAGTTTCACGATAGCAACTCGCGAAAGCCGTCTTGCACTGTGGCAGGCGCAGCATGTGAAAGCGCTGCTGGAGCGACAGGGCCACCAGGTGAACCTGCTGGGTATGACAACACAGGGCGATCAAATTCTGGACCGGGCCTTGAGCAAGGTCGGTGGCAAGGGCCTGTTCGTGAAAGAGCTCGAAGTGGCGCTGTCAGAAGGGCGCGCCGACCTGGCCGTTCACTCGCTGAAGGACGTGCCGATGGAGTTGCCTGAAGGCTTCAGCCTGGCCTGCGTGATGGAGCGCGAGGACCCGCGTGATGCCTTTGTTTCCAACCGCTATGCCGATCTGGCCAGCCTGCCGCAAGGAGCACTGGTCGGAAGTTCAAGTTTGCGTCGTGTTGCGCTGCTGAGGGCACTGCGGCCGGATCTGAGGATCGAGCCTTTGCGCGGCAATCTTGACACGCGCTTGCGCAAGCTCGACGACGGACTTTATGACGCCATCGTGCTGGCGGCAGCTGGTCTCAAGAGGCTGGGGCTGGCAGAGCGGATCCGTGCCACTTTTGAGCCGGCCGAAATGCTGCCGGCCGCCGGGCAGGGCGCGCTCGGGATTGAGGTGATCAGTGCGCGCCAGGATGTGGTCGATGCGTTGGCAGCGCTGGCGCATCAGGGCACCTGGCTGGCGGTGTCGGCCGAGCGCGCCGTCAGCCGTGCCATGGGCGGCAGCTGTTCCATGCCGCTGGCGGCCTTTGCCACGTTAGATGCCAGCATTCTGAGCATCGATGCGGCTTGGGGTGACCCCGAGGGTCATCTGGAACTGGTCAGTGTGCGTGCCAGCGCCGCGGTGACGGATCTGGCCAGCGCCGGCGCGCTGGGAACGCGTGTGGCCACCGATTTGCGCGCCCTTGTGGTGGCCAGGGGTGGATCAGTCCCGCTGCCCGGTGAGTCGCCCCGTCTTGCCTGATCATGCGCGTCATCGTCACCCGCCCTGAGCGCGAGGCACAGCGCTGGGTTGCTGACTTATCGGCGCGCGGCGTCCAGGCGCTGGCCCTGCCGCTGATCGAGTTGGGGGCGGTCGACGATCGGTCTGAAATGACGCGCGTCGCTCAGCAAATTGGCGACTATGTCGGCGTCATGTTTGTCAGTGCCAATGCGGTCGATCATTTCTTTGCTTCGACTGAGTCCGTGGCGGCCTTGTGGGGCCCAAGGAGTGCAATCCGGAGCCGAGCCTGGGCTACCGGTCCGGGCACTGCCAATGCGTTGTCGCGTGCCGGTGTCGCACCGCAGCGGCTGGATGTGCCGCCGGCAGATGCGGCGCAATTTGATTCCGAGGCTTTGTGGCAGGTTGTTGGCCCCCAGGTGCATGCAGGCGAACGGGTGCTGATCGTTCGTGGCGCTGACGAGGCAGACGCTGGGCAGACCGCGGCTGGCAGTGGACGCGACTGGTTTGCCCGGCAGGTGCTGGCCTGCGGCGCACAGGCAGAGTTCGTCGTCGCCTACCAGCGCCGCGCGCCGGTGTTCAGTCTGTCGCAGAGCGAACTGGCGCGCAATGCCGCCAGCGATGGATCGATCTGGCTGTTCAGCAGTGCGCAGGCGGTGCGCAATCTGTTGGTTTCTTTGCCTGGTCAAAGCTGGCTCCAGGCGCGTGCCATAGCGACGCACGCGCGCATCGCCTCGTCTGCAAGAGCTGCGGGTTTTGGTGCTGTCCTGGAGTCCCGTCCGACACTGTCAGATGTGGTGGCAGCGCTAGAATCGTGGGATGAACCCCGCTCCTGAAGCCGAAACAGCTGCTCTGGCCGGGGCGCTGTCTGAGGCGGATCGGTATTTACCCGCAATGCCCAGACCGCTGCCGCGCTGGTTTGTCTTTGGCTTGGCTGTGGTGGCCTTGCTGGCGTTGTTGACCGCCGCCTTGTCGTGGCAAAAATTGTCTTCGATTCAGGAAATACTGGCACGTCAAAGCGCCGATGCCACGGCGCAGTCGACAGAGGCCCGTGCCATTGCCAAACAGGCGCAGGAACTGGCACGCGAGGCGGCGGCACGCGTTGCCGTTTTTGATGCGCGCCTGAGCGAGGTGGCGCTGCAGCGAACCCAGCTCGAAGAACTGATGCAGAGTCTGTCGCGTTCACGCGATGAAAATATGGTCGTCGATATTGACTCGGCGATTCGCCTGGCACAGCAGCAGGCCGAGCTCACGGGCAGTGTCGAACCCCTGCTGGCAGCTTTAAAGAGTGCCAATCAGCGCGTCTCCAGGGCGGCCCAGCCCCGGCTGACACCCTTGCAACGGGCAATCGCGAGGGACATTGACCGCATCAAGTCGGCTTCGGTCAGCGATACACCGGGTCTCTTGCTGAAGCTTGATGAATTGGTTCACCTGGCCGACGAATTGGTGCTGGCCAATGCAGTCGCTACAGCGCGCGTCACACCGACGACCAAGCGCGGCGCGGTGCAAGAGATTCCGACCTGGTGGCTGCGCGCCTTGGAGCTGGTTCGCGATGAGGCCAACGCCTTGCTGCGCGTCAGCCGGATCGAGCAGCCAGAGGCGGCAATGCTGTCACCCGAGCAGTCTTTTTTCCTGCGCGAAAACTTCAAGCTGAAGCTGCTCAACGCCCGGCTCGGCCTGCTGGCGCGTCAACTTGAATCGTCACGCGCCGATCTGGCCGCTGCAGCCGTTTCATTGAATAAGTATTTCGACACCGGCTCGCGCAAAACGCAGGTCGCTGCTGCACTGTTGCAGCAGGTTCAGACACAGATGAAGTCCTTGCAAATTCCGCGTGTCGATGAAACCTTGGCGGCGCTGGCGACCGCGGCTGCCGGGCGTTAGCGATGCGGGCCGCCCTGTGGTTCCTGGGATTGTTTGGCGTGGCAGCGGCGATCGCGCTTTTCGCCGGCAACAACCAGGGCACGATCACGCTGTTCTGGCCTCCCTACCGGGTCGATCTTTCGCTCAATCTGGTGCTGTTGCTGCTGGCCTTGCTGTTCTTTTTGTTGCACGTCGCCTTGCGCACGCTGACGGCGCTGTTTGCGATGCCGGCGCTGGCGCGGCGCTGGCGCATCCAGCACCAGGAACGCAGCATTCACCTGGCGTTGATCGACGCTCTTTCGCATTTGATTGCAGGACGTTTTGTCCGCTCCAGGAAGGCAGCGGAAGCCGTGCTGGCGCGCGACACTGTGATGGCGGGCGGGGGCGAGCCGCTGGCCTATTCCGGGCGCTTGCGTGCTTTGGCGCACTTGCTGGCTGCCGAAAGCGCGCAGGTGCTGCAAGATCGGGCGGCGCGGGAGGACCACTTTCGCGATGCGCTGGAGCAGTCTGCAAGGCGCGATGCTCAGGAGATGCGCGACGGCGTGCAACTTCGCGCCGCGCACTGGGCGATCGAGGACCACGACGCGACGGGGGCGCTGGTCTGGCTCGATGACCTTTCGCAGGGCGCCTCGCGCCGCACCATTGCCTTGCGCCTGCGCTTAAAGGCGGCACGGCTGGCACGACAGCCGAAACTGGCTTTGGAGACTGCGCGCTTGCTCGCCAAGCATCGGGCTTTCTCCGAAGTTGCGGCGCAGGGACTGCTACGCGCTCTGGCCTTGGAGTTCGTTGCGACCGCGTACGACCGGGACCAGATGCAAGTGGTTTGGCACGAGCTAGACGCCGCCGAGCGGACGACGCCTGAGGTGGCGATTGAAGCTTGCCGGCGTATGCTGCAACTCGACGGTGATGTAGAGGCCGCTCTGGGATGGTTGCTGCCGGTTTGGCAACGGATGGTCAGCAAACCGGACGAGTTGACCGAGTTGCAGCGGGTTCAACTGATCCGGATACTGGAGACTGGCTTTGCGCTTGCTTCGGTAGAGCAACAAGCACCCTGGCTGACCCGGATCGAGCAGGCGCAGATGGCCAGTCCCGGTGACGCTATCCTGCAGTACCTGGCGGGGACCATCTGCCTTCGACTTCAGTTGTGGGGCAAGGCGCAACAGTTGCTCAAGCAGTCACAGCCCAGGCTGCAGAACGCCGCTTTGCAGCGCAGTGCGTGGGCGGCCCTGGCCGAGTTGGCCGAGCAGCGCGCCGATCTTGTCGGCGCCACCCAGGCCTGGAAGAACGCCGCCAAGGTGGCAGTGAGCTGATCTGTCGCAACTGTGATGGCCGAGCTTGGCGGTGTCACCGAATCACGTCGTGCCAGCTTGATGCTGGCGAGTGACAGGTGAGCGCAATGCCGCATATCATTCGGTAAGGAGACACGATAAAGGTATGACATCCATCAGGAGTATTTCGTCGACTGTGGACCTTTTGCTTGGGACAGAACACAAGTTGCGGGTCCGAACTGCCCGATCCTTGATCGCTGGGGGCGTGTATCTGTTTTGCTTGGTCGTTCAGTTCGCCGCTGTGGTCCAGGGCAGTGCTGACCGCACGAAGGCCTTGGCTATGTCCGGATTCATATTGATCGGAGTCATCGGGTCCTATGTGGCGATCCGCAGTCAGTGGAGTCTGCGCTACAAAGATCCGGCGCTGACAATGTCACAGATGCTTTTTGCCATAGTGGCAATCTCCATGGCCTACACCGTCAACCCGGATATTCGCGGCATCATGCCGATGCTCCTGGCATTGGTGCTCGTGTTTGGCGCCTTTATCCTGTCACCGAAGAACAGCCGCCGACTGGGATGGATGGCGGTCGCTGCGTTGGGAGGCGTCATGTTCGCCTCTTCGTATTACGCACCATCGGTGTTTCAGTACCGTATCGAAGTCTTCAATTTCGTTTTGAGTGCTCTGGTGCTTCCCGTCATAGCGACTCTAGCGGGACAACTGAGCGCGCTCCGATCGGCGCAATATCTGCAAAAGATTGAGCTTAGACACGCACTTGAAAGGGTGAGGCAGCTTGCCTCCAATGACGAGCTCACCGGTTTACCCAATCGACGTCATGTCATGGAGTTGTTAAAGCATGAAGAACGAAAGGCGCTTCGCCCCACCGCCCCTTTGTGCTGCTGCCTGATGGATATTGACTACTTCAAGAGGGTCAACGACTCGTTGGGTCACCAAGCGGGTGATGAAACATTGCGTCAGTTCTCAAAGATTCTTTCACAGGGGCTACGTGCTGGCGATGTCCTTGCCCGATGGGGTGGTGAAGAATTCTTGCTGGTGCTGCCAGGTACACCCATCGAAGAGGCCACTGGAGTCGCACAACGGCTGCGCGAACGATGCGCCAATTCAGAAAACTGGGTCGATGCGCCCAAGCTCCAGGTAACCTTCTCTGCTGGCATGACCGCGCATGTTTCAAGCGAGGCGATTGACGCGACCATCGCCAGGGCGGACGCGTTGCTGTATCAAGCGAAAGACGCTGGGCGCGATCGGGTTGTAGTGGGTTGAAGTGAAGGTTCGATCCTGACCACCCACCGCTCAATACGCGCCCTTGCCTTTCAGGACGGCCGGCACTGTCTTCAGTAGGAGCTTGATATCGTTGAAAGCACTCTGCTGCTGTATGTACTCAATGTCCATGTCAACCTGCTGCGGGAACGGAATTTCTGAACGGCCCGATACAGCCCAAATGCTGGTCAGACCTGGCGTGACGGACAATCTGGAGCGATCCTTCATGGTGTATTTTTCAACTTCGCTGATGATGGGTGGGCGTGGTCCCACCAGACTCATGTCGCCTGTCAGCACACACCATAGTTGTGGCAATTCGTCAATGCTGAAGCGCCTGATAAATCGCCCAATGGGCGTAATGCGTGGATCGCGCTTCATCTTGAAAGTGACGCCACTTTGACCATGCTGATTTTCGGCCAGCAACTTGGCTCTAATGGCCTCTGAATTAACAACCATCGAACGGAACTTCGGGAACGCAAAGATCACACCATCCTTGCCGACCCGCGGTTGCCAGAACAATACCGGACCGCGATCATGAAGCTTGATAAATGCCGCAACAATGATGAAGAGTGGCGACAGGCAAAGCAGCGCAGGAAGCACCACAGCGATGTCTATGGACCGCTTGATCACATGCTTTGATCTGCCAATCATTCTCCACCGGGCAACCTTGAACTTTGCCAGGAGCCTATTGTGCAGAGGTGAGCGAATCTTCGGAACCTTCATGTTGCCCTACTGGTTAACCTGTGTGCGCCACGATGAACATGGAAATGGCAGGATAACACTTGCCGAAACTCTCGCAGTTACGCCTAACGACTCAGTGCATTTCATCGCTGTACCTGGGGCGATGCAGCTATGATGATTGCCGCATTGATTCAACGCGTAAAGATCATGAATCAGAGGGCTTTGCTGATGGCAGATGAACGGCCGAATATCATTTTTATCGTGTCCGACGATATCGGCTTTGCCGACCTCGGATGCTACGGTGGCCGTCCGGCCCAGTTCGGCGAGGTGTCACCGGTGCTGGACCAACTGGCGGCCAACGGCCTCAAGTTTACCCAAGGCTACTCTAACGCGCCGGTTTGTTCGCCCACGCGCTTTGCACTGATGACGGGTCGCTACCAGTACCGCTTGCGCGGGGCTGCCGAAGAACCCATCAACAGCAAAAGTCGTGGCAGCACTACGCTGGGACTTCCGCCCGAGCACCCCACACTGCCATCCCTATTGCGCGCCGGCGGCTACCGCACGGCCTTGATCGGCAAGTGGCATATGGGTTACCCGCTGAGCTTTGGCCCTTTGCAATCCGGTTACGAAGAGTTTTTCGGTCCCATGGCCGGCGGAGTCGACTATTTCACGCACTGCAATTTCGCTGGTGCGCACGACCTGTGGCGAGGCCATGAAGGCGTTGAAGAAGAACACGCGGAAGAAGGTTACCTGACGGACTTGATTTCCGAGCACGCCGTGGACTACGTGCAACGCATGGCAGCTGGCGCCAAGGCAGGTACACCCTTCTTCCTGAGTCTGCATTACACCGCGCCGCACTGGCCATGGGAAACTCGCGATGACGCCGCACTGGCGCAGGAGATCAGGAGCAACATCATCCATTTGCAAGGTGGCAACATTCACACCTACCAGCGCATGATCCACCACATGGACCAAGGGATCGGCGAGCTGATGGCAGCACTGCAGGCCCATGGTTTGACGGACAACACGCTGGTTGTCTTTACCAGCGACAACGGCGGCGAACGCTTCTCGGACAATTGGCCCCTGGTTGGCGGCAAGATGGACCTGACCGAAGGTGGCATCCGCGTGCCGTGGATTGCGCACTGGCCGGCCGTGATCGCCCCTGGCGGTTGCAGCGAACAGCATTGCATGACCATGGATTGGTCGGCCACTATGCTCGATATTGCAGGTGTGCCGGCGGACCCCGCCTACCCGTTGGATGGTGTTTCACTGCTGCCTGTGTTGCGCGACCCGGGGCAACAATTTGTACGCCCATTGCATTGGCGCATGAAGCACCGCAATCAGCGCGCGATGCGCCATGGCGACTGGAAATACCTGAGGGTGGATCAGCATGACTACCTGTTCAACATTCCGGCCGATGAGCGGGAGCGCGCCAATCTGGCTCCACATCAACCCGCACGCATGGCGGCGATGCGCCAGGCCTGGGAAGCGTGGGACGCCACGATGCCGCCCATACCGCCTGACGCTACCGTAAGTTTGGGATATTCGGCTAAGGACATGCCACAGCGGTAAGCAAGGGAACGGGAGTTGAAGATTTCCTTGCGTTAATGAGTCGCTTCGAATGGCAGCTCCATGCTACGCAGATCGCGTTTGGTCTCCACCAGGATCAGCGGGCCGGCATCGATATGCACCGGGGCCGGGCGCTCGCGGGCGACGTGGATTTGCTTGGGCTCGGCGGCAATCGCGGCCTGAACCGCCGAAATCTTTTCGGCGTTTGAATTCACCCATATCAAGCCCGAGCTTTGGGCCACGTCGGTCAATTCGTCCAGCGGCAGAGTAAAAGGCCGCAGTTTCGGCATCCCGCTGGCGCTTGTCGGCGCTGCTGTCGGCGTGGTAAGCGTGCCAATGACCGGGACTGGTGCTGCCGCTGCCGGCGCCATCGTTGCGGGCTCAGTCGCTGCGGCTGTGGTGACGGCGGGGGCAGGTGCTTCGGAATCAACTGTGAAATAGGAGCGACGGGGTTCTTCAAGCGTTTCCTCTGACGGGGACTGGAGAGGACGTTCCTGACGATCTCCCTGATCCGCTCGATCCGCACGAGGACCCCGCTCACGCCCGTAGCGATCACGCGGTCGCCTTTCGCGCACTGGCGCACCCTCGGCACGAATTGCTGTTTCCTCAGCACCGTTCGCAGCATCGGTGCCAGGCTCGGTACTCGTGGGGCTGGAGCGTGCGTTATCGTCGGGACGACGGCTGCGCTCCGGTCGACGCTCAGCGCGCTCGGCGGCGCCGCCCGGGTCGGAGCCTTCGGGACGCTCGTTGCGATTGCGGTCACCCCGATTGCTGCGCTCACCGCGCCCTGCATTGCGGGCCGGGCGGTCTTGCGCTTGCTCTGCTCTTGCAGTCGAATCCTGAGGCGATCCGGTGCCGGCGGCCGGTGCGCCGTCAGCACCTGCATCCAGCATCAGCGGTTTGCCTTCTGCATCAAACCGTTCACGTTGGCCTTGGGCCGCGCGCTCGGGGCGACCGCCTCGGCCACCTCGACCGCCACGACCCTCGCCGCGGGCTTCATTGCGGCCGCCACGGCCGGGGCGACCCTCATCGCGACCTTCGCCACGGCGCGGCAAATCACGGCCGGTGCGAGCTTCGCGCTTGTCGTCCTTTGTCGCGCCAATGACCGGTTTGACCGGCTCAGCCGGAGTGGGGGCCGCGACAAACAATTTCTTCAGCCAGCCAAAAAAACCTTTTTCGGCAACCACTGCTGGAGCCGGCCTTGGCAAGGCTTGCGGCACTGCATGCACGGGCCTGACCGGCTCCGCCTTGGGAACTGCCGCCGGTGCCGGTGCATCGGGCAAGACCCCTTTGATGATCGGGCTTTGTTTATTAGTCGGTTCCTGCGAGCGACGCGTCACTGCCACCGGGTCCTCCATTTCTTCCGCCATCTTGTAGCTGGCTTCGACGTTATCCAGACGCGGGTCATCATGCTTCAGACGCTCGAGTTTGTAGTTCGGCGTTTCCAGCGTCTTGTTGGGCACCATCAGCACGTTGATGCGCTGCTTAATCTCAATCTTGGCAATCTCGGCCCGCTTTTCATTGAGCAAGAAGGAGGCAACTTCAACCGGCACCTGGCACAGCACCGAGGCGGTGTTGTCCTTCAGCGATTCTTCTTGAATGATGCGCAGGATCTGCAAAGCGCTCGATTCGGTGTCGCGGATGTGGCCGGAACCGCCGCAACGCGGGCACGGAATAG
Source organism: uncultured beta proteobacterium (assembly GCA_903906695.1). Classification (GTDB taxonomy): domain Bacteria; phylum Pseudomonadota; class Gammaproteobacteria; order Burkholderiales; family Burkholderiaceae_C; genus Rhodoferax. The sequence continues at coordinate 4,007 of CAIVLG010000085.1, read as the reverse complement.
AGGCGCCTTCGGAAAGCGCGGGGCGCAGGCGCTGGCGGCTCATTTCCATCAGACCAAATTTGCTGATGGTGCCGAATTGCACCCGGGCCCGGTCCTGCCGCAGCGCGTCGCGAAGACGGTTCTCCACGTCACGCCGGTTGCGGCTTTCTTCCATGTCGATGAAGTCGATCACGATCAGTCCGCCCAGATCGCGCAGGCGCATCTGGCGCGCTACTTCGTCAGCCGCTTCCAGATTGGTACGGGTGGCGGTTTCTTCGATGTCGCCGCCCTTGATGGCGCGCGCAGAATTCACGTCGACGCTGACCAGTGCTTCGGTGTGGTCGATCACGATCGCACCGCCGCTGGGCAATTGAACCGTGCGGGCGTAAGCTGATTCGATCTGGTGCTCGATCTGGAAGCGGCTGAACAGCGGTGCATCATCGCGGTAGCGCTTGACCCGGGCAGCGTGCTCCGGCATGACATGCGCCATGAACTGCTGGGCCTGTTCATAGACGTCGTCGGTATCGATCAGAATGTCGCCGATGTCATTGTTGAAGTAATCGCGGATCGCGCGAATCACCAGGCTCGACTCCTGGTAGATCAGGAAGGCGCCCTTGCTGCTGTTGGCGGCACCGTCAATCGCCGCCCAGAGCTTGAGCAGGTAGTTCAAATCCCACTGCAGCTCCGGCGCACTGCGGCCAATGCCAGCGGTGCGCGCAATGATGCTCATGCCGCTGGGGTATTCGAGCTGGTCCAGCGCTTCCTTGAGCTCGGCGCGATCTTCGCCTTCGATGCGGCGCGAGACGCCGCCGCCGCGGGGGTTGTTGGGCATCAGCACGACGTAGCGGCCGGCCAAGGAAACGAAGGTAGTCAGCGCCGCCCCCTTATTGCCCCGCTCTTCCTTCTCCACTTGCACCAGCATTTCCTGACCTTCGCGGATGGCATCCTGGATGCGGGCCTGACTGACGGGCACGCCCTGCTGGAAATATTGCCTGGAGATTTCCTTGAACGGCAAAAAGCCGTGACGGTCCTCTCCGTAATCAACAAAGCAGGCCTCGAGTGAGGGCTCGACGCGAGTCACGACGGCCTTGTAGATATTGCCCTTGCGCTGTTCACGCCCCTCGATTTCAATTTCATAGTCGAGCAGTTTTTGTCCGTCGACAATTGCCAGCCGGCGTTCTTCAGCCTGCGTGGCGTTAATTAGCATCCGTTTCATGGGTAGCGTTCCTTCAATTCAAATAACACATCAGCTCTTGACGAGCTACTGATACCGGAACTGACGCTTTGAAGTGAGGAGGAATTGCCGGAGAACCAGGACTCAGGTGATAAGTCTTGGTGTAGGCGCGTGGAGGGGAGCGAGAAGCATGGGCCGTGTCAGCGCTGCTGCATGAATAGCTGGCTGCGCCCACGCTGCCGGCATCGAAGGCCGATCCATGCCCATCAGCGGGGCGAAAACGCGCCGCAGGCAATTGTGAATCAGGCTTATCAGCTCAAACATCTCGCTTCGATCCGTCGACAGACGATCTGTCTGCCAACTTGGGGTATTCCATATCAGTGTTTCAAGGCGTCGTCTTGACCGTCTGTTCTGTAGGCCACCGCAAGCATTTGGCTTGCGGTTTGCGTGCGTTGGCAAACGGCGGTATCGACTTACTAACGGGGCGGATGCTGTCGGGTGAACTAAACTCCACCTAAACCATGACTTAACTGTCAGCCAAATCAACTAGTTACAGCGCATCGCTAGTGAAACACATTATAGGGGGCAATCCAATTCCGCCGCTGCCCCAAGTGAAAACGGTATTTGTCGAGGAAGATTGTGCCGGGCAGCGCCTGGACAACTTCTTGCTGCGCCACCTCAAGGGCGTTCCCAAGACGCACGTCTACCGAATTATTCGCAGTGGCGAGGTCCGCGTCAACAAGGGGCGCTCCGCTGCAGATTCTCGGCTCGGAGTGGGCGACGCGGTACGTCTGCCGCCGGTGCGGATATCTCAGCGTGCCGCCGAAAAGTCGAAGGCCATGGTGATCGCTGCCTCGCACGCCGCGCCGGCGAGGAATTTTCCGATTCTGTTTGAAGATGAGCATCTGCTTGCCATTGACAAGCCCTCTGGCGTCGCCGTTCATGGTGGTTCGGGCGTGAGTTTTGGCGTGATCGAGCAGTTACGCATGGCCAGGCCTGAAGCGAAATTTCTGGAACTGGTGCACCGTCTGGACCGGGACACCAGCGGCATTTTGCTGATTGCCAAGAAGAGAAGCGCCCTGAAGATCCTGCAGAACCAGTTTCGGGAGCGCGAAACGGGCAAGATTTATCTGGCCTTGGTGGCTGGATGCTGGCCAGCCAACAGGAAGGTGCTGGACAGGCCTCTGCACAAGTACCTGTTGCCTGACGGTGAACGCCGTGTCAAGGTGGTGGCCCGGGGTGATCCGGACGGTATGCCCTCGGTCACCCTGGTGAAGGTAACGCAGCGGCTGGCAGCGCGACAACAGGTCGGCAGCAGCGGCGCGGGATTGTCCTTGCTGGAAGTCACCCTGAAGACCGGGCGCACGCATCAGATTCGAGTCCACCTGGCCAGTGAAGGGCATCCCATTCTGGGAGATGACAAGTACGGCGATTTCGAATTGAACAAGGCTTTGCTGCGCGCCGAGTCAGCACCGGCCCTGAAGAGAATGTTTCTGCACGCCTGGCGCTTGCAGTTTGACCATCCTGCCAGCGGCGAGCGAGTGGCTCTGCTGGCCCCATTACCCTCTGAGCTGGAAGCATTTGTGAATCATGTTGCATACTGAGATGTCGCGCTCACGGCGTTTTGACCTGATTGCCTTTGATTGGGATGGAACCCTGTTTGATTCGACCGCCCTGATTCAGCGCTGCATTCAGAATGCGGTGCGTGACGTGGGCGGTGTCGTACCCAGCGATCGAGATGCTTCTTATGTCATTGGCTTGGGCTTGATGCAGGCGCTGGCCCACGCTGCGCCCGATGTACCGATCGACCGCTATCCCGAACTCGGCGCGCGCTACCGCCATCACTACATCGAAAACAAGCACAGCATCAGCCTGTTTGAAGGCGTTTCGCCCATGTTGAACGATTTGAAATCGCGCCAGCACTGGCTGACCGTGGCGACTGGCAAAACGCGGTCCGGGCTCGATGATGCCCTGCAGTCGGCCGAGCTCCAAGGCTTGTTCGACGGCTCCCGTACGGCGGACGAGACTGCCAGCAAACCTAACCCGCGCATGTTGCAGGAGTTGATGGCTGAATTTGGCGTGACGGTCGACCGCACCCTGATGATTGGCGACACCACGCATGATTTGCAGATGGCGCTCAACGCCGGCTGTCCTAGCGTCGGCGTGAGCTATGGCGCTCATGAGCCCGATGCGTTCCATGCACTGCGGCCCCGGTTTATTGCGCACTCGGTGCGCGAGCTGCACGATTGGCTCTTGCGCCATGCCTGAGCAGAGACAGCGCGCAGCATGACACAACGCATTCAACTCTGCGAGTCCGCTGAATTGATCAACGGTGCCTTGGCTGTGCCATTCGGCGTCATGCAAGGGGCAAGGGTCTGTGCGGCATTTGCAATTCGTTTCGAGGGGCAGGTCTACGCTTACCTGAATCGGTGTGCCCACATTCCGATGGAGATGGACTATCTACCGAATCACTTTTTTGACAGCAGCGGTCAATGGTTGATGTGTGCGACCCATGGCGCTACCTACCAGCCGCAGAGCGGCGCTTGCCGCAGCGGACCGTGTCGCGGTGGCTTGACCAAGATTGAGACCTCGGAGCTGAACGGCGTGGTCTACTGGCATACTGCTGCCAACCTGCAACCCCTAGAGTCCTGACATGAACGAGCCCCACAATCCAGAGCCTTCGGCTGCCACTGCGCAAGCTGATCTGGCACAAAAACAGGATTCAGCGCCCACTCCTGACGCGAGCCGTGCAGCAACCCAAAGCGCAACAGCTGATTCTGCCGACATCCCTGGTTGGGAGCGGAAGACGCTGGAAAAACTGGTGTTCGCAGCGCTGACCGAGCAGCGCCAGGCG
>CAIVLG010000084.1 GCA_903906695.1 uncultured beta proteobacterium | reverse complement strand
CCCCGATGGCCACCCCAAACTGCTCCACTTATGGCCACCCAAACTGCCCCAGGCAGGACGGCTAAATTATCAACTCTTTGGCCCGGCTGATTCGGACTTCCTTTCTTGGTAATTCCTCCCTGACTTTTTGGAATTTTTAAAAAGGCTGTTTGGCAAGCGTAAGCGCGTCAGGCCGTAGGCGAGACGCCGGGGAGCGGTGGACAACTGTCGCATCGGTGCGCAGCACCGACTGACCACAGGCTCGTCCTGTGGTCAGGACAGTTGTCCACGGCGGGCGAGTGGCGCGTGAACTTTGCAGATAGAGGACTCAAGAATCAGTGGGCGCTGGTGCTGCAATTCGAGAGGCCGCTTCCCGCAGGCGATAGCTCTTTCCTTCGAAGTCGAGCATGCTGCAGCGGTGCATCAGGCGATCCAGAATGGTGCTGCCCATGGTTGCATCGCCAAGATATTTGCCCCAATCCTGGACCACGCGGTTTGACGTGACAACGATGGAGCGGCGCAGTTTGTAGCGCTGGTGCACGATCGCCTGTAGCAACTCGGCACTGACTTCGGCAATGCGCCGGGCCAGAAAGAGATCGTCAAGGACAAGCAAATCGGGCTCGGTGTAGGTGCTCAGAATCTTGGCTTGTTCAGCCTGGGTGGCCAGACCGAACTTTGCAAAGTCGCTGTCGGCCTCGACGTACTTGACGCTGTAGCCTTGCAGTGTTGCCTGGTAGGCCACAGCCTTGGCTACGTGACTTTTGCCGGTGCCGGGCTTGCCAATGATCAAGGCATTGGCGCCCTCGGTGATGAGCTTGAGGGTGTGCAGTTCGAAGCAGGCTTGCCTGGGTACCTTGGGATTAAAGCGCCAGTCAAAGTCAGCCAGACTCAAGCGTTCGTCGAGTCCGGACTGTTTGAACCGGCGCTCTGTCAAACGCGAGCGGCGCCGATCGAGTTCATCCTGCAGCATGGAGGCAAAGGTGTCCAGGAACGGCTCCTGGGAGCTTTGGGCCTGCATGAGGCGGGTGTTTAGGGTGGCGGCAATGCCAGACAGGCGCAGTTCGTTCAGGGCGCGTTCGATTTCGGTAAGGGTCATGGGAATATCTCCGTCAAAAAAAGTGGATGGGGTTATGACTGGGCGCTGCAGTGGGCAAACAGGTCTGCGTACTCATCAGGGTTGCGGATGAGGGGGTGCTCCTGGGTTAGGGGCATTTCGGCCTGAGCGAGGGGCGCATCTGGCGCAGAATCGATTGCGGCCAGGGCGTCAGCTACGAGCCGCTCGGTGATCGCCTTGACATGCTTGTAGCTGTAGAGGCCGTCAAGCAGGGCGCGCTCGCAAGCCGAGTTGACCAGGCGGTGCGGGTAGGTCCGACCCAGGCCCACGATGCCCCAGAGCTTGCGCTGGCCGACACGCCCCTCAATGCCAAACAGCATCTCGCATAGCCGATGTGCATGAGCTCCGATGTCCTTGGCTTGGTTGAGGATGTACAAGGTCTCCCGAGAAGGATTGAAGACGCGCTCCTCATTGGGCAGGATCACCGATCCCGGGCGCTGGGCACGCGGGTGGATACGCAGCAGGGATTTGGACTGCAGGTCACGAATCTCGATGCGGTGCTCGAAGATGCGCACCAGAACCAGGGAGCCAATGGGGGCCGGGCGTGCCGCGTAGCTGCTGTGGTCAACGCGTACACAGGTGTCGTCGTAGACGGTGCGCTGGGACTCGGTGAAATACTGCATACCCACGATGGGCAGGGCTTGCAGGTGGGGCTTCTCTTCTTCGAACATGGCCTGAACCTGACGGCGCTCATTGCCGTGGATACGGGTAGCGGCCCAGGTGACTTCCCAGTGCTCAAGAAAGTCGTTCTGCTCTTCGATGCTCTCAAAGCGCCGACCCTTGAGGGCGGTGGCCTGTGTGTGGCCGATGGCATTCTCGACCGTGCCTTTGCGATTGGGATCTCGTACGCGGGCGGGGTCACCAACGACGTCGTAGTGCTTGAGCGCGGCGGCGTATACCGGGTTGAGCTCGGGCTCGTAGATGTCTGGCTTGAGTACGCCTTCCTTCAGGTTGTCGAGCACAACGTATCTGCAAGACCCCCCAAAGTACCTCCATGCCTGCTCATGCAGCCGGGCCCAGGTCTCTTGGCTGGACTTCCAGACCACGCGGCGAAAGCTGCGCCGGGAGTAGCGCAGCGTTGCCACAAACAGGCGGGGTTTACGGTAGCGGGTGGTACCCAGCACGCGGGTGGGCGCGCCCTCGCCGTAGTCAACCTGCATCTCCTCGCCGGGCGAAAACTCCAGGCGGTCAAACTGTTCGGGCTCGCGATAACGCAGCTTGGCGGTAAAGCGCTTGACGGAGTTGTAGGCACCCGTGAAACCGAACTGATCGACCAGGTCTTGGTAGATGGCCATAGCGTTGCGTTTGAGGCGCAACTGAGCCTGGACGTAGTCCCGATAGGGCTCGCAGGTGGAGGCGCCGGTCAGTTGTTCAGTTGGTGCAGCCGCTTGGGTCGGTGGCCAGGGTGGAGCAGTTTGAATTGGCGTGCTGGCCTGATCAGCACACGAGTCAGGGCTCTGACTGTCGAACTTCTTCTTGTAGGCCCGTATCGTGTGGCGCGAAATGCCTGTGGCGCGTTCAATCTGGCGTTGGGTGGACCCGGCTTTTAGCAGGGTCCAAATGGTGGTTTGCAAATGCAGTTTCAAGACGTTCACTCCGGTTATCCCCTCAAAGGTGAGGGGGTGAAAGTAACGTCCTGCCCGGTGACCTCCGAGCTACTGGTGCGCCCAGGTCAGCAAATCAATTTACGGTGGTCGGGGTGGAGCAGTTTGACTGGCCATAAGTGGGGCACTTTGAGTGGCCATCGGGGCGCTTGACTCAACAAGATTGTGAAGTTCGGTTTGGCAATTCAAATAACATATAAATTGTATATAGGAGCTTAATGCTAATATATACGTTATGTCAAAACGATCAGATGCTCTTGATTCGATGCCTTCGGCGGTGCGGGTGCATCTGCGTGAGCTTGGCGAAAACCTGGCCGTTGCCCGCAAGCGCCGCCGTGAGCCGCTGAAGGCCTGGGCGCAACGCATTGGTGTGTCTGAACCCACTCTGATGCGCATGGAGAAGGGCGACCCGAGCGTCTCGATGGGTGTCTATGCCACTGCCTTGTGGCTGATGGGTCGCAGTCAGGTCATTGCCGACTTGGCTGCTCCGGAGCACGACCAGGGCGCCCTGGAGGACGCCGTGCGCGTGGCCAAGGCGCGCGCCGTGCGCAAGCCGGCGTCACTGTATGGCGTAGCGCCGACCGGGGGCCCAACATGACCGCGTTCGACATCAAGAACTACCAGCCCGGCGACTCACTTTATCTCTGGTGGCTCGGCCGTCCTGAAAGACCGCTTTTCGTCGGGGAACTTCGAATGGCGCGCCAAACCAAGGGTGTGTCGCTGCTTTATGGGGATGCCTGGCTGCAGTCTGGTTTTGCGCTCAGCGAAGACCTGCCCCTGGTCAAATGTGAATTCTTCCCGGTTGATAAGGAGACTGCCGCAGGCGCGGTGGATGATGCACGGCCGGACCGCTGGGGTGAGCGTGTGATCCGCTTGCTTGACAAGCCGGCGCGACTTGCTGTTCTGGACTTCCTTTTCTACGCTGGGGACGAGCGTTTCGGCGCCTTGGGCGTGTCGGTGTCGCCCGACCAGTATCTGGCGCGCGGCATGGGGCCGCTTCCCTTGCTTGCAGACGCACAAGAGATCGAGCGGCTCATTGGCCAGATCCTTGCGGGTGAGCCCATTGATGAGCACCAGCGTCGCTTGATCGCCCCCGGCGCCACGCTGGGTGGCGCACGCCCCAAGGCGCTGCTGAACGTGGACGGTCAAGCGTGGCTGCTGAAATTCAACGAGCCCTTTGAGTCCATCGACACGCCCATGGTGGAGCATGCCACGATGACGCTGGCCGAGCAGGCGGGCATCCGGGTTGCTGGCACGATGCCGGTGAAAGTCCGTCAAGGTCATGCGCTGGCAATCAAACGTTTTGATCGTGGCCAAGGTTTGCGTCGGCACGCACTGTCGGCCAATGTGGCGCTCAAGGCGGCGGGGCAGGCGCTGGCTTACCCTGAACTGGCGCAGTGGCTGCGCCGACGTGGTGTTGCGTCGGGTGGATTGAACCGCGAGCAGATGAAAGAACTGTTCCGGCGCATGGTGTTCAACATCCTGATCGACAACACCGATGACCACGAGAAGAACCATGTGCTGCTGATGGCCGACAGCGGTGAGTATGAACTCTCACCCGCCTTCGATGTCCTTCCCTCTGGCCAGGCGCTGGGCTACCAGCAGATGCGCGTCGGATCGAGCGGCGCCGACTCGACTCTGGCGAAT
>CAIVLG010000083.1 GCA_903906695.1 uncultured beta proteobacterium | reverse complement strand
CTGGCGCCGCCTTCCTCCAGCACAAATTGCAGCTTGTCGCCTTTTTGCACGCCCAGCCACTGCTGCAAGGCCTTGGGTAGCGTGATCTGGGATTTGGATGTCAGGGTGGTCAGCATTCAATTTTCCTTACCGTTTGGTAAGGATAACATTCGACTGCAGAGTTGTCAAAGTCGCAATTGAACCGGCTTGGCGCGGCTCTGCGCTTGCCTTGCGAGCATCCAGCCTGGGTACTCGGGTGGCAGGGCACTGACTTCATCGAGTGCCTGCAGTTCCTCAGCGCCAAGTTCGAGTTTCGTGGCGCCGAGGTTGTCCTGCAACTGCTCCGGCGTCTTGGCGCCGATGATCACCGTGCTGACCTGCGCCCGACTGAGCAGCCAGGCCAGCGCCACCTGCGCCACGGAGGCCTGATGCCGCTGGGCGATCGGTCTCATCGCGTCGACGACCTGGAAGGCGCGCGGCTTGTCGACCACCGGGAAGTCGAAGCTCGCGCGTCGTGTGCCCTCGGGGCCCTTGCCGTCGGCACTGAACTTGCCGCTGAGCAGGCCGCCGGCCAGCGGGCTCCAGACCATCAATCCCAACTGCTGGTCCTGAATCAGCGGCAGCACTTCACGCTCGAGGTCGCGCCCTGCAATGGTGTAGTAGGCCTGGACGCTTTCGAAACGCGCCCAGTGGTGTTGCCGCGAGATCGCCAGTCCTTTCATGATCTGCCAGGCCGCCATATTGCACAGGCCGATGTAGCGCACCTTGCCCGAGCGCACCAGGTCGTTCAGGGTAGCAAGCACCTCGTCCAGCGGCGTCAGCGGATCGAATCCGTGCAATTGATACAGGTCGATGTGGTCGAGCTGCAGACGCTTCAGGCTGGCATCGACCTGGTTCATCAGGTGGTAGCGCGATTGCCCCAATCCGTTGACTGCGTTCTCGTTCATCACGCCGGTCGCCTTGGTGGCAATCACCAGCTCGTCACGCGGCAGACCCAGACTCTTGATGGCATTGCCGGTCAGAGTTTCCGATTCGCCGAGCGAATAGACATTGGCGGTGTCGATGAAGTTGACGCCAGCGTCGAAGGACTGCTTGACCAGGGCGGTGGCGGCGTCCTGTCCCAGCCCACCCATGACCTTCCAGAAGCCCTGACCGCCAAAGGTCATGGTTCCCAGACAGAGTTCAGAAACATAAAGGCCGGTCCGGCCCAGCAGGCGATAGCGCATGGTGTCCCCTCAAGGTTGTGACGTCAGCTGCGAGCGTAGCACGGCAATCCAAAGCGCCGGCAGATTCAATCTCGTTGCAACATGCCAAGAAAGAGCGCCGGGTCGACCATGGCGCGGTTCAGGCTGATCGACCAGTGCAGGTGAGGGCCGGTGGCCCGACCGGTGGCGCCGACCTGTCCGATGACAGATCCGGCGTTGACCTTGTCACCGGTCTTGACCTCGATCGATGACAGGTGGCAGTACATGGTCAGAAAGCCGGAACCATGGTCGAGCCAAACCGTGTTGCCGTTGAAGAAATAGTTGCCGGTATCGATCACAACACCCGACGCTGCAGCCACGATCGGTGCACCCTGCGGCGCGGCAATGTCCATGCCACTGTGCGGACTGCGCGCCTGACCATTGAAGACGCGCCGCAAGCCAAATGAGCTGGAGCGCCGCCCCGGCGTCGGCTGCTGCAATCGCAGTCCGGCCGGTTGGGCATCGCTGACGGTTGCAATCACCTGGTTCAGGTGGGCCCGTTCGCGTTCATAGCGCACGACATCTTCGGGCGCCAGATCGACCTGAGCCGGCGCCACCTTCAAGCGCTGTTCCTGATAGTGAAAGGGCTTGACCTTGAAAGTCACGACAGCGTCTGGCGCACCTTCGCGCTTCACAAGCAGGCTGGCTGTGCCCGCAACGGTGGCCAAGGAAATGCCGACCACCGCAGTCCATTGCGAGGACTCCCGCACCACCAGGACCGGGACGCCATTGAAACTGGCACGCGGCGTCTGCGCCGACGCGCCAAGTCCGATTCTGGCGACGCCGCCGGGCGTGGTGCGCTCGATCGGCAACTCGATCGCGCCCACCTGCAGGAACATGAGGCAACAAAGCAAACCGAGCAGCATCCTGATGCAGGGAAAGGCGGAAAATCGTCGTGGTATTGATGTCATAAGCGAATTTGGCTGAGGCTTGTTTCCTGTGCGTCCACCGCGATGATCCGCCCGCCTTCGACCACATCGACGGTAACGCATCGGGTCCGTTGCCAAAGCTCCAGTTGATGCATGGCCACTGCATAACGGGCGCACAGAAGTTCAGGGTCGAGTGTTGCGGGCGCCTGCGGAACCGTTTGCTGCGGGCGCAATGTCTTGCGTCGGTAGACCGCCCAGAAACTGATCCAGACCACCAGCAGGCCGGTCAGTTGCACGAAAGGACGCAAGGCTTTCCAAAGCGCGTCCCAGTCCGGCGCATCGAGGAAAGTCAGCTGACCAAACGGGGGACGCAACCAGTCAAAAGTAAGTTGGAGCGCATCCATCATCATCCAGCAGAAGGCGGCCCACGCGAGCAGCGTCAGCAGGAAGTCGCGCGCTCGAATGCGCAGCGGAACCTTGTCTGCTGTGACCAGCGGTGGCCAGGGTAGCGAATCAGGTCTCATTGGAACCCCCGGTCCGGACTGGTCCATGTGCCGCGTGTGTTGCGCTTGCGAGTCAGTGCCTTGGGCACGCCGGCAATGGCGGTCGCAGTCTGCAATAACCAGAATACCAGGGGGTACCAGACGATCCAGAAGATGGAACTGCCCATGTTTTTTTCGAAGCGCGAGTCCAGCATGACGCTGACGCTGGCCTGCAGCATGTAGATCGCCCCCAGCACTTCGCCCCACCAGTCAGGAATGACGCTGAACGAGAACCAGGATTGTGGCGGCACCAGGCCGGTGACGATCATCAGCCAGAAGACGCAGGAAGCCATCATGGTGTAGGACCAGATGATCGACAGCACATAGTTCAGCCAGATCGGCAGCATGCGCAGGCCGCCCGGTTTGAACAGACGCGCGGTGGTGTCGATCACGGTACGGGTGCCACCCTCGCTCCAGCGTACGCGCTGGCTCCACAGACCCTTGAGAGTCTCGGGCATCAAGATCCAGCACAGCGCTTTGGGCTCGTAAACCATGCGCCAGCCGGCAAGCTGAATACGCCAGCTGACCTCGACGTCATCGGTGATGGCGCTCGGGTTCCACCAGCCGATGTCGTGCAGCGCACGTTTTCGAAACGCGCAGATCACGCCCGACACCGTGAAGAGACTTCCATACACCGTCTGCGCCCGTTTGATGAGCCCCACAATCGATGAAAACTCTCCCACCTGCAGGCGCCCGAGCAGGCTGGCGCGGTTGCGAATGCGCGGGTTGCCGGTCAGCGCACCCAGCGTTGCATCGCCCTGGAAGCGCCGCACAAACCAGGTCAGCGCGTGGCGGTCCAGCAGCGCATCGCCGTCGATGCAAACCAGAATTTCGCCGCGCGCCATCAGGGCGCCGACGTTCAGCGCCGTGGATTTTCCCTGGTTGGTGGCCAGATGCACCACCCGCAAAGCAGGTATTCGCTCGCACAGCGACTCCAGCAGCGTAGCGGTGCCATCTTTGGAGCCATCGTTGATGGCGACGATCTCGAAATTGGGGTAATCCAGTTTAGCGAGCACCGAAAAAGTCTCCTCGGCTTGTCGCTCCTCGTTATGGCAGGGCACCAGCACAGAAACAAAAGGGTAGTCGCTCAGTGTGGGCGGGGCGTCGGCCAGCGGCTCCAGGCGCTCGCGCATCAGTCGAAACAGCAGAGCGCCGCTGATCCAGTAGATGGACATCACAAAGGGATAGCCAAAACAGAACGCCACCAGAGCGAGCGCAATATTCTCCGGGTTCAGCAACCAGTTCATGCTAAAACCTCGCCGGAAAGGTGGCCGACGAGACCGCGGGTGCCACTTTCGCAGCGTCGGGCTGATTGGAAATCGGGTCGTCCGGGCACCATCCCAGCGCGGCGCCGCCGCGCGCCTGGAAGTCACGCGTGAAGGCGATCAAGTGAGCCTCTTCGGGTGTGCGTGCCTGCTCCAGCCAAACGCCGATGCGCCGTGCTTGCGCCGATGCAATCCGGCCAGTCAACATGTCGGGCGAATACAGCGTGAGGTCGGCGGCCGCGCCCGGCCGCAGCGGGTAGCTTGGATCCGATTGCCGCAAGACCAGGCGCAGCTCAGGATTGCCGGCACGCACGGCACGAAACGCGCGCAGTGCCAAACTGTCGCTGGCCTTCATGTCAGTGGGCTGGAGTGTCTGGCGCACGTGGGCGGTCTGCCAGGTGGCTCCCGCTGTGTCGCTGAAATCGTTGAACTGCGCATCCTCGACCATCAGCGCATCAAATGGAACCTGTGCACCGAGCTCGCGGAACAAGGTCAGCGTGGCCTGTTCGGTAGTCAGACGTGCTTGCACGGCGCGGTGTGCCAGGCGGGCGACGATGTCCACTCCGGCGCGTGTGCGCAATTGCCAGGCGATGCGCGACAGGGCATTGCCGCGCATCGGCAATTCATTGCTCGGGAACCAGCTCGCTTCAATCTTTCCGTCAGCGCCGAGCGCCACCGCGTCGATCACGGCGTCGGTCGCGCCAAGTGCGCGCAAACGCTCGATCACCTTGCCCAGGTTGGCGTCAAACTCCGCGCTATCGGCGCTCCATATCGATTGTGGATTGACACACACCAGGCGCTGTGCGGCGGGCAGCACCGGCTGAAAACCAATGTGCGTGACCAGCTGGCCCAGCGGCGGGTTATGGGACGGCCAATAGCGCCCGATCGCCATCGGTTGCTCAAGATCGGCAGGCTCCAGTCGCAAGGTCATGGCGATCGAAAAGCCAGCCGCTGTGGCTGCCGCCAAACCGGTTTCGTTGTAGCGCCCAAACGACCACGCCAACGCTCGCGGCGCACGTCCCAGTTCACGGTGCATCAGGGCGCGCGAGCGGTCCAAGTCCGTCTTGACCCGCGCATAGAGCGAGCTTTCACTTTCGTTGTGTGGCTGCTGGGAACCGAGGTAACGGTGCGCAATGGCAGCCGGCAGTTGAGTGCCCTGTGAATTGGTCTGAACGCCTTCATGCAGACCGTAGCTGTGCGAGGCAAACTCGATCAAGCCCGAGGCCTGCATCTCGCGCGCCTGATCCCAGCTGATGAACTTGCTGCGCGGCACGGTCTGGTCGCCATACTGCACGCTGGCGTCGGGCGCTGCGTCGAGCCATGCTCCGACCAGCGTGGCAACCACCGGGATGCGATAAGCCAGGGCCAGCGGGTAAACCCGCGTGTACAAGCTGCGGTAGCCGTCATCAAAAGTAATCAGGATCGGGTTCGGCGGCAGCGCTTGCAGGCCCTGCCCGGCGCGGGTTATGTCGTCCAGAGAAATCGCGTGCCAGTCGTTGCCACGCAACCAATCGAAAAACGCCACCAAACGGTCCGAAGTGATGGCATCGGCGTCGAGCTCACGCGCGTCGTCAACGACGTCATGAAACGCAATCGCCGCGTAGTTCTGGGGCGACGCTTGCGTTTGCGACCAGGCCGCAACGCTGGCCACTGCGCCGATCATGACAAGCAGCAGTCGCAGTACTTGGTTCATAGGAAGCGATGCTCCAGTGACAGGTACACCCGCCCCATGTGTTCGGGCACACCGTCGTAGAGTCGTTGCGACCAGCTCAGCCCATAGCGAAAGGCGGTGACCGGAGAATATTGATACTCCTGTTCGTAACGCACCCCGCCCGTGGCGCCGCGTGCGTAGCCGGCCTGGTTGTAAACGCCTGCCGTGACAAAGAAACGCTGCTTCAAACCACGTTCATAAAAACGCCAAAGCTGGTGGCTCACTTCCGCCGTCAGGTCGACAGCGAAGTCGCTGCTGGGGTTGTAATAAGGGGCGCCGGCCAGCGTATTGCTGGAGGCGTACAAAGACCCGCGCAAGGTCAGTTGCAAACCGGGCCGGCTCAGCACGCGCAAAGCGCCCGACGCAGAGGTCTCCTGGCGGTGGTTGCCGTCGCTGAAATCGAACACTCGCAGGCTGGCGCCAACAGAGCGGGATTCGTTCCAGCTGTAGCCGACCGATGCTGCCGCCATGTTTGCCGTGATGCCGTAGACCAGGGCACGAATCGGTGTGTCCGCCGCAAACTGCTCCGCGCTGGCCCCCAGCGTCCAGTGGTCATCCGCCGACCATTGCAGAGCCAGGCTGAAACCGGCGCGAGCGAGCACCGAGCTGTTCTGCCATGCCAAAGCCTCCAGGGTGATGTCGGGCCAACGGCCCTCCATACCGAGTCCAAGCCGATCAAGCGAATATTTGCCCTCCGGTAAAGTCGCCGAGGTATGGCTTGCCGCTGCCGCCAGGCGCCAGCGCTCGGCCACAGGTGAAGAATAAAACTGCAGCCCCAGATTGACTCCGCTGCCCAGCGAGTAGGGGCTGCTTCCCTCTTCCGTGTCGAACGCTGTCGTGATGCGCAGTTCCGGCGCAAGGTATTGACTGAGGTCGCGCTCGCTGCGCTGGATCGCTTCGTCGGGAAGATACAGAGTACTCAGAGCGGCGAGGCGCGACTCGGCGCGACTCCACTGCCGGCGGCGCAGGTCCGAATCGACTTGCGCCAGTGCCACGCCCAGGTCGTTAGGGGCCAGACTGGCAGCGATGTCGATTTCTTCCTGCGCGCGCCGTGGCCAGCCGCGTTGGGCCGCCACAGCGCCGAGCGCAGAGCGCAAATACGATAGTGCCGGCGCCGCTTCAGCCAGAGGCGAAAGGCGCTCCCAAGCCGCCTCGGGCATCTCGGCATAACTGCGCACCAGACCGGCGCGAACCTGAGCGTCCAGCCAATCCGGATTCGGCTCGACACTGCGGGCAATTCCATAACGGCGTGAAGGCTGGCTGGAGGCCAACAACTGGTCCGCGGTTTCAAACGCGGCGTTGAAATCTTCGTCCTCCACTTCGGCATAAAAGCGTCCGCCGATGGCCAGTTGATTGTGTGGATCAGCGGCCAGCACCTCAGCATAGATGGCGCGGGCTTCATGCGGGCGACGCAGACCGAGCAGGGCGTCGGCCTCTGCCTGGCGCACATAGGACGGCAGCGTGCTCCCCGCCTCGCGCAGCGTGTTGACGAGCAGCAGCACATCAGCCCAGCGCTTTCGATCGCGCAGTGCCACGGCCAGGTCTTGCCGCAGCCGAGTCACGAGACCGGGATCGGGTGGCGTCAAGGCCTGCGCTTGTACGATCAATGCTTCGATGGACTTGATGGCGCGGTCGGTGGTGGCGAAATGCTCTCGTGGTTCGGGCGGATAAATTTGGGCACCCCAGCGCACCAGTGACGCTGCTTTCTTGGCGCGCAACCCGATATCTTCAGCGGCACCCAATGCGGCAGATGCGCCATAGGGTCCACCCAGATCCACCAGGATGTTGGCTACAGCCTGGGCCGCCTGTGCGTTGTTGGGGTCGGCACCAAGCGCCTGCGCAAAATTGCGCAGAGCACCATAGCGGTCACCGGCAGCAATCGCCGAATGACCGGCCTCCATAAGCGCAGCGATCTCCGGGGCGGCTTGCGCCCACAGCGCTGAGGTTTGCGTCAGACAGCTCGCAAACACGAGGCCGTATCCGAAAGAGCCAAGCTTATGCATGGCGTCAAGGTGACAGAGAGGGAATGATGGTGGACATATCCGGGGCGGTGCGCAGGATTGCCGACAATTATGGATGAATGCAGCGCATCATTCCCCGGCGCTTAGTGGCTGTCGCTGAGGTCTGGCTGACTTGTAAGTATGATTCGCGACCGCTTTCCAAACGATCAAAGATGGAAGATACAGACTTATGACCAGTCCGACCACGTTGCAACTGATCGGTCTGCTGCTGTTCACGCTTGCAGTCGTTCACACTTTCTCGACCAAGTATTTCGAGCATCTGGCGCACAGCCGCCCGCGCCATGCCGGTATTTGGCACCTGTTGGCCGAAGTGGAAGTGGTGTTTGGCTTCTGGGCCATGGTTCTGATGCTGTTCATGTTCAGCGTCAGCGGCCAGAACGAGGCTGTTTCCTACATCGAATCACGCAACTTTACCGAGCCCATGTTCGTCTTTGCAGTCATGGTGATTGCCGGCTCCCGACCGATTCTGCAATTCGCAGCCTCCGTGGTGCAAGTCGTTGCACGCTTCATGCCGTTCGGACGCGGCGTTGCCATGTACTTCCTGTTGCTGGCGCTGGTGCCGCTGCTGGGGTCCTTCATCACCGAAGCAGCCGCCATGACTCTGGCGGCGCTGATGTTGCGCGACACGCTGTTTGCCAAGGTCGAGTCGAACAAACTGAAGTACGCCACGTTGGCCGTGCTGTTCGTCAACATCTCCATCGGTGGCACGCTGACGCCATTTGCTGCGCCTCCGGTGCTGATGGTGGCTTCCAAATGGAATTGGGACATCGGGTTCATGATGATCAACTTTGGCTGGAAGGCCGCCACTGCCGTGGTGATCAATGCCGGTGCCGTCACTTTGCTGTTCTGGCGTGAACTCGCGGTCATGAACCAAGCCGAGACCGCGCCGGCTGCGCCTGTGCCACTTTCCATCATAGTGGTGCACCTGGTATTTTTAACGGGCGTCGTGGTGTTTGCGCACCACCCAGCGGTATTCATGGGTCTGTTCCTGTTCTTCCTGGGCATTGCGTCCGCCTACGAGCGACACCAGAACCTGTTCATCCTGCGCGAGGCCCTGCTGGTGGCATTCTTTCTGGCCGGACTGGTTGTGCTGGGGGGTCTGCAGCAGTGGTGGCTGGAGCCGATTCTGATGGGAATGAACAGCACGACGGTGTTTTTCGGCGCGACCGCGCTGACCGCCATCACTGATAACGCGGCGCTCACCTATCTTGGTTCACTGATCAGCGGTCTGAGCGAGGAGTTCAAGGTGGCGCTGGTTGCCGGTGCAGTCAGTGGCGGTGGGCTGACCGTGATCGCCAACGCGCCCAATCCGGCCGGTGTGGCAATCCTGCGCAGCAAGTTTGACCAACAAACAATTCATCCCTTCGGACTGCTATTGGCCGCCATGGCGCCGACCTTAGTGGCCATCGTCGCGTTCCGCGTGCTATGACCCCTTGCGTCATCGGCCTGAGTCGGTAGTTGCTGGCTGGTCCGAAAAAACTCAAGGCCGTTTCGCGCCAGCGGCATCAGGCGCCGCCACATCGAGCGGTTTTCCCAACAACAGCGCGTAGCATCGTTTCACCAGCGGCGTCGGGTAAATGATGATCAGAAAAGCGCACAGCGAGATGCTCACCAGAATGACCATGTAGGTCGTGTCGCGAATCAATTCACCACCAGAGACGCCCTGGCGCAGCGGCATCGAGGCCAGAACCGCTGCGGCCAGGCCTTTGGGCGCGAGGATGCTGGTCATGGCAGCGTCGCGCAGCGAGTAGTCCTTGCTGCGGTAGACGTAACGCGTCAGGGCAGTGCGCGTCGCAAAGACCAGTGCCATCATGCCGAGCGCGACAAAAACCAGCGTCCAGCCGGAAAACTGGATCGAGATGCCGAGGTAGACAAAGAAGTAAGTCTTCAGCAGGAACACGGCTTCGCGGTAGAAAGCGGTATCGATCGCTGTGAGCGCAACCACGTTGTTGTCCAGCACCTTGATTCGCTTGAGTCCGAGCGTCTCGAAATTGTTCAGCGTAATGCCCAGCGACAGCGCGGCAATCGCACCCGAGAAGCCCAGCGCCTCGCTGACGCCGTAAACGATGAAAGCAAAGGCCAGGGTGGAAGAAATGGTGTTCGGAAAGCCTCGGATCTTTCCCAGCACCAGCAGCCAGCCGATGCCCCCGAGCAGGCCGAGCGCGGCCGCGAACAGCAACGCGGACAGCACGTCGCCGGCCAGTTTGCCAGGCTCAACCTGTCCCTGGGTAATGATCTGCAGCAAGGCGAAGACGCCAACAATGCACAGGACATCGGTCAGTGCCGACTCCAGAATCAGAACCGTGGCGGGTCGCTCTGCCAGACCGAGCGATTCGACCATCGGAATCACCACCGCAGAGGAAGTCCCCGCCAGGATGATGCCCAACAAAATGGCCGGTGCCAGGGCCAACTTCAAAGCGAAGAACGCGACCAGGCTCACAATGAGCGCTGTCAGCACGAAGCAGCCAAAGGTCAGCTGGGTGGTCGGCGCCAAGGCACGGCCCATCACACGCAGGTCAAGAGAAGTGCCGCTTTCAAACAGGATTACGACCAGCGCAATGGTGGCGGTGACGGGACCGATCTTGCCGAAGTCGCTCGCGTCGACCCATCCCAGTACCGGACCGAGCACCAGCCCAATCACCATCAGCAGCAACACGTCGGGCACATTGGTCTTGCGAAATTGCAGCGACAGAAAGTGCGATACAAAGATCATGCAACCGATGGCAAGAATGGTGGTGGACATGACGTTGAGCAGGAGAAGTGTTACGGTCGATTATGAATCAGTGCTTCTCGATCGGTTCCAGATTCTGCTGGACCACCGCGTAGACCGTCCCGCGCACAAGGACCGAGGTCACAACCGCTCTGTACGTGGCGTCGCCGGCCTGAAATGCGTAGTCGAAACGTCGGCCGGACTGGCTCCAGAACCCGCTCTTCGCGACACTGTCTGCGAAGCTGAGGAAGTGCTGCTGTTCTTGCTGCGGCGTCTGCTCGACAACGCCGAGCCCGATGCTGAAGCCACTGCTTGGGGAAGCCGCCAACACGGTGTGCTGCCGGTCGGTCAGGAGCATCGAAAACGGACTGCTGTTGACGACGTCGGCGATCCCCTGCAGCGATGACAGATTGATGCGCTCGGCGATCGCCTCGATCTGTCGTTGCTTCTTGTAGGAGGGCAGCACCGTGCCCTGCTCCCAACGCGAAACCGTCGCCTGATCGCTCTCAAGCTCAAGGGCCAATTGCGCCTGGCTCAAGTTCAGCGTGGTGCGTATCTGGGCGATCAGTGCCGCCCAGTAGTTGTTCGAGATCTTGTCCATGATTTGCTGTCGGTGACGTTATCCTGATGCCGAGGATAACGAATTCTGCTGATGTTGGTTTCGGCCACCAGAGCCTGCTGCGTAAACTCCCCATTATCGAAATTCGCAAAGGGACGCATGGAACTGTTGACTGACCCCAATGCCTGGATGGCGTTCTTGATGCTGGCTGCACTGGAAATCGTTCTGGGCATCGACAACATCATCTTTCTCAGTATTCTGGTGGGCCGCCTGCCAAGCGGCCAACGCGATTCGGCGCGTCGTCTGGGACTCGGCTTTGCAATGCTGTCGCGCATCGGCCTGCTGTTAAGCCTTGCATGGGTGATGACGCTCACCGCCCCGCTCATTTTCGTGTTTGGCAATGCGCTCAGCGGGCGCTCTTTGATCCTGCTCGGTGGCGGCATTTTTCTGCTTTACAAGGCCTCGCACGAGATCTTCCTCGAAGTCGAAGCACGACCAACGCATGAAGCCAGCGCCGGGGCTGACGCGATCAGGACCGGTGCCATGCAGTTCTGGCGAACCATTGTCCAGATCGGCATCGTCGACATCGTCTTCTCGCTCGACTCCGTCATCACCGCTGTCGGCATGGTGGACCGGCTCAGTGTGATGGTGGCCGCTGTGGTCGCCTCGGTGGGGGTGATGATGTGGGCGGCAAAACCCATCGGTGACTTTGTGGACCGACATCCCTCGATCAAGGTGCTGGCGCTGTCCTTTCTGACCATGGTCGGAACCTTGCTGGTGGCCGAAGCCTTCGGCATCCACGTCCCAAAGGCCTACGTCTATGTCGCCATGCTGTTCTCGCTTGCCGTCGAGGCGCTCAACATCCGTGCGCGCTCGAAGCGCTCGGCACCACCATCCTGACGCAGATGGATAAAGAATTCTGTTGATGTAAAACAAAAACTCGCCAAATGCATAGATACGACATAGGTTTTTCGACCGATCCGGAGTAGCCTGCGGCGGTGTGCAAATTGACACCCAAAAGCCCCGTTTTCTAGGGCTTACAAGCGCACGCTGGGTGGCATGAATTTCAGAACAGAAGGAGCGAGTACACCATGAACCGCATCATCGCCGCAGCGTCGCTGTGTCTGCTTTGCGCCCTAAGCATCCCGGCCCAAGCCAAGAACGTTCAACTCAAGGGTGCGGTCTATTCACCCGAGGCCGGCGTCATCTGCGACAAGAAAGGCGGCTTCTGCGCCGACTCCCAAGGCATCGCGGTGGCGCTGACCAAGATGTACCTGGGCGAGAAAGCCGAGAAGAGACTGATGGACATGATCCGGCCAGAGCCGGGTGTGCAGGACTTCGACACCACCACCTTCGTGCTGACCAACAAGGTCGCCTGCGACTGCAAGGCCAAGAAATGCAAGGTGAGCAAGATTGATGACAAGATAGACGCGGCGCATACCAAGGCGCTGTTTGGCAAGTAGGCCGCCATGACAACAAGAACCGCATCCGTCTTACTCAAGTCCTGGCGCGCCCTGGCGACCGCGACAGTGCTCGCGCTGGGCGGCGCGAGCGTCGCACAGGCGGACACCAACATCCGAAACGCCTGGGGCACCAACACCCAAATCAACAATTCAAACTGCAACAGCCCTTACAACGCCCTGCAACTTAACGCCACGGGTTTGCCCACGGATGGAACGCCACCTTTGAATGGCAATTCGATCGAGGCGATGTCGGATGTGACCTACTGGTATCCCTACAACAACTGCTGGGAATCAACGACCTGGACCTCCAATGGCACCGGGCGCAAAGCTGCCAAGGTCAGCGGGGTCTATATGAATCCCAACCCCACGAGTCTTGCTGATTTCTACCTGCCCACGGATCGATTTATCAAGCTGCGCAACCTGACGATTGACAACGTCGACCTGGATTACGACAACACCGACCTCTGGTTCTTCACATCCGGAGCCGTTTCGCCAGCGCCCGATATGTCGCTTACTTTGACCAATGGGTCGATTACCGGTTTCAATCCGCCTCATGCCTTTGACAGCCGGGCCAATTTCAAGCTGAACGCCACTGGCGACTCTGGCATCCGGAATTGGATGCAAAAGATCAGGGTCGGATCCGCGACCACGATGAACGTCACTG
This sequence comes from uncultured beta proteobacterium, assembly GCA_903906695.1. Taxonomy (GTDB): domain Bacteria; phylum Pseudomonadota; class Gammaproteobacteria; order Burkholderiales; family Burkholderiaceae_C; genus Rhodoferax. Next base: position 229 of record CAIVLG010000083.1, on the reverse strand, counting down.
GTGCGGGCTCAAAACTGACCTTCTACCGGGTTGGCGACACCAGTGGTAGTTACCTAAACTCCCTGTATTTTAATAGCACGAACAATACCGCACTGATCGACGGCGCCACGTGTCAGCAATAAATAGAACTGTCCGGTTTTGTAGCAAGTAGATTGTCCGCTTTCTATTGATTGGAATGCGATGGCTGCAAAGCTGTGAAGGGCGTAGCCCGAAACGGCTTTGCAGCCAT
>CAIVLG010000082.1 GCA_903906695.1 uncultured beta proteobacterium | reverse complement strand
GTATTGGCGATCGTCGCCGAACTCAAGGGCGTGCGCTCGGCACGTCGCAGGTGATTCCGTTATGACTGAGAGCGCCACCCACACTTTTCTCTGGCACGATTACGAGACCTTTGGTGCGCAGGCGCGGCGCGACCGGCCGGCACAGTTCGCCGCGATTCGCACCGATGCCGAGCTCAATGAGATCGGTGAACCGGTCATGTTGTATTGCCAGCCGGCCAACGATTTCCTGCCTGATCCGCAGGCCTGTTTGATCACCGGCATCACACCGCAACTCTGTCTGGAAAAGGGTGTGCCAGAGCACCAGTTCGCAGCTGCCATAGAGCGATTGCTGGCCGAGCCCGGCACGATTGGCGTGGGCTACAACACGATTCGCTTTGACGACGAAATCACGCGTTTCATGTTCTGGCGCAATCTGATCGACCCCTATGCGCGTGAATGGCAAAACGACTGTGGCCGCTGGGATTTGCTTGATGTGGTGCGCACTGCGTATGCCCTGCGTCCCGAGGGCATGGTCTGGCCGACCAAGCCCGAGGGTGGCGCCAGTTTCAAACTGACCGATTTGACGGCAGCGAATGGTCTGGCGCATGAAGGCGCGCACGACGCCCTGAGCGATGTGCGCGCCACCATTGCGCTGGCACGGCTGGTCCGCCGGGCGCAGCCGAAGTTGTTCGAATTCTGCTTCGCGTTGCACAAAAAAGACCGCGTCATGGCCGAGCTGGGCTTGCCCACCAGTGCCGTCACAGCGCGGCCGTTCTGGCATGTATCGGGCATGTTTGCGCCGGAGCGCGGCTGCCTGGCGCTGATGTGGCCGCTGGCCATGCACCCGCACAACAAAAACGAGCTGCTGGCCTGGGATCTGGCACAAGACCCGCGCGAGCTGGCCGAGCTGAATGCCGAGCAGATGCGTTTGCGTTTGTTCACCAAGACGGCCGAGCTGTCCCCGGGCGTCAAGCGCCTGCCGGTCAAATCGGTGCACCTGAATAAATCGCCGATGGTGATGGGCAATCTGAAGTTGGTGAACGAGGCAACGGCGCAGCGCTGGGGCATCGACCTGTCGACGCAGCTGCAATACGCGGCAGTCGCGCGCGACCTGCCGGACATGAGTGCGATCTGGGAGCAGGTTTATGAGCGCGAGAGCGCGGCGCGCCCCGACGTCGACGAGGACCTGTATGGCGGCTTTGTCGGCAACGCCGACCGGCGCCGCCTCAACGAGTTGCGACAAAGTACACCAGAGCGGTTGGCGCGCGCCAGGCCGGCCTTCGACGATGCGCGCCTGGGTGAATTGCTGTGGCGCTACCGGGCGCGAAATTTTCCGGACACTTTGTCGGAGCAGGAACAGCAGGCCTGGCAGCAGCATCGCGCTGCGCGCTTGTTGCAGGGCGAAGCTGGCGCCCGTACCCTGCCGGCGTTGTTCGATGAGCTGGACCAGTTGGCGGAAAACGCCGACGAACGCGGCGAAGCGATACTGGGTGCGCTCTACGACTACGCCGGGTCGATTGCGCCGTAGTACGATTGAAGCAGATGATCAGCACGATTACCTATTGCCGACAAACATGTCTCTTTCTGTGCGGTCTGCTTTTGCTCAGCAGCCAGCTCTTTGCTGCCGACAGGGTGCTTGATGTCACACGGGTTGATCGCGAAGCGGTCTCACTGACCGAATACTTCGCAGTTCTGGAAGACGCCGGCGCAAGCCTGGCCCTTGCAGATGTCACACAGCCTGAATTCGCCGAGCGATTCAAGACCGGGCAGGCGCCGGCGCAGGCGCTGGGATTTTCCTATACCCGCTCGGCGATCTGGTTGCGCTTGCACTTGAAGAACCGCAGCGATCATCCGGTCGAACGCATGCTCGAAATCACCTACGCGCTACTGGCCAAGGTTGATTTCTACCAGCCGAGCGGGCAGGGGTACCGGCACGTTGAAGCCGGCTATACGCGACCGCTCTCGGAGCAGACGCACCCGAGCCGTTTCATTGCCGTGCCCATCTTGCTGCCGCCCGGCGCTGATCAGCAGCTGTACTTGCGTGTACAAACGCCCAACTCCTTGAATATTCCGGCCCGACTCTGGTCGATCGAGGCCTTTCATTCCTACCAACCTGGAGACTATGCGCTTCAGGCCCTGTACTTTGGCATCGTGCTGGCCATCGCTTTCTATAACCTGATGCTGTACCTTGCACTGCGTGACGTCAGCTACCTGCTGTATGTCATGTTCGCCGCTTGCGTGTCTCTCGCTTTGGCCACCTTCTCCGGCATGGGCAGCGAATTCGTCTGGGGTGTGACCCCGGTCTGGACAAAGATGGGTGTCAACGTGCCGGCAGCGCTGGCATCGATCTTCATGTTGCTGTTCACACGGCGCATGCTGAACACAAGACAAATCTTGCCGCGTGTCGACCAACTGATCAAACTGTTCATCGGCACCAACGCCGCGTCGTTCTTCCTGCTGATGCTTTGGTTTTCGGAATTCAGCCGTTTTTTTGTCTCGATGAACCTGGTCACCTCGCTGTTGATATTGGGCACCGGTATCCTGGCCGCCACAAAGCGGCAACGCAACGCCTACTACTTTGTAGCGGCCTTTTCGGTGCTATTTCTGGCCAACGCGCTGACACACCTGCGCAACCTCGGGATTCTGCCAACCAATGTCTTCACCGTGGACGGTCTGCAGATCGGGTCCACGCTTGAAATGTTGCTGCTTTCGCTGGTGCTGGCCGATCGCTTCAACATGTTGCGCCGCGAAAAGACGGACGCGCAAGGACTGGCGTTACAGGTGCAGAGTGAAATGGTTGAGAAGCTGAAGGCCTCCGAGCGGTCTTTGGAGACCCGGGTGGCGGAGCGCACAACGCAGTTGGAGTTACTTAACAGCCAACTCGCAGTCATCAGCACGACTGACGCACTGACGGGTATTGCCAATCGCCGACACTTTGATACGGTTCTGGCAAGCGAATGGAGCCGTGCAGTGCGGCTGGGTCAGTCCCTGGCGCTGGGATTGATTGATCTGGACTGGTTCAAAAAATACAACGATCACTATGGGCATCAGGCCGGTGACGAATGCCTGCGTCAAGTGGCCCGGGTGTTGAGGGAAAACCTGGGTCGAACCGGCGACCTGGTGGCCCGCTACGGCGGCGAAGAATTTGTCTTCATCGCTCCGGTGACTGATGGTGAGAATGCCCTTCGATTGGCGCAGGATATCTGTCAAACCCTTCAAGCGCTGGCTTTGCCACACGAACTCTCTGATTTCGGCTGCGTCACGCTCAGCATTGGTGTTGCAGCGCTCATTCCGGAGCGCGGCGAGACCGCAGACCTGCTGGTAAAGATGGCCGATGAAGCACTTTACCGGGCCAAGGCACAGGGCCGAAATCGCGCCGTGTGTGATATGACGTACGCCAGCGGTGCCGATATCAATCGGCGCCAGCACTCATTCGTTCCCCTGGTCTGGAAGGATGCCTTCGTCTGTGGCAACCACTTGATCGATGGCCAGCACAAGGTCCTGGTGCAAATAGCCAACGAGTTATTCACCGCCATGATTTCGGAGCGATCCGACGCCGATGTGGCCCTGATCGTGGCGAACTTGTTGGCCGAGGCCACTCAACACTTTCACGATGAAGAAGCCATATTGCGCCAACTTCGGTTTGACAAGCTCGATCAGCATGCGGCGGAGCACGCACAATTGCTGGCCCAGGCGCAAAGACTGGTCGGCGAATTTGGAACAAAGAAATTGACACTCGGGAGCTTGTTTCAATTCCTGGCGCACGATGTCATCATCCGACACATCCTTGGTTCTGATCGCGAGTACTTTGCGCTGCTCGCAAACCCGCCCGGTTAGCTCACTGGGTCCCGAAAATCCGGTCACCGGCGTCGCCCAGACCCGGCAGAATGTAGCCATGACTGTTGAGCTGACGGTCGATGGCCGCGGTGTAAATCTCGACGTCGGGGTGCGTCTTGCGCAACATGGCAATGCCTTCGGGGCAGGTCAGCAGGCAGACGAATTTAATCGATTTGGGTTTCAGGACCTTGACCCGATCAATCGCCGCGACCGCCGAGTTGCCGGTCGCCAGCATCGGGTCAACAATCACCACATCACGCTCCTGCGTGTCCTTGGGCATTTTGAAGTAGTACTCGACGGCCTGCAAGGTTTTGGGGTCGCGGTAAAGACCGATATGACCGACCCGCGCACCAGGGACCACGGTCAGCATGCCGTCCAGAATGCCGGTGCCGGCTCGCAGGATGGACACCAGCACCAGTTTTTTTCCGTCAATCATTTTGGCGGTCATGGTCTCCAGCGGCGTTTCGATTTCAACGTCTTGCGTTGGCATGTCGCGCGTCACTTCATAGGCCATCAACATGCTCAATTCGTTGAGCAGGGTGCGAAAGCTGCTGGTGCTGGCATCCTTTCTGCGCATCAGCGTCAGCTTGTGTTGCACCAGCGGGTGATTGATCAGATGGACATGGTCCATGGTGTTGTCTGAGGCGCTCATATTGGTTTTTCTCAAAAAGTACAATCGATGCGATAGCGTAACGAATTTTTGAAGGATTTTCCGTGGCAGGACACAGTAAATGGGCCAATATTCAGCATCGTAAAGGACGTCAGGATGAAAAGCGGGGCAAGATCTGGACCCGCATCATCCGCGAAATTACGGTCGCCGCCCGCGCCGGTGGTGGTGATCTGGCCGCCAATGCGCGCCTGCGGCTGGCAGTAGATAGAGCCAAGGCGGCCAATATGCCGGCCGACCGTGTCAAGTACAACATTGACAAGGCGACCGGCAATCAGGAAGGTGTCACCTACGAGGAAATTCGTTACGAGGGCTACGGCATCGGTGGCGCCGCCATCCTGGTCGATACCATGACCGACAACAAGGTGCGTACGGTGGCCGAAGTGCGCCATACGTTCAGCAAATATGGCGGCAACATGGGCACCGAAGGCTCGGTCAGCTTTCAGTTCAAACACTGTGGGCAGCTGATTCTGGCTCCCGGCACCGATGAAGACAAGGTGATGGAGTTGGCGCTGGAGGCTGGTGCACAGGATGTCATCGCCGATGAGGAGGGCGCGATTGAAGTGCTGACAGCCGTCGCCGACTTTGAGGTAGTCAAGAACGCGATCGAGGCCGCCGACCTGAGGCCCGAGGTGGCCGAGGTCACGATGCGCGCCGAAAACCCGATTCTGCTTAACCCAGTGGACAGCGCGCGCATGCAGAAGCTGCTCGATGCACTCGAAGAACTCGATGATGTGCAGGAGATCTATCACAACGCAGAGATAGACAGCGAAGCAGCATGAACATTCTTGTCATCGGCGGTGGTGGTCGTGAGCATGCGCTGGCATGGAAGTTGGCGCAATCAGACAAGGTGGGCAAGGTCTATGTAGCGCCGGGCAACGGTGGTACTGCCATTGACTCACGCTTTGCAAACATCGATGTCACGGGCGTGCAGGCGTTGGCCGCTTGGGCGCTGTCGAACCGGATTGCGCTCACCGTGGTTGGACCCGAAGCGCCACTGGCGGCGGGTGTCGTCGATGAGTTTCGCAAACAGGGTTTGCGGGTCTTTGGTCCAACCAGAGCCGCGGCTCAGCTGGAGAGTTCGAAGGCGTTTTCGAAGGATTTCATGAAGCGCCATGGCATCCCTACGGCGCGGTACGAAACCTTTGACGATGCCGCCGCCGCACACAGTTATATCGAGGGCAAGGGCGCACCGATTGTGGTCAAGGCCGATGGTCTGGCGGCGGGCAAGGGCGTCGTGGTGGCCATGACATTGGCCGAGGCGCATCAGGCTGTGGATTTGATGCTCGGAGAAAACGCCCCGGGCGTCCAGCAAAGCGAGGGTTTAGACGGAGCCCAGTTACCGCGCGTGGTGATTGAGGAGTTTTTGGCCGGCGAAGAAGCCAGTTTCATTGTGATGTGCGACGGCAAGAATGTGCTGGCGCTGGCAACCAGCCAGGACCACAAGCGATTGTTGAACGACGATCAGGGCCCGAACACCGGTGGCATGGGCGCCTATTCGCCGGCGCCGGTGGTGACCCCTGATGTGCATGCGCGTGCCATGCGCGAAATCATTTTGCCGACCGTCAGGGGCATGGAGAAGGACGGCATCCCCTACAGTGGATTTCTGTACGCTGGTCTGATGATCGACGCGCTTGGGCATCCCAAGACATTGGAGTTCAATTGCCGCATGGGAGACCCCGAGGCGCAGCCGATTCTGATGCGTCTGAAGACCGACCTGGTGGACGTGTTGCTGGACGCGACCGAGCCGGGACCGCACGGGCGGCTCGATGGCGTCGAGTTGCAGTGGGATCGGCGCACTGCTTTGGGGGTGGTGCTGGCGGCTCAGGGTTACCCCTTGCAGCCACGCAAGGGCGATGTTATTTCGGGATTGCCCAAGGATGCCGAGGATGCGGTCGTCTTTCATGCAGGCACCACGTGCCGGGACGGCGTCACGCGAACCTCGGGCGGTCGGGTGCTGTGCGTGACGGTGCTCGCTGACAACGTCAAGCAGGCCCAGCAGCGCGCTTACGAAGTGGCGCTGGGCATTCATTTTGATGGCAAGCAGTATCGGACCGATATTGGCCACCGCGCGAGCCGCAATTGAAGGCCTGCATGTCGGCAATCGAGTCTTCAAAACTGAACGCAGACAATTCCCGCCAGGCTGCCGTACGCCACTACCTGCTGGGATTGCAGGCACGCATCACAGGCGCAATTTCCGAAGTTGACGGCAACGGGTTCTTGCGCGATGCCTGGACCAAAGACGCGGCAGAGCCCCTGCAAGGTGACGGAGTCACGCTGATTCTGGAAGGAGGCGCTCATTTCGAACGTGCGGGTTGCGGTTTTTCGCATGTGCGTGGTCCGAAGCTGCCACCTTCCGCCACGCAGCACCGGCCGGAATTGGCAGGGGCTCCCTTCGAGGCGATGGGCGTCTCGCTGGTGTTTCATCCACGCAATCCCTATGTGCCAACCGTCCACATGAATGTGCGCATGCTGGCGGCAACCGGTCGCGACGCGCAGCCGGTCTGCTGGTTCGGTGGCGGCATGGATTTGACGCCCTGTTACGGATTTGAAGACGATGTGCTGCACTTTCATGGCAGTTGCAAGGCTGCCCTCGATCCGTTTGGCGCAGACAAATATCCGCGCTTCAAGCGCTGGTGCGATGAATACTTCTATTTGAAGCACCGCGCGGAGCAGCGCGGTGTGGGTGGCATTTTTTTTGACGACTTCTGCGAATTCGAATTTGATCGCAGCCTGGCGATGTTGAAGTCGGTCGGCGATTCTTTCCTGGCGGCTTACTTGCCGATTGTGCAGCGGCGCAAGGATCTGTCCTACACCGAGCGCCAGCGCGCATTTCAGCTTTACCGGCGCGGTCGGTATGTGGAATTCAATCTGGTCTGGGACCGTGGCACGCATTTTGGCCTGCAGTCCGGCGGACGAACCGAATCGATTCTGCTGTCCATGCCGCCGCTGGTGAGCTGGTCGTATCAGAACGTGCCCGACAGCGATACGCCCGAAGCCGAGCTCTACACCAAGTTTCTCGTGCGCAAGGACTGGCTTTGACATGGCGCTGCAAGCCGATCCAGAGCGCAAGCGCAGAATTGGCATTTTTGGAGGCGCTTTTGATCCGCCGCATGCTGCTCATATCGCCCTGGTGCGTGCGGCGGTGACGGATTTGAATCTCGATGAGATGCGCGTCATCCCCACTGGCAATGCCTGGCACAAGGCGCGCCCCCTGAGTCCGGCGTCTCATCGGCTGGCAATGGCAAGACTGGCTTTTGGTGAGTTGCCACGGGTCGTGGTCGACGCTCGCGAGACCGAGCGCGCGGGGCCGAGCTACACGATTGATACCCTGACCGAGTTGCAGGCACTCTGGCCCGACGCCGAGCTTTTTTTATTCTTGGGTGAAGATCAGGCGCGCGCACTGCCAAGCTGGCGTGCCTGGCAGCAGATTTTGCAGCTCGCTATAATTTATGTAGCTGAACGTGGCGATTGGAGGCGGAGCAAGCCCGGTTTCATGGCCCCGAAGTTGTATGAGTCGCGCTTCCGGCATCTGACGATGCCCCCGATCCCAGTGAGTGCAACCGACATTCGGGCTCGAGTTGCAGCGCGTCAAGACCCGCTACCCCTGGTTTCGCAGTCCGTTGCGCACTATATTGACCACCATCACCTCTACCAGACTACTTGATGACTACCACTACCCCTGCAAAAAGAGACATTCAAAAACTTCAGCGCGCCATTGTCGATGGTCTCGAAAATGTCAAAGCCGTCGACATTGTGGTGTTCGACACCGAGCATTTGTCGAGTTTGTTTGAACGCGTAATCATTGCGTCGGGCAATTCGAATCGTCAGACCAAGGCCTTGGCCGGCAGCGTGCGCGATGCGCTGCGGGATGCCGGATTTGCCAAACCCCGGATCGAGGGTGAGAGCAACGGTGAGTGGATCATCGTGGATTGCGGCCAGGCGGTGGTGCACATCATGCAGCCGAACTTTCGCCAGTACTACAACCTGGAGGAGCTTTGGGGTGACAAACCGGTCCGTCTGAAGTTTGGCGCTGCCAAGCCGGCCGCGACGAAGACGGTCAAAGCGCCTGCGCAGAAAACAGCTACCGTCAAGCCCCAGGGCAGCCTCAAACGTTCCAATGCGGCCAAGAAAGGTGTGCAGGAGGCCTTTCCATCCAAAGCGCAGGAGCGCAAGACGCGTGCGGTGAAGACGGCTGCCAAAGCGCCGGCCAAGAAGGCGGCAGCCCGCAAGACCGTGCCGCGCAATGCCTGAAAGGTGAGTCGATGCGCTTGCTGGTTGTTGCGGTGGGCCAGCGGATGGCGGACTGGGCGCAGACCGCGAGCAATGACTACGTCAAACGATTTCCCCCTGATTTCAAGGTTGAACTGAAGACCGTCAAGACCGAGCCGCGCACCTCCAAGACCGTTGCCGCGCTGCTTGCCGCCGAACGAGGGCGCATTGAGGCCGCTTTGCCCAAGGGCTGTCGCATCGTCGCGCTGGACGAACGCGGCGCAGCACTGACGACGCAGGCTCTCGCCGGCAAGCTGCGGCAATGGCAACTCCAGGGCGACGATGTGGCATGCGTCATCGGCGGCCCTGATGGCCTGGACCCGGCTTTCAAGCAAGCGGCCCATGAGTGCATGCGCTTGTCGGATTTAACCTTGCCGCATGCTTTTGCCAGGGTATTGCTGCTCGAACAACTGTACCGGGCCTGGTCGATCACCGCCAATCATCCGTATCACCGTGAATAGTTTTATTTATCTCGCGTCGCAGAGCCCGCGGCGGCGCCAGTTGCTGGAGCAGCTTGGCGTGCGCCATCAATTGTTGTTGCCAGGTTCGCAAGAGGACAGCGAAGCGCTGGAAGCGGTGCTGCCCAATGAAGCCCCCCGAGCCTATGTCAGACGCGTCACCCAGCTCAAGCTCGATGCCGCTTTGCAGCGACTGAAACGGCGCGGTTTGCCGCCGGCACCGGTGCTGTGTTCGGATACGAGCGTGGCCTGCGGCCGAACGATCTACGGAAAACCGACCGATCATGCTGACGCCATCCGGATGCTGGCTGAGCTTTCCGGTCGGACGCATCGGGTGCTGACAGCGGTGGCCCTTGGCACCTCACGCAGACGGGCACAGGCGCTGTCAGAGTCGCGAGTCACTTTTGACGCCTTGACTGAAAAGCAGATCCAGTGCTATGTTGCTTGTGGCGAGTCCCTGGGCAAGGCAGGTGCCTATGCGGTGCAGGGCAGAGCGGCGGCATTCATATCGCATATCAGCGGCAGTTATTCTGGCATCATGGGCCTGCCCTTGTTTGAGACTGCCGCTTTGCTTCGGTCGTTTGGACTCTATGAAACCTTGCGGGACAGATCTTTAGCTCTGTCCTCAACCGATTGAACCGGACAGATCTTTGGCTCTGTCCCCAACTGATTGGAACTATGCAGGAAGATATTCTGATCAACTGGTCGCCGCAGGAGACCCGAGTCGCCATTATCGAGAATGGCGCTTTGCAGGAGTTGCACGTAGAGCGCGCACTGGAGCGCGGTCTGGTTGGCAATGTCTATCTCGGCAAGGTCGCAAGAGTATTGCCCGGCATGCAGTCGGCCTTTGTCGATATCGGGTTGGAGCGCGCCGCGTTTTTGCATGTGGCCGATGTCTGGCACCGCCAGCCCGATGGTGAGCCGCCCGCCGTGGCTCGCAGCACGCAGGCACTGGTTCCGATCGAAAAGCAGGTGTTCGAGGGGCAGGCGTTGATGGTGCAGGTGATCAAGGATCCGATTGGCAGCAAGGGCGCGAGGCTTTCGACCCAGATCAGCATTGCCGGGCGGATGTTGGTGTTTCTGCCGCAGGATGATCATATCGGCGTGTCGCAGAAGATCCCGCAGCTCCAGCGTGACGAACTGCGTTCACGCTTGCAGGGGCTGGCCGGCGAGCAGGGCGGCGGCTTCATCCTCAGAACCAATGGCGAGGATGCCTCCGACGCCGAGTTGTCGGAGGATATTTCTTATCTGCGCAAGGCCTGGGCGCGCATTCGCGATGCGGCCTTGAGTCTGGCGCCTTTGTCGATATTGCATCAGGATCTGAACCTCTTGCAGCGTGTCTTGCGCGATCTCGTGGGCGACGGCACGCAGAGCATCAAGGTCGATTCGCGTGAACAGTTCGAGGCGCTCGGAACCTTCGGTCTGGAATTCATGCCAGCAGCCGTGAAGAAGTTGCAGCATTACAAGGGGGAGCGTCCGATCTTCGATCTGTACGGCATTGACGAGGAAATTGCCAAAGCGCTGGCGCGCCGAGTCGAGCTGAAGTCCGGCGGCTATCTGATCGTCGATCAGACCGAAGCCCTGACCACGGTCGACGTCAATACCGGTGCCTTTGTCGGTGCCCGCAATTTTGACGACACGATCTTCAAGACCAATCTGGAAGCGGCGCAGTCGATTGCGCGCCAGTTGCGGCTGCGCAATCTGGGAGGCATCATCATTGTCGATTTCATCGACATGGCGCGGCAGGATCATCGCGAGGCGGTGTTGGCAGAATTCAGAAAGCAACTGCTGCGTGACCGTGTCAAGACGATGGCCGGTGAATTTTCCCAGCTCGGACTGGTTGAGATGACGCGAAAGCGCACCCGTGAATCGCTGGCCCAAATGCTGTGCGAGCCGTGTCCGACCTGTGCCGGCAAGGGCATTGTCAAGACGGCGCGCAGCGTGACCTACGATATCTTTCGTGAAATCTTGCGCGAGGCGCGCCAGTTCAATCCGCGCGAGTTCCGGGTGGTGGCGTCACCCAGGGTGATAGAGCTGTTCCTGGACGAGGAAAGCCAGCATCTGGCCGGCCTGAGCGAATTCATTGGCAAGCCGGTGTCACTGCAAAGCGAGAGTGCGATGGGACCCGAGCAGTACGACATTGTCCTGCTCTGAGCCGCCGGGCCTTGTTGTCTCATGTCTACTTCCAACACCAGCAACCGGTCGCCGATTCCAATTCTGGCTTACCACCAGATCGAGCATGCGCCCGAGCGGGGGGCAGCATTTCGCAGCCTGTATGTTTCGCCCACTGCTTTCGCGCGCCAGATGGCATTGTTGAGCGGCTTGGGTTATCTCGGCCTCTCGATGTCGGCTTTGATGCCCTATCTCAGGGGTGAGCGCAGCGCCAAGGTGGTCGGTATCACATTTGACGACGGTTATCTGAATAACCTCGCCAATGCAATGCCGGTGCTCAATCGCCATGGTTTTTCTTCGACTTGCTACGTCGTCAGTCAGCAACTTGGAAAGACCAATGCATGGGACAGCGGCACCGGTATTGCCCAGACGGCGCTGATGGACGCCGCGCAACTGCGACAGTGGCTTGACGGCGGGCAGGAGGTTGGTGCGCACACGCGGCATCATTTGCACCTGAGCCAACTCGATGCCACAACCGCCTTCGATGAAATCGCCCAGTGCAGGGCAGAACTGGAAGACCTGACCGGTGCTGCGGTTCGGCACTTTTGTTACCCCTATGGTGATTTCACGCCGGATCACGCGGCCATGGTGCGAACGGCCGGCTTCGATTCGGCGAGTACGACGCAACGCAGCCGCTGCCACTGCGGTGCAGACCTGATGCAATTGCCGCGCGTGCCGGTGCTGCGCGCAACGACGATGCCGCTGTTCTGGCTCAAGGTCGCGACCGGTTACGAGGAGCGGCGGCGAAAACCATGAGTGAGAGTGATCGTCGTCTGCGGGTCGCAGTGTTGAACCGCATTTTTTCGCCGACTGCGGGCGGCGCCGAGCGCTATTCGATGGCGCTGGTCGAACGCTTGGCGCAGCGGCACGAAATTCATGTCTTTGCCCAGCGCATTGATCATCGCTGGCCGGGTGTCACTTACCACCGGGTGTCGGCGCCGCTCGCCAAGCCGCGCTGGATCAATCAGCTCTGGTTCTCCAGCGTTACCTGGTGGGCCACGCGGCGTGGTTTTGATGTGGTGCACTCGCACGAGGCGGTCTGGCACGGACAGGTTCAGACCGTGCATGTGGTGCCGGTCAAATACACGCTGTTTGTTGGCCGCAGCGGCTGGCGCTGGCTGCTGCGCTGCCTGAAGGTGCTCAGCAGTCCACGCCTGTTGGCTTATCTGTGGCTGGAGCACCAGCGTTTGTCAGTGCGCAGCGATCGCTGCATTGTGGTCGCGTCAAGCAGTCTGTCAAAGCAGGTGGCAGCGGTCTATCCGGCGCTCGCCCGTGGCTTGCGGGTGTTGACACCGGGTGTGACAGGCGTGGCAGGTGTTGCAGGCGCCGCACAAAAGGACGCGGCGCGCCAGCGCTTGGGATTGCGATCGAGCGGACACGGCATTTTGTTCGTTGCCAACGACTACCAGAAGAAAGGACTCGACGCGCTGCTTCTTGCACTGGCCCAACTGCCTGACGACGTCTGGCTGGCGGTGGTTGGGGATGGTGCGCAAATCCCGTTCTATTCAGCGCTGGCGAAAGCCTGCGGCGTCGCCGATCGGCTTGTATTTCTGGGTCCCTTGGAGGACGTTGGCGACGCTTACCGGGCGGCCGATTGCCTGGCTCATCCGACCCTCGATGACACCTTTGCCATGGTGGTTCTCGAAGCTATGGCGCACGGCCTGCCGGTGGTGCTCAGCAGCGAACGCCATTGCGGCATATCCGCCCTGCTAGAACATGAACGCAATGCCCTGATTCTCGACGAGCCAAGCAATGCACAAGCGTTGGCGATGGCCTTGCGCCGGTTGCTTGAGGACAGCGCGTTGCGACAGCGCTTGAGTGCGGCGGCGCTGAGCTTTGCGGGTCAGCACTTATGGTCGACGACGGCAGAGCAACAGGAAGCCATCTATCGCTCGATCGCTGCGCAGAAGACCTAAAGCGCGGGTGCCGGGTCCTCGCCATCGTGCAGGCCGAGCCGGTAGAGTCGCGCATACAAACCGTCAAGCTGCAGCAATTCGAGATGGCTCCCGGTCTCAATGATCTGACCGGCATCAAGCACCACAATCCGATTGGCATGCTGCACGGTAGAGAGCCGGTGCGCGATCACCAGTGTGGTTCTATCCTGCATCAGGTTTTCCAGGGCAAGCTGGACCGCGCGTTCGGATTCGGAGTCCAGTGCCGAGGTCGCTTCATCCAGAATCAGGACCGGCGCATTCTTGTACAAGGCCCGCGCGATGGCCAGGCGTTGCCTCTGGCCGCCCGAGAGCTGCATGGCGTTATGGCCGACGATGGTATCCATGCCCTGAGGCAACTCGGCCATCAGGCCACCCAGGCTTGCGGCCTGCAAGCACTGCGCGACGCGCTGCCGGTCGGTCTCCTGACCCAGGGCGACGTTGGCGGCGATGCTGTCGTTGAGCATCAACACATGCTGGCTGACGATCGCAAACTGCAATCGCAGAGCCTGCAGATCCCAGCTAGAAAGCTCCTGGCCATCAAGCTCGATGCTACCGCTGCTCAACTCGACAAAACGCGGTAGCAAGTTGACCAGTGTGGTCTTGCCCGACCCCGATGCACCGACCAGGGCGATCGTTTCGCCCGCCTGGACTTCCAGGTTGAACTGGTCCAGCGCCGGTGTATTGCTTTCGGGATAGATCACGCTGGCCTGCGTGAAGCGCAACCGGCCCAGTGCGCGCGGCTTGGAAAATGTGCCGCCAGACTCACTGGGCGTCTGGGTGATCAGGTCCAGCCCGCGTTCCATCGCCGCCAGGCCACGGGTGATCGGGCTTGCCAGTTCGGACAGGTGTTTGATGGGAGCTACCAGCATCAGCATGGCAGTCACAAAGGCGGCGAAGCTGCCAACCGAAGTGGCATTGCCGGCACTTTGCGCCAGGGCCACCGAAATCACGGCAGACAAGGCAAAGGCCGCAAGGATCTGCGTCAGTGGCGTCATGGCGGCCGAAGCGGCAGTCGATTTCATGGATAGCCTCTTCATGGCTTCGCCGAGCTGGCTGAAGCGGCGCGACTGAGACGCCTGCGCCGATTGCAGGCGGATGTCGCGATGCGCCAGCACATTTTCTTCCACCACATAGGCAAGCTCATCGGTGGCGTCCTGGCTGTCCTTGGTCAGCCGGTACAAGCGTTTTGACAGCGTGCGCATGACGAAGGCGACCGCCGGAAAAAGGACGGTGATGATCAGCGAGAGCTTCCAGTTCAGATAGAGCAGGTAAGCCACCAGCGCCACCAGCGTCAGGCTGTCGCGCGTCAGGGTTGTCAGGGCGTTGACCAGCAGCACGGCGCCAGTCTGAACTTCATAGACGATGGTGTTGGCCAGCGCGCTCGATGATTGTTGACGAAACAGGGCCAGCCTGGCGTCGAGCAGCTTGTCGAACATCGCCTTGCGCAGAATCAACAGGCCGCCATTGGTGATTTTGGCCAACGCAAGTTGCGCCGAAAAACCGGCCAGTCCGCGGGTGCCGAACAGCAGTATCAGCGCCAGCGGTATCAGCCATACATTCAGCGCGCCCTGCTGAAAGCCTTTGTCAAGCAAGGGTTGCAGCAGCGCGGGGATCAGCGGCTCCGTCAGGGACATCACGACCGTGCCGCCGAAGGCCATCAGCCAGGCGCCATAGGGTCGGCCGAAATAGGGCCATAGTCGCCCTAACCGGTTGATCAGGTGAGTGGGTGATTTCGGCTCTGGGGTGGACATCTTGCAAGGCTTTCAGACCGCAGTGCCAGCGGCGGTCGGGGGCGCTGGCATCGAACCTCCCAAAGCCAGCAGCAGCCCCAGTGTGATGCAGAAGAAGTCGCCGATCAGCGAATCGTAAAGCGTGCAATTAAAAAGGCAGGCGGCGACCAGCGCCGCCAATACCGATTGCATCGCGCGGCGCTCCGGCACTTGCAGTCGCTGACTGTCTCGGTACAGCGTCAGTAGGACGGCGCAGAGCAGGACGATGCCGGGCAGCCCAAGTTCCACACCCCAGAGCAGAAACTCCTGATGCGGATTCTGATGTTGGTCGCCGACGTTGCTGATTGGTGTGGCTGGCGAGTGAAGTGCTTGCTGTCGCTCGAATTCAGAGCGCCAGCTGCCGACGCCGGAACCCTGCCAGGGATTATCAGCAATGGATTGGAGTGAGCGGCGCCAGAGGTCGAGCCGAACGCCCGAACGCGGCGAGAGTTGGCCAGAGTTCTGGAACGACTGGATGCCCTCACCAATTTCCTTCAGGCCGCGACTGACTTTGCTGGAGCTCACCGCGAGCGCGATCAGGAGCGCCAGTGGAATGAGCACCAGCCGCCAGCGCAGGTGTTTCGGCGACTCCCAAACAATCGCCAGCGTGATCAGCGTGATCGCCACGACATGCCCGGTGCGGCCCTGGAAGATGAAAAAAACACAGGTCAGCGCCAGGCCGACGATGACCGCGGCGAGACTTGTCCGGTAGCGCTGCGGCGCATGGATACGCAGGTGCCATATGACGGCGGCCAGGACGGCGGTCATGATGGATTGATCAAGATAGCTGGAAAAAATCGCAAACGAGCAATTGGCGCAAATACCCGCTTCCTTCGAAATCACCCACGGTATGGGGATGCCCATGAATAGCAACCAGGTGCTGCAGAGCAGAAAGACCTGGCCCGCGACAAAAAATGCGAGCGCAAGCAGTGCCTCCTGGCGTGATCGCGTCAAACAAAGAACAATGGGGATCAACAGCAGGCGGCTGTGCTTGAGCAAAGCCGGCAGCATCTGGTCCAATGCCACGCTGCTCAACAGACTGCTTGCCAGCATCAGCGCCAACGCCAACAAGACCATCGGGGTCGTCTTGCTGGTCGAAAGCGGAGACCGGCCCTTGAAACCCTGCTGCTGCCAGTCGCGCAACAAGACAGTCAGGGCGCCCAACAACAACAGGATCTTGGCCAGGCTGATGACAGCCATCGGCAAAGCCAGAGCCAGAGCGGCAAAACAGATCAGGTAAAGACGAACCTTGGAAAACGTCCGCAGCATCGGCATTGAAAATCTTGGTTCTTCGTAATACGCCATGGCCGCTTATTATCAACGCTGCATCGCTGGCCAGCGTGCTCGATGGCTTGGGCTATGCTCTGCGCCTGTTCTGAAACTTTGAGAAACACCGGCTTTGACTCAACTCAGCGTCATCATCATCACACTCAATGAGGCTGCCAATATCGAGGCCTGTCTGAAGTCGGTGTCGTTTGCCGACGAGGTCGTGGTGCTGGACGGCGGCAGCAGCGATGACACGGTTGATCGCGCGCGTCGGCTGGGAGCCGTGGTGCAAGTATCGCCCGACTGGCCAGGATTTGGCCGACAAAAGAATCGGGCGCTTGAATTGGCGCGCTATCCGTGGGTGCTTTCGCTGGACGCCGACGAGCGGGTGACGCTCGAACTGGCCAGAGAGATCCGTCAGAGGCTGGCGGATGGCGCATCCGCAGCCTATGAAATTCCGAGACAGACGCAGTTTTGTGGTCGCTGGATAAAGCATTGTGGCTGGACCCCGGACTATGTGCTGCGCTTGTTCCAACGCGACTCGGCTCGCTTCAGCGAAGACCTGGTTCACGAGCGCGCTGTCAGCAGTGCAGGCGTGCCCCAGCGCTTGACTTCTGCGCTGCTGCATTTCAGTTATCCGACACCAGCCCACTATTGGCGCAAGCTTGAGCGCTACAGTCAGGCCTGGGCCGATCAGCGCTTTGCCGAGGGCCGAACTACGTCTATGACGAGGGCCGGTCTGGCCGCAGTGGTAGCATTCCTGCGCAGTTATATTTTTCGTCTCGGTTTTCTCGATGGTTCGATGGGCTTTGCTGTTTGTGTCATGCAGGCCCAGGCTGCGTTCGGAAAGTATTTTGCTTTGTATTGTTTGAATCTAGAACATGATGTTTCGTCTCCTCCAGCGGCCCATTGATACGCTTCGCATCGTGTGGGCAGGATTGCTTCTGATCGCAGCGCTACCGGTATACGCGCAATTCCGGGTTGATGTTGCGGGCATCGGCATGAAGCAGTTGCCGATTGCGGTCGCCACCTTTCGCGGCGAGGACGGCGCGCCGCAAAAGATATCCGCCATTGTGCAGGCCGATCTTGAGCGCAGTGGCCAGTTTCGCGCGCTCGACACGGAGGGGTCTGTGTTTGACGAATTAGCCCGGCCTGACGTCACGCTGTGGCGGCAAAAGGGTGCAGACTCACTGGCCAGCGGCAGCGTCACGCGGCTGGTTGACGGCCGTTACGACGTGCGCTTCCGGTTATGGGATGTGGTCAAGAACCAGGATCTGGGTGGGCAGAGCTACGCCGTGACGCAGGGCGACCTGCGTCTGGCGGCGCATCGAATTGCCGATTTCATCTTTGAAAAATTGACCGGAGAAAAAGGTGTCTTTTCAACCCGCATCGCTTATGTGACCAAGATGCCGCAGCGCTACCAACTGTGGGTGGCCGACGCGGACGGTGAGAATGCCCAGTCCGCGCTGGCCAGCCCGGAGCCCATCATTTCTCCGGCCTGGTCACCCAACGGCAGCCAGTTGGCCTACGTCTCGTTTGAATCGCGCAAACCGGTCGTCTACACGCATGATGTTGCCACGGGAAAACGGCGTTTGATCGCCAATTTCAGAGGGTCCAATAGCGCGCCGGCCTGGTCTCCGGATGGAAACACACTGGCCGTGACTTTGAGCCGGACCGGAGGTTCGCAGTTGTATGCGATTGCCGCCAGTGGCGGGGAGCCGCGCCGGCTGGCCGAATCCGGCAGCATCGATACCGAGCCAGTCTACAGCGCCGATGGAAAATACATTTATTTTGTCAGCGATCGTGGCGGTGCACCTCAAATCTACAGGATGCCGGCGCTGGGCGGCAATGCCGAACGCGTGACATTTACCGGTAGTTACAACATTTCTCCGGCGCTCAGTCCGGACGGTCGCTGGCTGGCGTACATTTCCCGGGTCAGTGGTGTCTTCAAGCTGCATGTGATGGATCTGGCAGCGGGCAGCGTCAGTGCGATTACAGACACCGCGGCCGACGAGAGTCCAAGCTTTGCGCCAAACAGTCGTCTGATCGTCTATGCAACTCAGCAGCAGGGGCATGAGGTTCTCATGACGACGACACTCGACGGCAAACTGAAAGCCCGTCTGACGAGTCAAAACGGCAATATTCGGGAACCTGATTGGGGACCGTTTCAGAAGCAATCAAATTAAGGAAGGGTATTTTTATGAAGCGATTGATGCTGGTTTTTGGTCTGAGCGTGCTGCTGACAGCGTGCGGCTCTTCAGTGAAGCTGGACAATGTTCCGGTCGAAGACAAAACCGGAACTGCGGTTTCGCAGGATGCCAGTGGTGCCACTGGGAGTGCGGTTGACAAGAGTAGTGTGACCCCCGTGGACGTCAACAAGTCAGCCCAGCAGGGCGCTGCTCCGGCGGGTCCGAGAGTCGTCTATTTTGATCTTGACAGCTATGTCATCAAGCCCGAATTCCAATCCATCGTCGAGGCGCAAGCACGCTTCATCAAGGCTGACAAGGCGCGCAGGGTCGTGCTTGAGGGCCATACCGATGAGCGCGGAGGTCGCGAGTACAACCTGGCCCTGGGGCAAAAGCGGGCTGAGGCGGTGCGCTCTGCGCTGGGCCTGCTGGGTGTGCCTGATGGGCAGTTGGAAGCGGTCAGTTTTGGCAAGGAAAAGCCGGCCGTGGCGGGATCTGACGAGGCTGCCATGGCGAAAAATCGTCGAGCTGAAATCAGCTACCGATGAGCCTTGTGGACATTGGTGCAACGACCATGATGCGTCGGACTGCAAGCTTGCTGCTGTTTTGTTGCTGGGCCGCGTCCGCGGCTGCCGGTGTCTTTGATGACGATGAAGCGCGCAAGGCGATTCTCGACCTGCGGCAGCGTGTTGATGCCGTTCGTTCGCTGGCAGAGCAGGGGGCCAGTCGCGCCGGTGATGACAACGCAGCAGTGCGTCGGAGTTTGCTCGACCTGCAAAACCAGATTGAAGTGCTGCGCGCGGAGACGGCAAAGCTGCGCGGCGCGAATGAACAGCTCTCGCGCGAGCTGGCAGACATCCAGCGGCGACAAAAAGATATGGCTCAGGCGATGGATGACAGGTTTCGCCAGTTCGAACCGGTCAAGGTATCGCTCGATGGCCGCGACTTTATGGCCGAGCCCTCGGAAAAGGGAGATTTTGAAGCAGCGCTCACGGTTTTCAGGAAGGGCGATTTTGCCGCGGCGCAAGCCCTTTTTCTTGATTTCATGAAGCGCTATCCGCGCAGTGGCTATGGCGCTGTGGCCCTGTTCTGGCTCGGCAATGCGCAGTACGCCACGCGCGACTACAAAGAGGCGACGATCAACTTCAGGGCGCTGATTGCCAAAGAACCAGAACACCCGCGTGCACCAGAAGCCGTGCTGTCGATTGCGAATTGCCAGATCGAAATGAAGGACACACGCGGCGCTCGCAAGACGCTTGAGGACCTGCTCAAGGCTTATCCGCAATCTGAAGCGGCGGCTGCGGCCAAGGAGCGGCTGGCGCGCCTGAAATAGCCACCGGTCGGCTATGGATATTGATCGACGTTTTGCTGGCCTGGCTCGTCTCTATGGGGTTGCAGGGGCGCAGCGCATCCAGGATGCGCACGTGGCAGTGGTCGGCATCGGCGGTGTCGGCTCCTGGGCAGTCGAGGCACTTGCGCGCAGCGGCGTGGCCCGTCTAAGCTTGATTGACCTGGACCATGTGAGTGAGTCCAATATCAATCGCCAAATTCAGGCCCTCGATGCGACGCTGGGGCAGGCCAAAGTGCTGGCGATGCGCGATCGCATCCTTGCCTACAGCCCTTCATGCGAACTGAACTGCATTGAAGAATTCGTCGAGCCGAACAATTGGCCCGTTTTGTTGCCACCGGGCGTCGACGCCGTCATTGATGCCTGCGATCAGGTGCGCGCCAAGACGGCGATGGCAGCGTGGGCGCGCAACAGCGGCGCGTTGTTCATTTCGGTCGGTGCGGCAGGCGGCAAGCGGCATGCGCAAATGGTAGACATTGACGATCTGGCCAACACCACGCACGACCCTGTGCTGGCACAGCTGCGTTATCGACTGCGCAAGGAGCACGGCGCGCCGGCTGCCGGCAAGAAGATCGGCGTCACCTGCGTCTTTAGTCGAGAGGCCGTCCAGCCGCCCGATGCGTCTTGCGATGTGGCAGGTGACGGCACACTCAATTGCCAGGGCTACGGGTCAGTGGTCAGCGTGACCGCGACCTTCGGCCAATGTGCGGCGGGCTGGATTCTGGATCGGCTTGCCAGCGCAGAGGGGAAGTCAGACAAATAAGGCTACAATTCGCCGCTTCGCAGGACAATCAAAGACCCTTCTTTGGAGTCCGCATGGGATGTTAGCTCAGCTGGTAGAGCAGCGGACTTTTAATCCGTTGGTCGGGAGTTCGAATCTCCCACATCCTACCAACTGCAAGCCGCGCTAGATAAGGAAAGCCTGCTACTTAATTGCTAGCAGGCTTCTTCTTTTGTGCGGTTGCTTTTTCACGATGTAACGGCGGATGTAAGCGGATTTTTTGAATCCGATGACGTGAATTACCCAAAAAAAACCCGGCACGATGACCGGGTGAACTCTCGCAGCGCGGGGATGTGCCGTCACTTGTAACGGTTACAAGTGAGAGCCGGACCGATGTACCTCGGTCACATCGTGCGACCGAGGTGCACTTGGCGTTGCACTGTGGGGTGCAGCTCTTGCACCCCATTGCTATACGGTGATCGCGCTGTCATCTGTGTGGGTGGCCAAATCAAGCAGCCGTGCGCGATACAACGCTTCTGCCAACTCGCTGGCGTAGCGTTACACGATACAATTAGTCATGATTAAGACGTTCCGGCACAAAGGCTTGAAGGGCTTTTTCGATAAAGGGAGTATTGCTGGCATACAGGCTGCCCATGCCCCGCGACTTGCCTCCATGCTGCGGCGCCTGAACGAGCCGACCAATGCCCAAGGCATGAACCTGCCGGGCTGGGGCTTGCATCCTCTCAAAGGGCGCGAGTTCAAGGGGCATTTCTCAGTCTGGGTAAGCGGCAACTGGCGCATGACATTTGCGTTTGAAGGCACCGATGCCGTGTTGGTGGACTATCAGGACTATCACTAGGAGATTCAAGAATGGCACGCATGTTTAACCCCCCGCATCCCGGCTTGACGCTGCGTGACGACGTGTTGCCAGCGCTGGGGTTGAGTGTCACCGACGCTGCACAACAGTTGGGCGTGTCCCGTGTAGCGCTGTCTCGTGTGCTGAATGGCCGCGCTGCTATTTCCCCTGAAATGGCACTGCGTATCGAGGCATGGCTAGGTGTGGCGCGTGGTGGCGAAGCCCGTCTGTGGCTGGCAGAACAAAGCGCCTATGACGTGTGGCAAGCCGCGCAGAGATTTAAGGTCGCACCAATGCACGTTCAACCGGCGCCAGTGATGGCCGCGTGACAGTTTCGCCCAAGCTAGACCCGCCTCGAAACCGGGTTGACGATCCAGACCTCCCGCTGGACCACTGGTGGCAACTCCAAATCGGGATCGAGCACCGGGAGGTGCTACGAATGATTTTCTAACCCTGAATGATGCCGACCGGCTGATAGCAAGCATTACCGGCGATCCAGTGTTGGCTGGAAAAGCAAGACGTCTGGCTGGTGATGGAACTCTGAAAATCAGCTTCCACTACTGTGGCCCAATCGGAGTTTTCCCCATCGCCAAGGTTCCCGACCCCGACACCAAGGCCGTCAATAAATACAGCTTCAATGGCTAGGAGTCTGGGCGGTAGAAACTAGGGTTGGTACCAGTAACGCGATGTGAGGTTGGTCGTTAATTGAGGATGAGCACCAGCTACATGCCTTACCAACCCGATCAGCAGTACCTTTTGCCCTGCGCTTTGCAGGAATGGTTGCCCCAGGGTCACCTCGCGTATTTCATCAGCGACACCGTGGACAGCCTGAACCTGAGCGCCTTTCACGCGCGCTACCAAGGTGGTGGATCGCGCAACCAACCGTTTCACCCGACCATGATGGTCAAGATGCTGATTTACGGTTATACCACTGGACAAACACGGGTTCATCGGCCGCTCAGGCATTGGCCGATGCGGGCTACCGCAGTGAGGCGGTGATGGCCGAATTGGCAATCACTCAACCCGATACCGAACTGGTCATTGCCTTGGGCCGCGAAGGCAAGGTACTGGCCAAGCCCAGGGATGCGCAACGTTACCCGCACACGGTGGCGATGGCAGCAAAGTTCGAAACCGAGCAAGAAAAAACCGACTATCGCAAGCGCAAGTGGATTGCAGAGCCACCCAACGGCTGGATCAAGAACGTCTTGGGGCTCAGACAGTTCAGCATGCGGGGGTTACAAAAGACACTGGCCGAGTTCAAGCTCGTGTGTATGGCGCTCAATCTGCGCAGAATGGGGGCCATGCAGGCCTGTTGAGGCAAAAGAAGCCGGAAAAACAGAAATGTTCCGTGTTGAGCCAGATGCAATAGCCATCGCGTCACCACCGACACAGGCGTCGAGTGACGCGCTCACCATAACTCAGCCGACTTACTGTCGAAAACGGTAACATTCGGCACGCCGAAAAACTTCTGGCGCCCAGACTCCTAGTTTTTCGTTAGGTGTTGCCTTGGTGGTGGCCGGCGTTTTTATGGTTTCACTAAAGACGTGTTGTGCAATATCATTAATATTAGGCGCATCATCTCGCTAATGTTGTGATGAGCCAACACGCTAGTATTGTGTCGTTCTGCTTGTTGTTGACGATGGGCAATTGCTGGAGTCGCCCACTGCAGCAACCTAACACAAACTCGACCGGTTGAGTCTTGATGCGCTGCCCATCCGCCACGGCTTTGCTGTTAGTTCTGTATGGTGCCCAAAGCGTTTGCTAACAAGGCGATGGCTGGCGCCAGCGCGAGTTTCTTCACTCTCATGTCGTCTTCTGTTGTAAATATTGTGTTCGCTCGCTGGGGTTGGCCCCTCTCGACGCGACGAAAAAATTGTAGGCGCGACCGGCTTGCTGTCAATCTGTCTCAGCGCGTTTGCGTGGCAGACAGGATCACCACATCGGTCAACGGAACGTCGGTCATACCATTGCCGCGGGGACCTGTGGGCACTGCGGCAATTGCGTCTGCCACGCTCATGCCGTCGACCACCTTGCCGAACACTGCGTAGCCTGGCTGCGTGGCATTGACGTAGTCCATACTCGGGTTGTCCACCACACTGATGAAGAACTGGGAAGTTGCCGAATCAGGGATGCTGGTGCGTGCCATTGCTACGCTGCCCCGCATGTTGCTTAGGCCGTTGGGAGTTTCGAGCTTGATCGGAGCGCGCGTTGTAGCTTGCACCAACGCCGAGTCAAAGCCACCGCCCTGAACCATAAAGTTTGGAATCACCCGGTGAAAGATCAGATTGGGATAGAAGCCATCGGCCACATACTGCAGGAAGTTATCCACAGTGAGCGGGGCTTTGGACGGATCAAGTTCCAGCAGCATGTCGCCCATGCTGGTTTTCAGGCTCACTTGCGGCAAGGGAACGCCGAAACCGGCGGAGCGCAGCACGACGTTGCCGCCAACCACGTACACCACGATCGTGCCGGTTGCCGTAGGTGTGCAGTTGTAGTCACGCCGGGTTGGGGTGCTGCCGGCAATCTCGCCAATGCCGCTGCACAGTGGCGCTACGAAAGTAATGCCCTTGTCCAGATTCGGCCCCTCAACCGTAAAGTGGCCAGGGCTGTGGTACATCAGCGGCCCTGCCGTGATGGATGTTTCATCAAGTCCTCCTCCACAGGAGGCCAACAGGACGCTGATGAGAAAACCGGCTGTCGTTGTCGCGATGGATTTCACGTATTTCCCTTTCATTTCAGTTCTGAAGCGACCGGTTGATGACCGCGACCGCATCGGCGTCAGCGCTACCCACCAGCGCCAGCAGCCTGATTCTTGAGATCAGATACATATAGCGGGCTTGCGCCAGGTCGCGCAGTACCATCGTGCGTTGCTGTTCGGCGTTCAACACATCAACCAGCGTGCGGCTCCCAGCTTGCATGGATTTGCGATTTGACAGCACCAGTTGATCGGAAGAACGCAGAGCCTGCTCGAGTGCCTTGATCTTGCCAATGTTCTCTGTCACACCACGAAATTCTTTGTGCACATTGACGGCCAGATCGAGCCGGGTCGCCTCCAACAATTGCTCGGCGCGCTCAAGCCCGGCCAACGCCTGGCGCACGGTGGAGTTGACATAGCCACCGGCAAACAGCGGAATGGTCAGCTGAAGCCCCAGAGATTTGTTGGTGTAGGCGGTCTGAACCGTGACCTGATCTTCACTGTCGCTGCGGGTCCACTGCGCCACGGCGTCGAGCGTTGGCATATGTCCGGCTTTGGCCTTGTCAACCTCGCCACGAGCCACTTGGACCTGCGCTTTATACGATTGCAGTCTCAGACTGTTCTGCTCGGCGCGCTCGATCCAGCTTTCGACCTGATTGGGTTGCGGGTCTGCCAGCTCGAAGCGGGCCAGGTCGAGCTTGGCCAGGCTGTTGATGGGCTGATTGACCAGGGTCTGCAAGCGCCGCAAGGTGTAATCGATGTTTTGCCGCGCCTCAATCTCGTTGGCCGCATTCATGTCGAGTCGGGCTTGGGCTTCGTCGACGTCGGTTCGGGTACCCGCGCCGCCAACCAGTGCCTGTCTGGCAGCAGCCAGTTGCGTGCTGTAGGCAGCGCGCTGCGCCAACACCAGGGCCAGCTGCTCGTGCGTCAACATCGCCTCGAAATAGGCGCCACTGACGCGCACCGCGAGGTCTTGCTCGTCCTGGCCTAGCGCGGCTTCGGTATCCTGCACCTGCGCTTCGGCTTGGCGGTATTGGGCTGTCAGGTAGCTGCGAAACAGCGGTTGCCGAAGCGACAAGGTCCGGTTGCTGCTGGGATATTCAGAGTCGGTGCTGGCGATCTGCCCAAGGGAATTGGGAATGTCTCGGCGCAATCGATTCTTGTTTTGCGTCATGCTGGCGTTGACGTTGGGCAGCATTTGGGCGAGCGCCTGCGGCAAACGTTCGCGCCCGGCATCGGCAGCAGCGCGCGAGGCCCGGATCGTGGCGTCGTTGATCTTGGCAGCCTCGTAGGCCTGCAACAAGTCCATGGACCAGGCGCCCATGGAGCAGGACAGCAGGGTGCCGGCCAACAGTTGGAATTTGAGACTACGGTGTTTCATGTGCTCACTCCTCTTTCATCGAGGCAGCCAGACGCCGCATCAGTGGATGCAGCAAGTACGTCAACATCGAGCGCTCGCCGGTCAGAAAGATCACCTCCACCGGCATGCCGGGCTGCATTTGCCGCTTGCCGAGCTTCTTCAGGCCCTCGGGTGTCACGGCAACGCGCGCCAGGTAGTAGCTCGCACCGGTTCGGCTATCCGTCAGCAGGTCGCCTGAAATCGATGCGACCTTGCCAGGCACCACCAGTTGCGGCGAATTGGCGAATGAAGAAAACCGAACGTCGACCGCCATGTCCGCATGAACCCGATCGATCAGGTGCGGCACGACACGCGCCTCGAGCAGCAGCGCCTGGTTGGTCGGCACAATGTCCATCAGTTTTTGCCCCGGCCCGATTACGCCACCCACACTCTGAAATGCCAGGCCAACGACTTGACCGGCAGCGGGGGACTTGATGTCCACGCGACCCAGGTCATCTTTGACGGCCTGCAATTTTTCGGCGTCGGCGTGCACTTCGCGTCCGACCTCGGCCAACTGGGTCTC
Organism: uncultured beta proteobacterium; assembly: GCA_903906695.1. Taxonomy (GTDB): domain Bacteria; phylum Pseudomonadota; class Gammaproteobacteria; order Burkholderiales; family Burkholderiaceae_C; genus Rhodoferax. Next base: position 5,738 of record CAIVLG010000082.1, on the reverse strand, counting down.
GACGTCCTTGCGGTATTCCTGCTGACGCATGATGGCGCGTTGGCGCAGTTCGCTGACCGAGCGTTCGGCACGGGTTGTGTTGCCGAGCAATTCGGCAATCGAAGAATTGATCTCAGCCACCATGCGTTGCAACTCGAGTTGTCGGTTGCGTGGCGCGTAGCCCTCTTTCACGAGCTCACTGGTATTCTTGAGCTCTTCGCTGATCAAGGCAAGTTGATGGCGCCGGTTCTCCAGCATCGTGGTGTAGGACTGCAGCATGCCCACCTGGCCCTGGATGCTTTCCTCGATCGACTGCAATTCAGCGCGCAGGCTGTTGCGGCGGGAGTCAAACAACTGCTCCTGGGTTAGCGCCACCTGACGTATTTGCGGATCGCTCAAGGCTTCGCGCAAGTCCGCATGCCAGCTGATCTGGCCCAGGCCGCGCTGCTCTGCCAGCAGGCGTCCTTCCATGGCGCGCATGCCCAGGTAGCGTTGCCGGGCTGCTTCGAAATTGGCCCGTGCGCTAGCCTCGTCAAGCTTGATCAGCAGTTGCCCCTGGCTCACCTCCTGCCCCTCTTTGACCAGCACTTCCTTGATGATGCCGCCCGTAAGATGCTGCACCGCCTTGCTCTTGGTATCAATGGCGACCATGCCCTGGCCCGGCACCCCTTCGTCAAGCGGTGCCAGACTGGCCCACAACAAAAAACCGCCAAACCCGAGAATCAGCGCCCACATGCCGACACGCCCGGGGTGCCCTTTGACCGCAGGCTTGGCCACGACATCGGTCACCGACGAGGTGGTCTGGGCGGTGCTGGAATTGTTGCGTTGAAGCTTGTTTGAATTGGCCATGGCGGTCTCGACAAGAAAGGTGATGAACAGGCCCTAGGCCGGGACGGCCACTGCCGCAGATGCGGTGCCCGCGGGCGGTCGCGCGTTGGCTTTTAGCGCGGCAAGAACGGCATCGCGCGGTCCTTCGGCCTGGATCCGGCCATCAAGCAGCAACAGCAAGCGATCTGCCACGCCCAGGATGCCGGGACGGTGCGTGATCAGCACCACGGTTTTTCCTTTGGCCTTCATGCTGTGCACCGTTTTGACCAAGGCTCCTTCACCGGCATCGTCCAGGTTGGCATTGGGCTCGTCCAGCACGATCAGCGCCGGATTGCCATAAATGGCCCGTGCCAGTCCGATGCGCTGGCGCTGTCCGCCCGAAAGCAGGGCGCCAGCCTCGCCAATGGGTGTGTCGTAACCTTTTGGAAAACGCAGAATCATGTCGTGCAGACCGGCGTTGCGGGCCGCTTCGATGACCAGGTCTGGATCGATCTTGCCAAAGCGGGCAATGTTCTCAGCCAGTGTGCCATCAAACAGCTCGATGTCCTGGGGCAGGTAGCCCAGATGAGGGCCGAGTTCGCTGCGGTCCCAGCCGTCCAGCGGAAGTCCGTCGAGCACGACAGTGCCCGAAGTATCGGGCCAGATGCCCATCAGCACTCGGGCCAGCGTCGACTTGCCGGACCCCGATGGCCCGAGCACCACCAGCACCGTGCCCTCAGCCACCGACAGGCTGATATTCTTCAGAATCGGGCTGCTGCGTCCAGGCGCGGTCGCCACCACATCGTGCAGTTCGATGTGACCCTTGGGTGCCACTCTTGACAGGGCCGGGTCGCGCTGCGGGAAACTCAGCAACAGCTTTTCAAGCCGGCCAAAAGCAGCTGCAGCGCTGATAAAGCCGCGCCAACCACTGACGATCTGATCAATCGGTGCCAGCGCCCGGTTCATCAGCACGTTGGAGGCGATCATGCCGCCGGGGGAAAGCTGACCATCAATCACCAAGAGGGCGCCGGCCCCGAGCGCCAGCGACTGCTGGCTGTACCGGATGAACTTGCTCCAGGCCACGACCCTTTGTGTCAACGCCTGCGCGTTGGCGCCCTGCTCGAGCGAGGCCGCGTGCCGCTCGGCCCAGCGCTGACGCAGGTCACCCAGCATGCCCATCGACTCGACGACTTCGGCGTTGCGCAGCTTGCTTTGCAGAAAAATGCTGGCTTCGGTGTTGGCTGCCACAGCCGCCTCGGACGGGGCCAGCGTATGGCGGTGGCCAAACCACGCCAGCAGCGTTTGAATCAGCGCAAACACAAGGCCCAGCACACCAAGCAAGGGATGCAGCATGAACAGCACTGCCATGTAGATCGGCGCCCAGGGCGCGTCAAAAAAGGCAAAGATGCCGTTGCCCGTGAGGAACTGGCGCACCTGGATCAGATCGCCAAAGGAGCGTGCCGGCGAGGTGCCGGCCTGGTTCAAATGCGATTCGAAACTGGCGTTGAAAACCTGCGTGCCAAGCCGCTCGTCCAGGCGCACGCCGGTCCGCACCAGCAGGCGCGAGCGCAGCCATTCGGCAAAGGCCATGACGCCGAACAGGGCCAGTGTCAACAACGACATGGCAAGCAGCGTCAACTCACTCTGACTGGCCATGACGCGGTCATAGACCTGCAGCATGTAGAGGGTGGGAGTGAGCATCAGCACGTTGGCCACCATGCTGAAAAATCCGACCATGAGAAATTCATTTCTGAAGGTCCACAAGGTGGCAGTGAGCTCGCTGCGTTCAAAAAATGCCGGTGTCTTCATGGGCTTGTCCTTAGGTGCGGGTAGCCAGCGCAGAAACTGGAACCGGCGGCTGCTGTGCCTGCTGCGGCGCAATGGCTTTGGCAAGTGCCGCCAGAACTTCGTCGCGTGGGCCGAAGGCGCGGTTCTGGCCATCCTGCAAGATAAGCATCTTGTCGGCCACCGACAAGACGCTGGTCCGGTGCGTCATGACGACAAAGGTGGTGCCACGTGATTTGAGCTGGGCAATGGCGCTGGCCAGCGCCGCGTCGCCTGATTCGTCCAGACTTGAATTGGGCTCGTCGAGCACCACAAAAACCGGGTCACCATAAAGGGCACGCGCCAAACCGACGCGCTGGCGCTGCCCACCCGACAGAATGGCGCCGTCGCGTCCGACCGGGCTGTCGTAACCCTTTGGCAATTCCATGATGGTTTCATGCAGGCCGACGGCGCGCGCGGCAGCCTCGACCTTGGCCGGCTCGATCTCGCCGAAGCGGCTGATGTTTTCGGCGAGCGTGCCTTCGAACAGTTCGACGCCCTGCGGCAGGTAGCCGATATGGGGCCCAAGCTCGGCTTTGTTCCAGCTAAAGACGTCCACACCGTCAAGCCGCACCTTGCCACTGGCAGCCGGCCATAAACCCACCAGCAGGCGGGCCAGCGTGGTCTTGCCCGATGCTGACGGACCGACTACCGCCAACACCTCACCCGGTTGCAGCGTGAATGCGATGCCTTTGAGAATCGGAATCTGCGACCCCGGCGCGGCGGCCATCACGTTCTCGACGGCCAGAGCGCCATGCGGCGCCGGCAGGGCCATGCTGGGTGGATGCACCGGCAGCGCCGTCAGCATCTGGTCCAGGCGAGTCCAGGCATCGCGCACATTCACCACCGCCTGCCACTGCGAAACAATTTGCACCAGCGGCGCCAACACTCTGCCACCCAGGATCGAGGCGACGATCATCATGGCCGATCCACCATTGAGTTCACCGCGCAGCAGCAGCCAGGCGCCCAGCCCGAGCAAACCGGAGCTGGTGACGTTCTGCAATAGTTTGGAGCTGGCCTGAAACGCGCCACCGGCGTCCGAAGCGACGGCCTGCAGGTTCAGAAATTCGCGTTGCTTTTCCATCCAGCGCCGATGAATGTCGCGCAGCATGCCCATCGACTCGATCACCTGGGCGTTGCGCAGCGAGCCGTCGGCGTACTGCTGCGCCGCGATGGCGCTGCGGTTGGCTGCCAGCAGCGGCGGCTGCGTGCTGGTCTGATTGAGCCAGGCGATGAGGGTCTGAACCAGCGCCGCCACCACCGTCGACCAGCCCAGCACCGGGCTCACGGCAAAAACCAGAATCAGAAACACCAGCGATACGGGTGCCTCCATGCAGGCGATCAATACCGGGTTGTTGAGAAACTCCCGCACCGTGCGAAAGTCATTCATCGGCTGCGCCGAACTGCCTGACGGGCGCCTCAGATTGCTTTCGAACAGGGCGTTGAAAATGCGCCCGCTCAGACGCTGATCGAGCGCCATCGATGCCTGGTGCATGAGTTGGCCGCGCGCCCATTCGAGCACCTCCATCATCAAAAAGGCGCCCAATACCGCCAGCGTCAGCATCGCCAATGTCATGTGGCTGCGGCTGTTGACCACCCGGTCGTAGACCTCCAGCATATAGGCCGACGGCGCCACTACCAGGAGGCTCGCCACCAGACTGAGCCCGGCCGCGCGCAGGAAGTAGGGTTTGAGTTCGCCAAGGCCCTTGCTCAACTCCGAAGCGTTTTTTGCGGGATTCATGCAGCCTCCTCGAGCATCACATAGTCCGGAACTTCTGCGTTGGCGGCAACCGGTGGTGCGAGCGCATCCTTGTCGGTCTCGTCGCTCAGCAGGAAGGACAATTCAAACACGCCGTCAATCCGGCGCGCAAGTACGATTTCGCGCAGCTTCTTGTCATTGAAACTGGCTTCGTCCTCGGGCCTTAGCGCCAGCGCAAACCGGATCCGGCCGTCCAGCGTGTACATCGAGAGCTGGCCCGCCTTGAGCGAGAGCGTATGGCGGTCGAAGTAGACCGGACAAGTATCGGCAAAGCGCAGCAGGGGCAAAGGCTTGCCTGCGAGCCGCGCCAGATTGAACGGACTTTGCGGATGCTGGAACAACAAGCGGCTGGTGCGCGAAACCGAGTAGATGGCATTGCAAACCATCTGCGAGCCCAGGTCCGGAAAACGCTGGCGCAGGCTGTGATAGGCCAGGTGGTGCAGCGCCACCCGGTTCCATACTTTGGTCTGCTGCACGATCGGCGCCAACGCATTGCAGACCTTGGCAAACGCCGCCTGCAAGGCTTGCAGGCGCTCCTGTTGCTCGGGTGTGGTGTTAAGCGGAATGCGTAGAACGGAATTCATATAGGAACGAAGTATAGTACCTTCCTATATGAATTCTCTCCAATATTGAGTCGATCTGCTTTACGCATTTCCAGCGCAGCCCCAATCTGTTTGCCGTTGAATGGCTTAGAATCAAACTAGTCAGTTGATCTGGTCAGTTGAAAATATGCCACCTACCTCCACCAAATCAGCGCCAAACGCATGGCGGCTGCAAGATGCCAAGTCGCAATTTAGCGCGTTGGTGGACATCGCTTTGCGCGGTGTTCCCCAGCACGTCACGCGGCGCGGCAAGCGGGCGGTGGTGGTACTGTCGGAGCAGGATTTTGAGATCTTGCAGCGCGGCGCTGCGAACAGCGCAGGTCGGCCAGCGAGCTTTATCGAACATCTTTTAGCCATCCCCAAAGAACCGATTCCAAAGTCCTCAGAAAGCTCTCTTGCTAAGGCGCGACTCGATCTGCAACCGCGTTCGATTGACCTTTCATGATATTGCTGGACACCATCGTGTTGTCCGAGTTGCGCAAGGCAAAGCCCAATGCAGGCGTGTTGAGATACATCAAGAAGCAAACTTCGGATTCCATTTTCTTGAGTGCCTTGACCATCGGAGAAATCGAGGCAGGCATTCAAAGGCAGCGAACAGAAAACCCGGAATTTGCCGCACAACTCGCCGAGTGGCTTGCGTTAACCGAGTTGCAATATGCCCATTGCATCCTGCCGGTGACCCCGGCGATTGCCAAGCTGTGGGGGCGGCTTTGTGTGCAAACCGGCAACAAGGGCATAGACAACCTGGTCGCCGCGACGGCGCTGAT